>JAJIZT010000001.1:0-181020 GCA_029948415.1 Cenarchaeum symbiont of Oopsacas minuta
AAGCGGGCCCGAAGGGGCTGCCGTCCTCGAGGAAGGGAAACCGAAAATATACGTAATTTTTATACAATTGCGATCATAATTTTTCCGTATAAACCACGTTTACATCATGCATTTCTTTCAAGAACAACTTTGCCGTTTGGTAGCACACCAGCAAATCTCCAGCCTTTTGAGATAAACTCTTCTGCATCATCAGAGTTTGCTACGCACTGACTTGGAGCATTTTACCGACACCCAATTTCTGGAATGTCTCTAGTATTACTCCAAGCTGTTCTGGCGTAGCTTTTTGAATCGTCTCGTGTGCTAGTTCCTTTGTTTTTTCAACTTTATCCTCTAGAACATCTTCAATGTCTAGATGTTCTTCGGAGCGCTGAAATGAATCACGCATGGCTTCAAGCAGATCTTCTGGAAGTATACTTTTGTTTGTAGTGTATGTTGCCTCTATACTTCCTCGATGACCCATGAAAAAGACTCTAAAATCGTGTGCAATCTTGCCTTTTGACTCGGCGATGAGCAGTTGTGTATCAAAGTATGCCCTTAGGACATATGGTCTCCAAGTGAATCGTGGTCTAAAGACCTGGCGCACTCTATTGCTTACCTGTTTTGTTGGAAGGAATGATTTTCCGTTGTTTCCACCTCTGCGTTTTTTGTATGCAGCATATGGTGCAACTATAGGAGAGTTTCCATGTAGAGGTTCACCATTTGCTAGTCTCTCATTAAGGTATGAGAGTAATATTTCAATAGATGCAGATGTTGCAAAGGTAAAGTATTGGTGTCTGGCCTTTGAGAGCTCTGTTCTTACCATTATTCGCATAGGTTTGCTGATACATCTTGCTATTCCTCCTTGAATTATCACATCTGGTAGATCTTTCATCTTTAGTCCTTCAGTTCCGTTATCATTTCCTAGAACTTCTGGTCGAAGACCGGATTTTGCCATGAGAGATATTATTACTGCATCCCTTTGAGATGCTATATTGAATATCTCAGTCAATTCTTGTTCGTTTGGTACACGCTCATTTTCCAAAGTAGGTGTTAGATGTGCATTTGTTATTCTTATTCGGCGTTGGATAATCACATCAAAGTGTCTAAGCCATGATTTAACTGACTTTAGTAGACCTTCGATGTATGCTGGAGCGTAGCCTTTCTCTTCCATCATACTGACGTGATCTTCTAGCAGGTCCGTTATGGTTTTGAGGTCCCGTCTACCAAGTTCAACTAATTCCATCGGCGTGATTTGATGTAATTGACAGAATCTATCTAGTCGTCTTAGTCGTACTTCAGCTGTGTTTCTGCTACCTCGCGCTGTATTATCATACCATCGTTTTATGTCTAAATTGGCAAGCATGCTATTTTTTCTAGTCTTTTTTGCGGTTTGAGGATTATTGATCGATACTCGCATATTTTTTCCCACATCGGTCAACCTTTCGGCGACTTCATTAGTTGTAGAATAGCACCAGTGGGTTATTTTACCTTTGTCTAGATCGCTTATTTGATTCATTTATGTAATCTATACAATACACAAACCTTATTTAATTATTCCCATGTATGCATTACACATGACAGTACACATAAGAGAAAGAGATGGCATAGAATATCTCTATTTTTTGGCCGGAAAACGTCAATTTTACCTAGGTCACAAGGATGATTTAAAGAACATAAACCAGGATACTTTGTTTAAGGCAGCAGCTGAGCTTGATAAAACATTTGACAAGCATATGAAACGTTATGTCAAGAGCCTTTTGGAATGTGTTGAATTAATGGATAAAAAAGATGCGACTAAATACATCTCTAAAAGAAAAATGGATATCAATCAAAATTTATCTAAAATGTGAGAATATTATGCAATCAAGAGACGTCTATTCAGGCGTTTATTAGAAAGATATCAGAATCTAGATTAACGGTTATTGGTAGTTAAACATAAGAATGTGATAGAAAGTAGAAGCATACTATTTTTTGACACCATAATTACTAAATTAGTGCAATAAAGATTAAAACTTACTTGTTTTTATTATTTATATGCTAGGTGATAAATGCTCAATACCAAGTTCACATGAACAATTTATTCATACTCATTATGATATATCGCAAATGTTGACGAATTATCATAAACCAGATATTTTTCGATATAATTTTAATGCATTTCTTCAATCATTACGAAATGTAACTTTTCTTTTACAAAATGAATTGAAACATAAAGAAGGTTTTGATGCTTGGTATGAACATCAACGTGAGTTTATGAAACAAGATAATTTTCTAAAAAAAATTCTTATACCCCAAAGCATAAGTTCGTTTAAAAAATGCATAGCAACCTTTTTTGATCACCTCGTTTACAACAATTCATGCAAGTCAGTGATGAGGATCTCCTTCAGGCCTATAACAAATGCAAAGATATACGCATGATAGCACGATTGCATGCCATGTGTCTGATGCAGATACGTGGTTTGGACATGACAGAGACGGCAGCTTCTATGTTCCGAACGTACCAGTTTGTATACAAATGGCACGATCGATATCAAAAATACGGACTCAAAGGCCTGGAGGAAGGGTCCAGATGTGGTCGTCCACCTTTGGTGTGCTCACACACCATGATACAGATGGAAAAAACATTTACAGAAACAGGAACCATGATACTTCCAAAGCAGGTACGCGAATATATTAAAAATAAAACTGGAATTACATACCATATTACACATGTTTACAGAATTATGCGTGGATGGAAACTAAAAGCAAAAGTTCCACAAAAAATACACGCCAGCACTGCATCATACGATGAATGCTATACATGGTATAGGAGCATAACGCAGATAATTACGCACGAAATGTCAAAGAGGACAAAAATTTTCGTCCAGGATGAGAGCATAGTCAACAGCGATGGAAAGATGATCAAAAAATACTGGTGCAACGAAGATGAGCGCCCCATCTATAGATGGAAGGGTGATCATCGAAAATTCATAGCATACGGAATGATCTCAATTTCTGGTGAGCGATTTTTTAGATCGTATGATAAATTTGATGGTCCAACATTTCTACGATACGTAAAAGATGCAGTTGCAAAATACGGTCGCATAATGATAATTGCTGACAGAGCCAGTCAACACAGAACAAAAGATCTTGAAAGGTATGTGCAGGAAAACCAAGACAAAATTCGAATCGAATATCTTCCAAAAGCATCACCACAACACAACATCATGGAGACAATCTGGTTTGTTGCCAAGCAGGCTATGGATCATTCAGAGTACTATCCACAACTAGAGGATAAGAGAAGTAATTTCATGAAATATCTGAGAACAAAGAAACTGCCTAATAACGTTACAGATTATTTTAAACCAAAGATGGAGGATTTTTTAACGAACTTATGATCTGGGGTATAGTGTGAGAAACATGGTAGTAAAAGAGAGAGATCCTATTTTTACTAATACTGCGCTTTTTGGTTTGTTTAGAAATAAAAAATTAAAATTAGGATTTGAAATACCAATTGATATTAATGTATATTCGTCTCAAATTATCGAAGAACATAAAGATGAAATTATTGGTATTTATCTAGATAAAGAACATTCTGCGATCGGAGAAGAAGTAGGTATAAAACGTAAATGGGTTGTAAAAGAATTAGGCACTGATGAAGTAGTTAGTTTGTGCGATTATGCTTGGTCTCAGATAGGAATAGTTATTTCAAATGCTCACGAATTTTGTAACAGTACATATGATCCACCACCAGAACATGGACATAATATTGAATTAGCTAGCGTGTTGGTAGAATCCGACATTGATCCCAATCTACCTGAAAAATGGAACTGGACATAAAATAAGATCATACTCAGATAGTGAATGGATTTGTGTGTCGTGTTATTATGATCATTTTGAAAAATAAATTTAGATGATATCATTAGAACGTACCACAGTGAAATTATCCATGGTCAAATATGTATAATCATTATAATCCATCATTTTGTTGAAATGATTTTCCAATGTGATCAAATTTTGTTTTTAGTTTTCATTAAAATATTTGATTTAAATATGTCGGACAATTATCTATTGGTGTTAATTATAATTAAATATTCCAAATTTTTTCTGCAGTATTTCCGAGTGATTTTTGACGTTGAACAATACTATCCCCCTTCCAAATTTTATATTTAGAAATATTTTTAGTGGCATC
The DNA here is from genome assembly GCA_029948415.1 of Cenarchaeum symbiont of Oopsacas minuta. Taxonomy (NCBI): domain Archaea; kingdom Thermoproteati; phylum Nitrososphaerota; order Candidatus Cenarchaeales; family Candidatus Cenarchaeaceae; genus Candidatus Cenarchaeum; species Cenarchaeum symbiont of Oopsacas minuta. Next base: position 4,151 of record JAJIZT010000001.1, read on the forward strand.
TATGTTTGAATTTCTATATGCCAATTTTTTATTTTCAAAAGTATCGCTAGTTTTAATATTTTTATCTAAAAGTGCAATATTTCCAATTTTATTAATATTATCACCATGAAATTTTTGGATCAAATCAATATCAAGATTGTTTTCAGATTTTACATATTGTTTCCAAGCATCGGATAGTTTTCTTGGCATTACATAATCAATTTGTGTTGCAGGAGATGATTCTAAATTTTGATCATGGATATTGATTTCTTGTAATGTATATAATGCAACATCGTGCTTAGGACTAAATGAATCAAAAAATGATATAAATTCGTGTGGTGAGGGATATTGTAGAGAATTTCGAACATGGTGTTTAATTTGTTTTAATGATTCATCGTTTGATAGTTTTTTACAAATTTCAACAATAACTCTTTCAAGTGAATTTGGAGCTTTATTACATATTGTTCGCGCCCTAAAGAAAAATTTTAATAATAAATCGACTAGTTCTTCAAATTCTTTTTCGTTACTATCCCATAATTTTTCATAGCCAACCATTAATGCAGGATATACAATTTCAGATTCTAAAATTATTAATGAATTTAGTTTTGACAGTATTGTTTTATGATTTTTAAATTCAATACTTGGAGATGCCAAAATCCAATAATAATAGCTATAATCACAGAGATTTTCTAATAATTGAATCGGGGAAATATTTTTAGATTCAAATTGATCAAGAATATTTTTTGAGACATCTTTCTTTGCAACACGTTTATCTGTAGCAAGTAAGTAATGTCTCAAAAATTTATCATCATTCATACCAAATCGTTCTAAATTAGTATGCATTTTTGACCACAAATAATCACTATATTCAATAGATCTTATGCATATTACCAATAAAGTTAGATCAGTTCTTGACTGGATACTGCATGATCAAAGCATGAGCAAACAAATCAAAATGTCACAAGTATGATCAAAGCTTGAGAGAGTTCTACAAACAGATCAAAATGTCAGAAATATGACAAAAACGGTAACATCATGCGCAGGCATGTTGCACAGAGGTGTGCTACTTTATTTGAGAACAGACTCGTTCCATAGGTTTGACATACTTGCGGTCATTGAACAGGATGTGCAGATTTGTCAGCCCAGTGACAACTTGGATCTCTTTGTAAAACTCTTCCTTGCTATCATCATATACAGCACTCATCCTGCGGAACCATTTTAGTCGGTTTATCGCATGCTCTACTCTAATACGTTTACGACTAATTCTTTGATTGTATTTCTGATCTGTCTCTGTCATCTCGTAACCTTTGGGTTTTTTGTATGGTTGCTTTGAAATTATTCCAGGATAATCTTTCTCTACACCAAGATATCCTTTATCTGTATACAGTATGATACGATGTTCTTGTTTTGTATTAGGATCTCTCATGTTCTTTGTCCATTTGCCAAAATTTGGTGGATTGCGTCGTAGTACTTCCATGTCGTGTGCAGAACCTTCTTCAGGATGGCCTACATCAAGTACTAGTCCATCTTTGTTTGAGGTTATCTGGATATTGTACACATGTCGCTTGCGTTTTCCAGAGTATGCCTTTTTTTGATCTACCTGTGGTCTTTGAACCTGTACAAACGTGGCATCAAGATATAGCTCACCTGCACTCTTGCCTGGAACAAATTCTTTAAACGCTTCGATGGTGCGTTCTTTCCGTATTGTAGCTGCAATGTTTTCGGCAGTTGGAAGGATCTTCATCAACAGCACATCTGCTAATGCTAGATATCTGCTGACTGTACTCTGATCAATGTGGGCATATGCTGCAAATATTTCTTGCTTTTCGTTGTTGCGTTTGCGAGACAATGCAATAAACAAGACTCGTCTTACAGAGAGAATGCATGTGTTTCCTGACTCGTTGGCATATTCGGAGAAACGTGGTGCATTTGGTGAATTTTTAACAGCATTTTCAAATCGTACAAGGATCCATTCAAACTCGTTACGTTCTAATCCCGTAGTGGCGTAAAGGTTTTGGTCATCATCAATTATCTGATCAAACACAGTGTCATTGGACAATCTGCCTTTCTTGTAATCATGCAATTCTGCTTTAGATTGCTCACTTTCTGCTTTAAATTTCTCAATTTCTGCTTTCAATTCGGTATTTTTCTTTTCTAGTTTGAGAATCATACGCTTGTCTGAATCACACATGCCATGTGTGTATTACACTTGATTTTGGATCTTTCGTTTCATCATAATTGATTTTTTTGTCAATATGCATAAGATCTAATATCATTTTGATCAATTTTTTCAAAAATACCATTTTTAACATAATCATTTTCAGATAATCGTAAACCTTTATGATTCATAGAACTAAAAATTCTATGTTGATCATGATATGTTTTAATTACGTTAACAACTACAATGAAATATTCAAGAAAATGGTTTACAATTTTTGATAAACAATTTTTTTCATCTTCAGATGAATCACATTTTTCCTTTAGAAATGCATATATTTTTTCATATGCATTTGCAAGTTTTTTTTCACCAATATCTGCTGAAAGAAATAATTTTTTACGATCACCAGCATGATCCGCTAGTATAACATTATGAAAAAAATCATTATTTCTTGAATTTAAATCTAAACGAAATTTTTTTTTAGAATTTAGTTCATATTGGATATATTCATTTATTTTATTGGCATCATCATTTGCCCCATACTCCATAAATAAATCTCTAACTACTAAAAATATCATTGTTGTGGCAAGACGTTGTTGTCCATCAACAACTATCCACATATTTTTTTCGTCAGTTCTGCACAAATAAATGCTGCCAAAAAAATAGTGCTCATTTTTATTATCTTCTAAATGTTGTATTAAATCAGCCATAAATTCTTCAACGTGTTCATCAATCCAAGAATACTCTCGTTGAAATTTTGGAACGGTGTAATGATATTGGAATATTAACAGTTTTCGAATCTCTTCATCATGCGATGCAATAATACTATCTTCCAACATAATTTAGTACAGACATGTGTTAAAATATGTTGTCATAATGTTGGCTCTGTCCATGAATACGAGAATTCATCAATAATTCCAACACATTTACCTGCAATCACATCCAAATTAGCGATATCAAAATCACTCAAACCATCAAAATGCACAAATCTAGATTTTTGAGAATAGCCAAGGCTAGAGAGACGAATCCAACATCTGTTACATCAGAGTTAGTTAGTTCGTTGCCAATACGTGAAGATTATGACACAAGACGAAAAAGCCCAATTCAACTGTCTGTGTATCAAGCTTGCGTGCACTCAAGGTACCAGATAGTCTTCTTTTCATAGATGAAAACGTAGATTCTACATTACTACGTTTGCGATATATTTTCAAGAATCCTTGCAAATCATCACGATACCATCGGAGCATCCTGCCCATTGCATCAAATCCTTTTACACGAATATTTTTTTTTGGCATTATTACAGGAATACGTCCACCATCTTCGATGAGTGTGCATATAGTATGTGAAAGATACGCTGCATCAAGTATCATGTAACCTGAACCTTGTGGTATTTTTTTACACATTTGTTCAAATATAGGTGCATCATGACATCTTCAATCAGTAACTATATGTGATATGATTGTGCCATTTTTTGCTCTCACAATGTGTAGTTTGCGATAATCACGCCTAGAACTAAGACCACTTTTTGCATCCAACCATGTACGTTGACCATTTATTGCAAATCCAGTAGAATCTCCATACAGAGTACCTTTCATACCAGGTCTACTGATGGAATTTATCATCCATGTGATAAAATCTTCTCGAATTCTACTAAAAGATGCATGTAGTGCAGATCTTGAAGGTACTTTTTTTAAGTGGAGGGATTCTAGTAATTTTGGTGAGGCTTTTAGATAGTCTACAAGTTCATCGAATGACAGCTGACGCATTGTCTTAAAGACAAGGCAAGTTGTTATTCCGATGGGGTCAAAGCCATGTTGTCCTAACGGACTTTGTTCCCATGGCTTTATCCCTTGTTTTCTTGCTTTCATAGATACTGTGATCAACATATTTTGTGATCTGTCGAATTCTCCTTCTCGTCTGTGCTTTGATAATTTCATTAAAATTGATTTGATCTACTGATCAAAAGTTGTTTTGGTCGTATGAAACCATGATCTAAAAGTGTTATGGCGAATTTTTGGTGCTATTCATGGACAGAGCCCATAATGTTAGACGATAATACGATTATCATCTTTGTTCAAAAATATTAGAATCATCAAGATATCATAAAGTAAAACAGGAGTTTTGTCAATAATGAGATTAAAAGTATGTAACGTGTAAAATTAAATATCTACAAATACTGCAGATCTAAGAACATCAAGAAAGATGAACCATGTCTGCGTATGGATCTCAAAACTAGTATAATGATATTTTAATGCCAAAATTACTCAAATGTATCTTTTGATCCGCATTAGACAAAATGTGAAACACTTTCTTCACAATATAAGGTATATTTGCAGGTCATAGACTTAAAAATCCCGCAATCATATTCAATTTATGAGGGATAAAATTGGTGAAAGGCCAATCGAAGTAACCGAATCAAATGATAAACTCATTTTGAAATTTTATCCGATGGTCAAAAATGCAAAAAACCCAAACAAAGTGCTTTTTTGTCTCACTATGGATTCCGAAGCCCGCAATAAATTGGAAAAAATTTGCAAAGGTAAAAAATAATCACAGATACATATATTCATTTTTTTAGTTTACGTATTCGTTCTGAGTGTCTACCTGGAACATCTACAACATACATGCCATCACCTAGATCTACAAACCAGTTTAACAATACCTGAACATTCTCAGTCAGCTCACTCCTACTTGGTACAGGTACATCCACACAGTTATCATGTATCCACGCTTTTATAGCTCCAAAGTGTTCGCCATTTTCAATAAACTCATCAATTTTAATTATAAATGGATGTGTAAAAAATGCATCCTGTAATTTTTTCCTAAATTCTTCATCAGACATGCCTTTTTTTAATGCATAGTTTGCAATATCATGAAATGCACAATTTCTTTTTTCAGTATCATCAATCATTATGTTATTTTCCAAGTCATGATAACACTTCAATAATTCACTAACTGAGCGGCTCATTGGTAATGCAGATATAAGAAATGCTCGTTTTTTGTACAGGTAATCTGTAATTTCATTTTCGCTTTCAAGCGGTGATATTTTTTGCTGTTTGCCTTTCCAAATTTTTGCCCACGCATACACATCATCATCCACCAATATTGAATTTTTTTGAATTGATGCAAGATACAATCGATCATTATCCGTCAGATCATATATCAACGTGGCGCACTCTATACTAGGTTTATCCGTATCAACTCCAAGACCTCTGCGAGAAACATTGGCAGTGGAAAGTATAGCATCATCAAAATCCACAGAATATATCTTGAGATGTATGGTATTATTTACGTATAATCTCGCACCAAATTTTTCGCATATGCGATATGATTCAATGTCCGAAGCGCCCGATGCTATATCCCTAGGTTTCCAAGATGTGATCACTACGATTTCAGCATCAATGCCGTTTAAGAGCTGCTCAAGTATTGTAGATTGGATATACGGTACGATCACATACACTATCCCATACGTTCTAGATGCACTCATTAGATATTCTCGAATTTGCCCAAAAAGTGGGTTTTGTAAAAGGCGGTTTTTTGACTGATCGGACATATTGATCGCTATGTATGTCTATCAGGGATCTTATGTTTATAGCTGATCTATAGTTGGCTGTGATCGCAGATGAATATTTATGAACTGCACAAGTGTGTTAAAAATGAGAAATATGAAAAAATCCATCTACTTAGACTACAATTCAACATCTCCGGTAAACGAGGATATTCTAAAGAAAATGCTCCCTATATTCACAGAAATATATGGAAACCCATCAAACGAAAACCATGCCCATGGTGAGCAGGCGCGCACCATAATATCCGAGGCTAGAAAGCAGGTGGCTAAACTTGTAAACATGTCTCCACTAGATGTGATATTCACATCTGGGGCAACTGAAGCAAATAATCTTGCCTTGCAGGGTATGACATCTCCCTCAGATATTCCACTAATTCTAGTTGGTGCAACAGAGCACAAATCTATTTTGGAGGTGGCAGATGCATTACACAATAATAAAACTGCCATCGTAAAAAAAATTCCAGTTGCATCTGATGGGATAATAGATCCTTCAGTATTACATGAAATGTTAAAGGGTGTAAAGGGTAGAATTCTAGTATCCATCATGGCAGCAAATAGCGAGACAGGGACATTACAATACATAGGCGAGATTCCAGATATCGTACACAGTTATGGCGGATTGGTCCACTGCGATGCGACACAATCAGTATGCCATAAGAAATTTGACAATGAACTTTACGGATTGGATATGATATCATTAAGTAGTCATAAAATATACGGACCAAAAGGTGCAGGATCTCTGATAGCAACAAGAGAGGTACGAAAGATGTTACATCCCATATTGTACGGTGGTGGACAAGAAGATAATCTTAGAAGTGGAACACTAAACGTTCCAAGTATTGTAGGATTTGGCATGGCATGTGAAATGGCATATAATGAGATAGTTTTGAGTGAGATGTTAGGGGACGGCATAACATATCAGAAAAAACTTCGAGACTATCTAGAGAAAAGATTACTCTCACTGTTGCCAGATACGCGCATAAATGGATCAACTTCTAGTCGTATTCCAAATACTACAAATATTCATTTTGCAGGAGCTGATGCAGATGCTGTAATGTCAAATATGCCAAATCTTTCTGTATCATCAGGTAGTGCATGTACATCATCCACCATGGAACCATCCCATGTATTGACCGCAATGGGTATGACTTTTGAGGAAGCAAACCAATCCATACGATTCTCACTAGGACGATCAACTACAAAAGAAGAGATAGATCAGGCAATAGACATGGTAGTAAATGCAGTAGAATTTGTCCGAGATATGGAAGGATACATAGAGAAAGCAGAGATTAGAGGAATAAAACATGCGAATTGAGCAGGCAGTATCAAAGCCAGGATTTGCCCGTCATGAAACATTTCACTTGAGATACGGCTGGCTTAAGAAATGCTATGATTTTGTAAAAGATGGGAATTCCTTTCATGATGAAAGCGCGCCCGTCAAGATGGGAGTTGGTAAAAACATGGCAAAATCAATCAGATTTTGGGGATTAGCAACCAAGATCATAGAATACGATACAGAGAGAAAGAAGAAATCAGAATTTCTCACACCTACAGAATTTGGAAATTTCATATTTGATGAAGAAAATGGACTAGATCCATATTTAGAAAAATCTGATACGGCATGGCTATTGCACTGGAATTTGTTTGCAGCGCCCACAATGCTACCAGTGTGGTGGATTTTAATGAATGAATTTGATGTGGTTCGCAGTACACCTGAAGACATGCTTAAATTTGTACATGATAGAATATCTCAAATTGGAGATTGGAAACAACCCAACATAAACTCGTTAAAAAAAGATGTAGATGTATTCATACATACGTATACCACAGGTCGTAACAAAAAAACCACGATAGAAGATTATTTAGATTCATCATTTCGCAGTATGAATGTTATAAAACGTAGTGGTGTAGATTCTTCATTGCATTTTACTTTGGGTAAAAAACTTGGCATGTCTGCCAATACTGCCACATGCATTTGCTTTGATTTTATTATCAAACGTGAAACTGGTTCTAAAACAATTGCAATAAACACGCTCGCTACAGAGCCTGGAGGACCTGGAAATGTACTAAAGATGGATGAAGGAAATCTTTTGTCACTATTGCACGAATCTGCAACCGAGCATCCCAATCTATTTCACATACAAGATGTAAATGGTACAGCACATCTTTCATTTGAAAGCCCACCTCAAGTATGTAAAGAAAAATTACAAAAAAGCATCTATGATTCAAGTCCAATTTTGGAGGCCAGAGTCACAACATGACATCTAAATTTATTAAAACACACAAGACCAAAACTCCAACTAGTATAGTTCGACTAAGATCAGAATATGTCCGATCCGCTAATGTGGAACGCGATACATTTACTTCAGATGCATTTACTCATTATGTTTCAGATGCCACAATAGTGGACGTGATTAAACGTGTGGCCTCATCCATGAATAAGAGTAAATCTGGACGAGCATTCTCCATAACAGGTCCATACGGTTCTGGCAAGTCTACTTTAGCCGTATTTCTAGACGGACTGGTGGCTGCAAAAAAAGATCCTGCATACAAACAATCCAGAAAATTCTTAGATGGTATATCATCAGAAGTGTTAGAAATATTGGAAAAAGGTCGCCACAACCTCAATGCACAAAGAAAGGGATTCATGCGATGTGCCATAACCTCACAATCAGAACCAGTAGCAGTATCTGTTATACGTGCACTAGATCGTGGTGCAAGAAAATATTTTGATGGTAAATATAACAACAGAGATTTTCGTACCGCATCTGCACTTCATAATGCAATAGATGCAATTAAAAATGCAGCCATTAAAGGCAACGTTGCAGAAATTCCAGACACATACTCTATTCTCGACATCGTATCGGGAATGTGTAAAGCCGCACCAGTGCTTTTGTTACTAGATGAATTTGGTAAAAATATGGAATATTTTGCAAAAAATGACAGTACAGCAGACATGTATTTGTTACAAATGTTGGCAGAATATGGTAGTGGTAAAAAAGCATTACAATTATTTCTTATTACTTTACAACATATGGCATTTGAAGAATATTCAGAGGGAATATCTGCACCAAATCGACGTGAGTGGTCAAAAGTACAAGGTCGTTTTGATGACATTCCATTTTCAAATTCACCACAGCAAACATGGGAATTAATATCAAATTCCATCACTATTAGTCCATTCCCTCTAAGTCTAAAGATATGGTCAAAAAATCAACATAAAAAATTGCTAAAGATTACAAACAAATCAATACCTAGTACATTACAAATTGGAAATTGTTACCCATTACATCCTTTATCCCTAGTTGTCCTACCAGAATTATGTACTAGATATGGTCAACATGAAAGAACTCTACTCTCATTTATGGTGGGAAATGGTAAAAATACAATACAGGATTTTCTAGACAACAACAAATGGAATCCACAAAATCCACCCACAGTTGGTCTAGATGTATTGTACGATTATTTCATATCTAGACACAGAACGGTTCACAATCATACATCATCCAATATTACTTTGTTAATGGAAATTCATCTAGTAATACGTGATTCCCACGGACTATCAGATCTAGCATCAAAAGTATTGAAAACAATCGGATTGCTAAATCTATTGAGCATATCTGGACCCCTCAAGGCATCATCTAGCATACTAGAATATGCAATAGGTGGTAATTATCAAGAGGGAATCAATGAATTGAAACATCGCTCCATAATTACATATAGAAAGTATGCAGATGAATTTCGTGTTTGGAGAGGAACTGATGTTGATCTCCAGTCATCAATAGACATCATACGTCACAGATATGCCAAGACCACACTCCATGAGATCTTGGAAAAAATCTTAAAGCTTGATTCAATGGTTGCTGCAAGACATGCCATTCGTAATGGCACAATGCGTACCTTTGAGAGAGGATTTTTGGATAATAAAGGAAATCGAATTCATGAACCTGAAAATGACGATGGGTTGGTTCTATACTCTAGTGGGAGTACAATACAATCTACAAAGAAGACCACAAAACCCGTAATAATAGTAGAATCTAGAAATGATCTTTTACCCCTACGACATTCTGCAATAGATGCATTATCAATAAAGGAGATTTTGGATACAGATCCCAACGTATCAAAAGATTGGGTTGCACGTAAAGAATTATGGGAGCGTATGGAATGGGCCACAAGCTCTGTTGAAGAAGAATTTCGTAGAGCATATGATCATAATGCAACTTGGTGGTACATCAATCCTCCAAATGGTAAAAAGGACAAACTAGAAGGAATTGGAGGTCGAGCCATATCCCAAGCATCCGATTTAGCATATCATATGATGCCACGTATACGCAACGAGATGATAAACAGAAATCATCTATCAACACAATCATCACGCGCACGCGTAATATTAGTTAGTTCAATGATAAATCATGAACATGATGCTCGTTTTAACATCGAAGGATGGGGACCAGAAAGGGCAATGTATGAGGCCATTTTTATAAATACAAAATTACATGTTAAATCTAGTAAAGATTGGAAGATTGTAGAATCAGGAGGAGAACTCAAAGAGGTATGGAAACATGTGATGTTGTATCTTGAATCAAATAAAAACAGACGAATAAATTTGAATGAGATCTACATGGAACTCCAAAAGCCACCTTTTGGAATAAAACTCGGTCTTGTTCCAATAATAATAATAGCGATGTTTGTGGCAAGTCATAATAAAATTGCCCTATACGAACATGGAACATACTGTCCAGAATTAGAACAACCTATACTAGAACGCATGTATAAAAATCCCAAATATTTTGAATTCAAATATTTTGGAGACAAGATAGTTTTACGACGTAATATAATATCAACAGTTGCAAAAGAGATGAAAGTCACTTCAAAATCTAATAATATTGAGATTTTGGATATTGTTGGAAAATTGGTAAAAAGTATGGTAAAACTTGAAAAATACACCAAAAATACAAAGTCATTCAAAGACAAGCATACGTTAAAAGTACGCGATGCAATAATCAATGCAACAGAACCAGATACATTATTGTTTGAGCTTCTCCCACAGGCTCTAAATGTGAATTTGCTTGGAAAGCAAACTGACAGTGAGACAATAAACAAATTTGCAAAAAAACTCGCCCGTTCATTACGTTTGTTAGAAAATACATACAACACTATGATTAATGATTTAATGACTGAATTACTAGATGCTACAGGAATTGGAAAAAAAGAAGATCTAGTATCTGTTGCGACCAATTTAAAAAATGAAATTAAAATGGATCCAAAAATGCTCGGTATACTAAATGCCATATCCGTAGGTGGTCTAGATGATTCTGAATGGACAACATATATCGCGACGGTTTTAACCAATGTACCTCCATCGGATTGGACGGATCAGGACAGGTTACAATTTAGTACAAACCTAGTAGAATTTGCAGATAAATTCAAACGTATATTGGCAATACATGTCAATAAAATCAAAAAATCTGGTGGCATACTACATCGTATTACTATTACAGAAAATACTGGTCAAGAATATATGAGCATGGTTAGATTAGATGATAAATATGGAACCAAGTTCAAAACTGATGTTCATAAATTAATTTCAAAAATAAAAAATGATAAAAATATTAAAACGAAAGAAAACGCCATCAATACAATTTTAGCTATACTTGGAAAAGAATTACGTTAAAACACGTTATACTCGAAGGTTATTTTGATAAAATTATGCGAGAATGTAAGAAAATGTCAAAAATGTATATGATGTTTTTCATTCATGTATAAGACTCTCAATTTATTTAGAATCTCTACCAAGTTTAAATGCCATAAAGATTGCACCAGTTGTTATAAGTAAATTTCCTGTAATAAGTAGTACTTCTTTATCTTTACTAGGATCATATTCAAGGCTATAATATGATAAAAGTGCCCCAAAAAGAAATAATAGTATTAAAAAGTAAATGCTATATTTTTGCAAAAGTCTAGTAAATTCCAACATTAATTTTTTGTGTTAATATAATATTAATTTATTCATAAGTGTAATTATACTAGAACATGTAGAGTTAATTTTAATTTTCATATGTTTAGATCAGTATATTTTATGAGTAAACATAACAAATTTGTAAATTAACTATACGTATTAATAGATTAAATTTTTATGCGCATGGACATATTTGTCATAATTACAAAATAATTAAGTCATAAATGACACATTGTACACGGTGTCGTATCATCTTCATCATCTAGTGCTTCAGATAAGACATCAATCAATGGCAAGTTTTTTCGACTAGATTTTGCTTTTAAAAGTGCAAGTTTATGTTTTTCTTCAATTTCAGAACGCCTGCCAATTAATTCAGGCAATGTTTCTCCTGGAGACCAAGAATACTGACGTTCTTTCATAGCATGATCTTCAAATGAGGATTTTCCATCATTCATTACTTTTTGCTCTATAGCTACAGCTTGCTTAAATAAATCCGGATGCTTATCAGCTAAACCTACCCATTCCGATTTTCTCTGAAAAAAGCAAAAATAACAACCAGAACGTGTACGCCATTCATAATAATCAGGTAAACCTATTCCAGATTCTTCAAGTATACGCAATATATCGGCATGATCCACATCATCATCTATAAAAGGAAATTTAGTTGAAATATTGGGTTTTGATGAAATATGCCCTTTGCGATTTTTCTCATCTGCACGTATTGCCACGTATGATATAGTTTCATCATCCCCAATCCATTCTTCTAGTGGTTTGATCTTTAATAATTTAGTACACCATCGCATCTGCGGAGATGGTAAAGTTCCACGAAATACTTCAAAATAATGGTCAAACCCTCTACTCGAATTCAATCTAGATATCGGCTTTCCTAATACGGTTTCTAGTTTTTTTAGATATGTATAGGTTTCAGGAAGCTCAGCACCAGTATCACAGAAAAAATATTCCATATCTGGAACTTTGTCGCGCATATATACTGCCAATGCACTAGAATCTTTCCCTCCAGATATACCACATACATGTCTAACCATTCTGATACAACTGTTTCATAATCTGTCGTTGTTTTAATACCTTTATCTGCGCAAAATTTTATCCATTAATCAGAAAGTAATACATCATCTATTTTCTGAGTCAGTATTCTGCCATAGCTGATCTCGTGCAATTAATTTTAATAAGTATTTAAATGACTATTATGTAATTATTATCATGGCTGTTAAAGAAGGTATTAAAGAAGGTAGGGATCCCATAGGAAGTATTCAGACGCTTGGTTCATTACGTAGTCAAGGATTTCATTATGAATCTGCCATTTGTGAGATAATTGATAATTCTATAGAAGCTAATGCAAAAAACATTCGAATTAATTTTGAGTGGGGCGAACTTAAACCAGGTCAAAGGGATCAGCGCATAAGTAAATTTATTTTTATTGATGATGGCGATGGTATGGATAAAACAAATCTATTTGATTGTCTTGTTTTGGGCGAATCAACACGACTTGATAATCTTAATGGAATTGGGAAATTTGGAGTTGGTGCAACATTTAGTGGTATTAGTCAAGGTAAAAGAATAGAAGTTTATTCTAAAATTAAAGGTGGATCATGGCTGTACACATGGCTCGATCTAGAGTTATTAAAACAAGGCATAGGAATACCCGATCCTATAGAAAAATCACCGCCAGTCGAACATAATATAGAAAATGGCACTATAGTAATTTGGGATAATCTAGACAAATCAGATTTAATCAGAAATATTAGTAAAATTTTACAATTAATAAATAATGTTGGTCGCACATATAGAAAATTTTTAGCATCAAAAAAAATTCAAGAGGATAAAATTGTCGACAACGATCCTATAAAAATATTCATGGATGATAAATTAATAGAGCCATATGATCCATTATTTCTTATACATAATAGAAAAAAAGACGACGTAGAAATTCCAACATTTGAATCCAGAGACGTCCCAATTATGAAAAACGGTATTAAAAGTAAAATGAGAATAACAATATCAAAATTCCCTGCATCGTGGTGGGATTCAATTGGAGCAGGTAATGCAGATGTTAATGTCAAACAACGATTTATCACAGATCGTAATGAAGGTGTTTCAATTGTGCGTGCAGGAAGAGAAACTCTATTTGGAGACATACCATACTTCAGAATTGGATCCGGTGCAAGCAAAAAACATTTTACTGAAATTGATCGATGGACCGGAATTGAAATATCGTTTGAACGTGAGGCAGACGATATATTTGGAGTAGAGAGTAATAAAGCAAGACTTTTGATTTCATCGTATATTAGCGAAGAAATTTCAAATTATATCAGTTCAACGATTGTTCAAAGACGTAGTGAAATAGATAAAATTAGAGGATTGAAAAAAGAGGAAGAAGGTGACGCAGGAGCTACAAGTTTTGCTAAAAGTAAAAAGAAAATACAAAATCAAACAAAACCTCAATATGGTGATGATGAAAAAAATCAACTAAAAAAAATTGTGAAAGAATTAGAACAAAATATTGAAAAACAGCAAGAGCTATACATGGATTTAGAGAAAGGATATCATCCAGAATTGAGTTACGATTTAGATTCTAATGGGCCATTTGTAAGTTATATGTATCATTTAAAATCAATAACCGTGAAATATAATATGAACCATCCATTTATGAAGGAATTTTTTGATACATTAGATGATATAGCAAAACAACGAGGAAAAAATCCCAATAGTGCAATAAATGTTAAAGAAATCGAATCGTTAAAAATGTTATTTGATGTACTTATGGCATCTTTTGGACTTGCTCGTGAGCGATTCGGAGATACCAAAATTGAACAAGAAATACAATCAACAATCAATACATTAATTGTAAACTGGGGAGATATAACACATCATCATACTAAAAATTAACAACTATCATGATTCTAAATCAATATCTTCCTGAAGAAATATTACAACGAGTATTACCTGATCAACACATTAAAAGTTTAGATTTGATTTTAGATTCTTTGGATAAAAATAAAACCAAACCTGTTTTGAAAGATTTAGAATTACTTGGGAACATACATCATGCTGTAAATATGGATCAATATAGAAAAGCCAGTTTTCGAATTAAATTATTATGTACCGCACCAAATGAATTATTACAAAATTATTTCAAAGTATGCAATGTTGTAAAAACGATATCAGATATGAATGCAAGGGAAGTTAAAGATACAATAAATAAAATATCAAATTTTCAATGGGGAAACAATAATGAAACAAATACTTTCATAAAATGTTTTAATTATCCAGATTATCTAATACCAAAAAACCCACAATTAGAAAAAAATGATGATATAACTTACGGAGGGTACGGTGCCCATAAACTTTTTGAGCCACTCAAAATGTTAATGTTATATCAAGCACAAATTGTATATCGATCATTAGATAAGTTGAGAATACCAAGTGCACGATTTTTAATTCAAATGCCAACTGGAACTGGTAAAACTCGTACCGCAATGGAAATAGTTGCCCACTATCTCAATGAAAATAGCGAACATCAAATAATGTGGTTAACAGATTCTGTAGAATTACTATCACAGGCAGTTGATACTTTTAAACATGTATGGCAACATGTTGGAAAATTTGATATTAATACATATAGAATCTGGGGTAGTAACAAACCGCAGGAAATTAAAAATGGACCATGCATAATTTTTGCAGGTTATCAAAAATTAATCAATTTATTTGATAATAATTTTAGTGTACATCCAGATTTAATAATAAATGATGAAGCACATAGAATTTTAGCTCCAGAGTATAATAAATTATTATACAGGTTAATGTTTAGTGAAAAAAATGTAAAATTAATTGGTTTGACGGCAACTCCAGGTCGTGGAATTAATCCTCAACAAAACAAATTATTGGTAGAAGAATTTCACGAGCAATTGATCGGGATAGAATTAGAAGGTAAAAAAAGCGAGCAATATGAAAATAATATAGTTAGTTATCTAGAAGATGAAGGTGTTTTAGCTAAACACAAACTTGATACTTTGGAAACGAATGTAAAAATTGAATTATCAGATAAAGAATGGCATCGTCTCGTTAATTTGATCAATGGCGATTTACATGAATATTCAGAAGAATTATTAAAATCACTAGCTGAAGACAATACAAGAAATTTACTTATCATTAATAAACTCCAAAAATATGCAAATCAAAACAAAAAAATATTATATTTTGGTACAAGTATAGATCAAACTATATTAGTATCTGTGATACTTACAAAACTAGGCATAAATTCAGTATATGTAGATGGAAAAACAGATAAAGATTTTAGAAAAGAAGTTGTTGATAAATTCAAACATACTGATGAAATAAATGTCATATGTAATTACGGTATATTTGCAACAGGGTTTGATGTGCCCGATTTAGATGTAGTTTTTATCGGCAGACCTGTTAATTCGCCGGTTTTATTTAATCAAATTGTAGGTAGAGGAACTAGAGGACCAAAAATGGGAGGAAGTGAATATTTTGATTTAGTTCAAGTTATAGATAAAATCTCACATGAAGATCCCAAATTTGATCCATACGAACATTATTTATTTTGGGATGAAAATTGGAATTCCGATTTATGAAAATGTTGTATACAGATCAACATGTTACATTTGAATTTGCATGAAACCATATTCTTTACAATTATTATAATGTCGCTTTATTTCAGGTTCCCAACCACGTCCCAAATCTAGCGTGGCTAACGATTTTTTCAATACAGGGATTTGATCTTCATATTTAGAATTACGTTCTATCAGATAATTTAAAAATTTGAACTAGGCTAGAGAATTGCTTTTTCTGCAATTACATTCCTGGCACGCAAGCACAAGATTCCATGCACTGTCTTCAAATATGTAAGACCAAGGTATAAAATGGTCTACATGTGTTGAAGGCATTTCATTCAACGTACCGTTACAATAAAAACAATGTTTGACGTCTTTATATGTATTAGACCGTATGCATATCCATGTGCTATCTTTATAAACAATTCTAGCATTTTTCGTTAATCCCGCATAGCTTTCGCTAGGTGTGTACTTTCCGTTTCTGAAGAAAAGGATAACTATCCATACGAGGTTTACCCTCACAACCTTTCTTCATCCAATCGTTAGATCATGCCGCAGTTAATGACCGGAGTTTAATCTCCAATGCATACGACGCGGTTGTGAATCTAACTGTAATTGCTTTCAAACTCTTTACTCTCCTTTAACATCCAGTATATGACACGTAACATCTTTGATGCAGTTGCTACTGTGGCCTTACCCGTGCCTTTTTTTCTTGCGAGTCTTTTGTAAAACCGTGTGACATTGCTTTTTGGTGCACACCTTACATGTGTGCGGACTGCTTCACTCAAAATCCACCTCATCATTCTGCTACCTCTTTTTGTTATCCTGCCATGCTTTACCATATCTGCAGAATTGCGTACACTTGGAACCAAACCTGCATACGAACACAAACGGTGAGAATCTGAAAATCTCCTCACATCATCAATCTCAGCTATAATTACCAAGGCACTGTAATCACCAATTCCTGGAATTGTCTTTAGCAATTGGATCTGTTTATTAGATCTTGCAATTTGGTATATCCTTTTGTTTGTTTTTGCAATGAGTCTATCATACGAGTCTATCGCCTCTAGATGGTCATCAATTCTGTAATCACCTATGAAATGAAGCGATTCGTTGTACTTTTGAGTAAATGTTGTACTTGCAATCTTTATCCCCTCTTGTAATAGGATTCCATGTATGGCATTTTTTTCACTCGTTCTCATCTGTACACTCCAATGTCTATGTCGTACAAGGCGCCTCCATTCCACCACAATTTTTGTTGGAACATGGCACAGTGCAATATATCCGCCACGGTAAAGGTCTGCAAGTATCATTGCGTCAATCTTGTCAGTTTTTTTCTTGGATGACGCAATTGCCTTTGTCTGGTATGGGTTCGAGAGAGATACATCCAGCTTTAGATCTTTTGTCATGAACGTAAACAAGCCATACCAAACAGATGAGGATTCCATGATACATTTTGCACTCTTTGGAACATTTTTTAAGAAAAACTTTTTCACCTCATCGTTGTCTCTATCGACTCTCTCGTTAAAGACAATTTTACCTTTTTTGTCCATCATTGCAACCTGAAGGAACTCCTTGTGGACGTCAATACCAACGTACATGTAGGATCTGTCAAAATGCGGTAATGATTTTGTTTGTTTTTTAGTTTTGTGATGGCCAGATCTCTTTTTGTTCTTATTCTTACAACCTTCTAAAGTCCTAATTTTTCTGTGCACATATGGTTATTGCCAATAAAGTTAGATCAGTCTTGACTGGATACTGCATGAGCAAACAAATCAAAATGTCACAAGTATGATCAAAGCTTGAGAGAGTTCTATAAACAGATCAAAATGTCATAAATATGACAAAAACGGTAACATCATGCGCAGGCATATTGCACAGAGGTGTGCTACTTTATTTGAGAATAGACTCGTTCCATAGGTTTGACATACTTGCGGTCATTGAGCATGATGTGTAGGTTTGTAAGTCCAGAGACGACTTGGATCTCTTTGTAAAACTCTTCCTTGCTGTCATCATACACAGCACTCATCCTACGGAACCATTTTAGTCGGTTTATCGCATGCTCTACTCTGATACGTTTACGACTAATTCTTTTGTTGTATTGCTGATCTGTCTCTGTCATCTCGTAACCTTTGGGTTTTTTGTACGGTTGCTTTGAAATTATTCCAGGATAATCTTTCTCTACACCAAGATATCCTTTATCTGTATACAGCATGATACGATGTTCTTGTTTTGTATTAGGATCTCTCATGTTTTTTGTCCATTTGCCAAAATTTGGTGGATTGCGTCGTAACACTTCCATGTCGTGTGCAGAACCTTCTTCAGGATGGCCTACATCAAGTACTAGTCCATCTTTGTTTGAGGTTATCTGGATATTGTACACATGTCGCTTGCGTTTTCCAGAGTATNTTCCTTCTGATGCTCCAGTTATGAGCACTTTTTTCTTTGCAAACTTCAACTATACTACTAGATATGACAAACGATAAAGGATTTTCGGTCTTTGATTCTGTAAACTTGTGTGCACAGGCACAAATATGAATAGACTTTACATATTGACAAAAAAAATCAATAGCCCGTATGCATATTACCAATAAAGTTAGATCAGTTCTTGACCAGATACTGTATGATCAAAGCATGAGAGTGTTCAAACAAATCAAAATGTCATAAATATGACAAAAACAGTAACAACATGCGCAGGCATGTTGCACAGAGATGTGCTACTTTTTATGAACAGACTCGTTCCATAGGTTTGACATACTTGCGGTCATTGAACAGGATGTGCAAGTTTGTTAGCCCAGAGACGACTTGGATCTCTTTGTAAAACTCTTCCTTGGTATCATCCACTCATCCTGCGGAACCATTTTAGTCGGTTTATTGCATGCTCTACTCTAATACGTTTACGACTAGTTCTTTTGTTGTATTGTTGATCTGTCTCGGTCATCTCGTAACCTTTGGGTTTTTTGTATGGCTGCTTTGAAATTATTCCAGGATAATCTTTCTCTACACCAAGATATCCTTTATCTGTATACAGTATGATACGATGTTCTTGTTTTGTATTAGGATCTCTCATGTTCTTTGTCCATTTGCCAAAATTTGGTGGATTGCGTCGTAGTACTTCCATGTCGTGTGCAGAACCTTCTTCAGGATGGCCTACATCAAGTACTAGTCCATCTTTGTTTGAGGTTATCTGGATATTGTACACATGTCGCTTGCGTTTTCCAGAGTATGCCTTTTTTTGATCTACCTGTGGTCTTTGAACCTGTACAAACGTGGCATCAAGATATAGCTCACCTGCACTCTTGCCTGGAACAAATTCTTTAAACGCTTCGATGGTGCGTTCTTTCCGTATTGTAGCTGCAATGTTTTCGGCAGTTGGAAGGATCTTCATCAACAGCACATCTGCTAATGCTAGATATCTACTGACTGTACTCTGATCAATGTGGGCATATGCTGCAAATATTTCTTGCTTTTCGTTGTTGCGTTTGCGAGACAATGCAATAAACAAGACTCGTCTTACAGAGAGAATGCATGTGTTTCCTGACTCGGCATATTCAGAGAAACGTGGTGCATTTGGGGAATTTTTAACAGCATTTTCAAATCGTACAAGGATCCATTCAAACTCGTTACGTTCTAATCCCGTAGTGGCGTAAAGGTTTTGGTCATCATCAATTATCTGATCAAACACAGTGTCATTGGCCAATCTGCCTTTCTTGTAATAATGCAATTCTGTTTTATATTGCTCACTTTCTGCTTTCAATTCGGTATTTTTCTTTTCTAGTTTGAGAATCATACGCTTGTCTGAATCACACATGCCATGTGTGCATGACACTTGATCTTTGATCTTTCGTTTTAACATAATTGATTTTTTTGTCAATATGCATAAAGTCTATTTTTGATTAAGAGGTGTATTTATACAACTATAGAATGAAAAAAACATACATCACAATGACTTCAAAGTGAGATCAAATGATTAAAACAAAATCAGTCTACAAGCCAATAGATGAGGAAGATGGAATAAGAGTGTTAATTACTAGATGGTATCCAAGAGGTGTCAAGCGAGAGAAATATGATATTTGGGTAAGATCATTAGCTCCAAGTGCAGAACTTCTAAAAAGATACAAGAATACAGAGATTGAATGGAATGATTTTAAATCCACATTATTATCTGAACTAAGAGATAATATTGATAGTGTAGAAGCAATTTATGCATTACAGGCAAAAAACATTATGCAAAATATAACATTGCTTTGTTATGAGAAAGATGGGTGTCCATGTCATAGACATATGGTACGAGATTTAATAGAAGACCCACGATTGTTAGAATCAAAGTTTATACCTGAAAATACTAATAATCATAAATCTACTCCTATGAAGATTCATGTTTCCAACAAGAAATGTTTGGTCATACCCTGATTCATCAATGTGTAGATTTTTCCAAAGTTGTTCTTTGTCATTATAATTACAACGTAACCACTCATACATTCCCCATTCTAGCACACCTTGTTTATGATGTTGTTTTTTGGTTCTACACTTTGGACAACTATACAATATAACAGGACGTACACCATAATTTTGTATGGTCATAAACAAATCGTCATTAACTAACGTAGATTGAACCGTAGAATCCACATTTTTTCTTTCTTCAAATTTCTTATCGATGATTTTTGGAATGATTATTCCTAAACTTAATTTTTGATCATTCATGTCTTCAATACAATCATAACTATAATTTTCTTTCAAATGGTTAATCAGATCAATCCATTCTTTTCTTGATAACTTTCTTTTCACTTTAATTTTATTAGATAGTGTATTCCATTCTGCTTTTGAGCCTTGAATTTTCCAACTTTCTTTTCTATTGTCTCTTGAATTACGTTCTAAAGGAATTGAAATAATATTCCATCTTTTCATTGGTGCGTTTGGCGGTACTGGATAGATTCTAATCATTCCATATTCTTTTGAGAACGCTACAGTGCAAACAGTTTTTCTATTATCACTAATTTCATCAGGTACAGCATTACCCAAAACAATAATATCTTCAAAATATTTTCTCTCAACTGTTTGTTCTATTTCTACATCGTCAAACTCTTTTAATTCTTTAGACATGATTAATTCTCCAAATTACACCATTCGTCTCTCTAGTTCGTTTTAACCCAATATCTTTCTCTAATTGTCTAACCCATTTATTATTTGGAACAATTTGCTCTAATTCTAATTGTTCTCTTAATTCTGTCCATGTCGCACCATTATCTCTATGTTCTAATGCACTCTTAGTTTTATCCCTAAATTCAGAATAAGGTATTTTAGGTTCTAATGATTTTGACTTTATATTCTTTCTAGGTTTTGAAACAAAACAAATCTGGATTTTATCGTCTTGTTTTTTAGCTTTTAGTTCACTGCCTGATTTCCATTTTAACTGATTGATTAGATTCTCAGGCAAGGTGATAATATACTTGAAATGTGATTTATCTCCATAAGTATAAGCAAGAACTTTTTGTAACTTCATTGTATTTTTAATATTTCTCATGTATTTTAAATTATGGTATCATAATGTATATATAATTATGATGCCATAATAATAACTACATGAAAAGTAAAAACATGCGTAAGGAAAGTATGAGGTCAGCTATTAAACAATACAGAACACCTCAGACGTTCTTACCGTGTACATTTCATGTCAAAATATCTATGTGCATTAGACCTTGTGCATATCCATGTGCTATCTTTATAAACAATTCTAGTTAATCCCGTATAGCTTTCGCTAGGTGTGTACTTTCCGTTTCTAAAGAAAAAGATAACTATCCATACGACTCACAACCTTTCTTCATCCAATCGTTAGATCATGCCGCAGTTATTGACCAGAGTTTAATCTCCAATGCACAAGACGCGGTTGCGAATCTAACTGTAATTGCTTTCAAACTTATCTTTAACATCCAGTATATGACACGTAACATCTTTGATGCAGTGGCCTTGCCCGTGCCTTTTTTTCTTGCGAGTCTTTTGTAAAACCGTGTGACATTGCTTTTTGGTGCACGCCTTACATGTGTGCGGACCGCTTTACTCAAAATCCACCTCATCATTCTACTGCCTCTTTTTGTTATCCTGCCATGCTTTACCATATCTGCAGAATTGCGTACACTTGATCAAACCTGCATACGAAGACAAACGGTGAGAATCTCCTCACATCATCAATCTCTACCAAAGCACTGTAATCGCCAATTCCTGGAATTGTCTTTAGCAATTGGATCTGTTTATTAGATCTTGCAATTTGGCATATCCTTTTGTTTGTTTTTGCAATGAGTCTATCATACGAATAGATGATTCATCAATTCTGTAATCACCTATGAAATGAAGCAATTCGTTGTACTTGTAAATGTTGTACCTGCAATCTTTATCCCCTCTTGTATCCATGTATGGCATTTTTTCACTCGTTCTCATCTGTACACTCTAATGTCTATGTCGTACAAGGTGTGCCTCCATTCCACTATAATTTTTGTTGGAACATGGCACAGTGCAATATATCTGCCACGGTAAAGGTCTGCAAGTATCATTGCATCAACCTTGTCAGTTTTTTTCTTGGATGATGCAATTGCCTTTGTCTGGTATGGGTTCGAGAGATACATCGAGCTTTAGATCTTTTGTCATGAACATAAACAAGCCATACCAAACAGATGAGTATTCCATGATACACTCTGGGACATTTTTTAAGAAAAACTTTGTCACCTCATCGTTGTCTCTATCAACTCTCGTTAAAGATAATTTTACCTTTTTTGTCCATCATTGCAACCTAAAGGAACTTCCTTGTGGACGTCAATACCAACGTACATGTAGGATCTGTCAAAATGCGGTAATGATTTTGTTTGTTTTTTAGTTTTGTAATGACCAGATCTCTTTTTGTTCTTATTCTTACAACCTTCTAAAGTCCTAGTTTTTCTGTGCACATATGGTTTATTTTCAAAATTGATGTAGTTCATGCCTAAAAATTTAACATTTTCAATTTAAAATTTGATTGTGCATAAGGTCTATTAAAAATAAACCCTAAATAATAACATTAGAGTTTTTGAAATAGTTGGTCTATAAGATAAATTATGCATCAATTCAGATAGATGATTTACTTGGACATGCATTAAATGATGTTGAAGAAAAATTTGCACCAAAGATGATTTTTTACAAAGGTACTATGAGAATTCCCGTGTCATACCCAAGAGTCTCTATTATTGGTTCTAGAAAGGCATCAGAAAGAGGACTTTTGGAAGCTGAAGAAATATCAAAAATTTTAATTGAAAATAAAATAATAATAGTCAGTGGACTTGCGAAAGGTATTGATACGGTAGGACATAAAACGGCTATAAAATATGATGGTAAAACTATTGCAGTAATTGGAACCCCATTAAACAAAGTATATCCTAAAGAAAATTCTGAATTACAGAAAGAGATTATGAAAAACCATTTAGTTATTTCACAATATCCAGTTGGTCATTCAACCACACCCAAAGATTTTGTATTACGAAATAAAACTATGGCACTAATTTCAGATGCTACCGTTATTGTAGAAGCAGAAGAATCAAGTGGTTCATTATATCAAGGTTGGGAAATGTTAAGAATAGGCAGACCGCTGTTTATTTGTAAAGATGTGGTTAATGATGAAAAATTAAAATGGCCAGAAAAAATGTTGCAATATGGGGCAATAAAACTTGACAATTCAAGACATATTTTAGAGTATTTACCTACAAGTGTCACAATACCCGAATTGTTTCAATAATGACTCAAATGAGAAAATTGTGTATAGAATTTGATTCGTTGTTAACTTATACACCACGTCCAAGTAATAAAAAACAAAAAGAATCAAAAAATGTTATGATAAGTCTCAAAAATGATCGGTTTGTATCAAAAATTCCAAAATCTGAAGAAATCGCAAAAAAAATTAAAGAAAATCTTGAAATATATCCATTTTCAGATTATTTGTATGAGGTCACGTCCCTGCCTATAATTATCAAGAAAATTCTAACCATATGTGCCCAAGAGATCAAAGAATTCAGATGGTTGTTTAAATGACAAATCCAAAAGAAAGCCTCAAAATGCAAACAAAAACACTAGGGCTGTTGGGAGCAAGTCCATGTTTGTTGGAGTTGACGCGCATAAGAAATTTCTCCAGATAGCAATGGTTGACAACAAAGGCAAAGTAATCTTAAACGTGCGAGTTGAAAACCGACATGCAGACATTAGAAAACTTTTCCAAACAAGTATACCAAAGAATGTGATGGAATCATCGTCTGTTTGGCATGGATTATTTCGATACATGACAGACAGACTGGATCTTGATGTTGTTCTCTCAAATCCATACCAAACAAAAGCTATTGCAGCATCCACTAAAAAAACAGACAAGGTTGATGCACAAATCCTAGCAGACTTGTTGCGTGGAGGATATATCAAATGTGCCAAACAAAAAGACAGTTGAGCAAAGGCAACTGATCCGGTACAGACACAAGCTAGTTCAAGCAAGAACATCTATGATACATGGAATATTACTCCAAAAAGGAATAAAGATTCCTGGACGTACATTTTCCGACAAATATGTCGCAAGCCTCAAGGCCATAAAGGACTATAGGATAAACGGTTTTCTTGCATCTATTCATCTTTACGATCAGAAAATAACAGATGCCAACATGATGATCTACAAGAGTGCACGCACAAGCAGATATGCTGGGATACTAAAGACGATTCCTGGAATTGCTGATTTTACAGCTTTGACGATTGCATCAGAGATTGACAGTATTGAAAGATTTTCAGATCCTGAAAAACTCAAATCATATGCAGGACTTGTTCCATCAGTTCGCAACTCTGCTGACGTGGTGCATCATGGCCACATAACGAAAAGAGGTAGTAGAATGTTACGATGGGTTTTAGTAGAATCAATCCGTTCTCACGTGTTGCATGCACCAAAAAGCGATATTGCAATATTTTACAAAAGACTTGCAAAAAAGAGAGGCAATTCCAAAGCCGTCGTTGCAGCGGCAGCAAAGATGCTAAAAGTCATTTACTGGTTGCTAAAAGATGGGAGAGATTTTGAACAAAATTATAGTTAGATGTACAACCGCGAGTAAATGTATGGAGATAATGCTCCGATGTTCTAACTGCGGCAAGCTCTAACAAGTGGACGAAGATGGTTGTGGGAATAATGTCCCGAATAGATATATGTCTCTCTCCATTTAATGAGAAAACCACACATAGCGAACGCTATACAATAATACGCAAAAAAGCACGGAATGCTTAAAAACAATGCACATAGATGCACCAAAAAGCGATATTGCAATATTTTACAAAAGACTTGCAAAAAAGAGAGGCAATTCCAAAGCCGTCGTTGCAGCGGCAGCATAGATGCTAAAAGTCATTTACTGGTTGCTAAAAGATGGGAGAGATTTTGAACAAAATTATAGTTAGATGTACAACCGCGAGTAAATGTATGGAGATAATGCTCCGATGTTCTAGCTGCGGCAAGCTCTAACAAGTGGACGAAGAGGGTTGTGGGAATAATGTCCCGAATAGATGTATGTCTCTCTCCTTTTAATGAGAAAACCACACATAGCGAACGCTATACAATAATACGCAAAAAAGCACGGAATACTTAAAAACAATGCACATAGATGCATTTACGCACAAAAATACGGAGTAGCTGACCTCATACGATTATTTTGGTAAAGATATGCCAATGATCCAAAGTCAGTTTAATTTCAAATATAGTCTGTTGCATAAGCATCCTAATATTGAAAATGTCATGATAAGATTTTGGTATAAAAACTCGAGTTATGTAACTAAGTAGCTATTCATCTAAATGATAAAAAAGAAAATGTAGTTGATTAGTAGGCTCCCCAATAGCCTTCTACCGT
Organism: Cenarchaeum symbiont of Oopsacas minuta; assembly: GCA_029948415.1. NCBI lineage: Archaea > Thermoproteati > Nitrososphaerota > Candidatus Cenarchaeales > Candidatus Cenarchaeaceae > Candidatus Cenarchaeum > Cenarchaeum symbiont of Oopsacas minuta. Next base: position 30,294 of record JAJIZT010000001.1, read on the forward strand.
CGATTGTAATCCGATCACTTTTGTACCACGCATAAACGTCCAAGATTCTGAACCCTGGAGAGTTCATGACCCTTCGAGCCTGTTCCCCCCAGGGCTGCAAACCTTGAATTTTTATGCATGCCGATCTAGTTATTTTGCCAAAACAACCTTGCCGTTTGGCAAAACGCCTGTAAACTTCCAACCTTTCTTGATTAGTCTCTCTGTTAGTAGATGAGATGGCATTCTCGACCCTCAAACGTGTTTATAGCGATGCAAAACTGGACAAATGTACGTCAAGAGAACGCACTACACATACAACAAAATCATAGATATTGAGCATAGTGTTGAAAGACGTAGTTTCATAGTGCAGTATATGTGAAAAGTCATGTGTAAAAATTAGATGTAAAGTCGCATAAGCATTCAATTTAAAACTTATGTATTTACCAGTTATATTTGCCATTTCTTTTTTCAAATTTATCGATATTAAATCTTATTTCTGAAAATGCTTTAGATACACCAACTTTTAGTATTGGGGAACTATACACGTACTTGCCGTCAACATTACTAAAAAATTTGCCATCTGGATCGATCATAATATATGATTCGGTCATTGCATCATTATCTTCAAAAATAATCTTAAGTTTATTATTTTCCAAGTGTTTGTTATTCGTACAAAAAGTCTGAAATTTTTCAGAACTGATAAGTAGTTTTTCTATTTTGCCATCATTTTGACCTTTTATTGGAAGCGCCTGAAATACCTTCCAACGTTTTGGACGAATTGTCTTAATCAACCAGCTGAAATCTTCAGTATAATTCAAATCAGTAATCACTGTGTTCAATTTTACTTTAATTCCTAATTTATGACATATTTTAGCTAAACGTATTGATTTTTTTATATAATCACCTTTTCCACGCCCTAGTTTTTGTTGTATGTCTTCATGGATTGAATCTATGCTAAAAGCAACCCAATTCAAATGTTTATCACAGCCTTCCAACAATCTTTCAAGTCGAGCACCATTAGTGACCAAACATGTAATCATTCCAAGCTGTTTTGCGTGAATTATTGCATTATCAAGATCTTTAAATAAAGTAGGTTCTCCTCCTACAAAAGTAATTTTTTCAGTTCCAGCCATATGTAATTGTGTTAAAATTTGTTTAACTTGATCCAATTCGAGTTGTTTTTGGAAACGCCTGTCATCAAATGTTGCAAAACAATATCCACATTGTTCATTACATGTTTTGATTAAATGGAAATTTACCGATATGGGTATATTGGATTCAGGCAAGATTTCTCAGATCCTTTAATTTTTTTATATCATATGTTAAAATATGCTCATGTTTGGAAACATTTAACATATTATCAAATGTTACAATAGAAGATTTATGAAATTTTGTTGCAGTTAATATGAGACTATCAAGATAATGGCATATTTCATATTTAGATTCAATGGTTTTGGCATATTTTTCCATTATCATATTTGTTTGGAAAACTGATTCTAGAGATCCAAAAAATATCATTTTTTCTATCATATCGATATATGATGTAATTTGATTTTTTATGTTGAAACATAGAATACGGATTACAACACATGAATCTAAAACCATCATGACATATGATCATAGGATACTTAATTCATAATTTCGTATGCCATATAATACCATTCAAATCTATGCTAATTGTAAATTTTTAAATATAATTCTTGATTTTCCGTATTATATATGGAATTATTAGCCAGAGAGATGAAAATATTAAAAACAATTGAAAAGAGATCAAGAATACAACAAAATGATCTTTTGGACATAATTAATGCCAAATCACATGTTACGGTAACTAAAGATGTTAAAAAATTAATTTCACAAAATATGATTTTTGGTTATAAAATTGGCAAATATAGATTCTATGAGTTATCTCCACATCAAACATTTTATAGAAATTTAATAATACAAATAAAAAATAGAATAATGCAATTAAGAGAAATATTAAAAAATATTGAAAATGAATATATTAAATACGGATCAGAAGTATTACATCGCATCCATAAAAATTTTTTGATTCATAATTATGATCCAATATATTTTAAAATGAGAATAAATTCCATAATATGTGATAATATGTATGATGAAATGTCCATGTATCGTAAAAATATTATCAGAAATATATCCAAGATGGAAAATACAACTAGAGTTAATTTATGTGGAATGTCTATTAAATCCATAAATTGCATACATATAAAATGTAATCAAACATATAAAAAATACACAGCATTAATGCATGATCGAAATGAAAAGAAAATATCAAAAAAACGATTTTTGATGGATAAAAAAATTGAAACGCTGGAACATGATTATATTACATTACACAAGCAATTATATATTTTTGAAAAATATTCCACAATGCACATAAAAGATAATCAATACATAAATGAAATAGGGGACAATAATCATTCGCACAATAATGATCACGATATTAAAAAAAACCAAACATCCAAATTGGATGATCAGCAGTCCTGTAAATTCTGTGAAGAGATTTTAGAAGTAATATCATATCATGGATCTCCTACACGTAAGTTCATAATCAATATTTTATGCGATAAGCGAGGCTCAATGGCTTCTAATACGGTTATTAAGCATATTGTCGATTTAATCAAGGAAAAAACAATTTATTCATTCATGCAAGGTAAAAATATAGCATATCAACTAGCGAATGACAGGACATACATTAATTCAAAAAAAGAAATTGATGAAAAAATCAAACAGTGGTATACAGTATTATCAAAATTAGAGCAAAAATCAGAGGTATGTGATATCGATGTACAAAGGAATATCTTGAATAACTTGAATGAATTGTTTGAAATGTTGCAAAAATTTAGCAGAAATATTTCTAGTAAATATACCGAATATGACGAAGTTCTCAAACATGAAACTGAGATTCATGAAATGTTTATCACAATATATCAAAAAACTAACATTAAAGGATTACTCAAAAATGTATTGAGTAAATGTAGAGAAATAAGAGATATTTTATACAATATCAATGAAACGTCCGAGTATGTTTTTCAATCAGATAAACCAATTAAATATTCAAATGACAATTTAAATCAATTACAAAATGCTAAAAATGATTTAAAAAAATTATATTATAAAAAAATAGGATATAATGATCTAAAAATTCAAAAAATATTCAAAGACGTATTTATGTACATAGATGAGATGATCAATATGCTATCTAAAAAATCTTTAAAAAATCGGAATGAATTTTATAAATTATTTAGAAATGTAGATAAATTGTTGGGTGACATACATACAAAAAATATAGACATATTATCATTGGAAAATGATTTAATTTCATTAAAAACAGATACGAACAAAAAACATACAATAAATAATAAAAAATTTGATGAGTTGGTAGAACGTTTGATATATCTCTTCAAGTATTCAGATCATCACAAATCTATTAGAAAATTAATAATTAATTGTTGTAAAACAACATAAATATCCAGTGAATATTTATTTAAAAATATGCAGAGTTATAAAATATGTATGCACATCTTGACTACATATCACCAATAAGACACGATCATATCGTATGCATTGGAGATTAAACTCTGGTAATTAACTGCGGCATGATCTAACGATTGGATGAAGAAAGGTTGTGAGGGTAAACCTCGTATGGATAATTCTTTAGAAACGGAAAGTACACACCTAGCGAAAGCTATGCGGAATTAACTAGAATTGTTTATAAAGATAGCACATGGATATGCATACGGTCTATTATATGAGAGAAATTCATGAGACTCTACAGTATAAAAATCCCAAAAAAGAGTTTATCGTTTTTGGAAAATGTTTGAAAAAGATCCTAAATAACTCACATGATGATGCTGTAAACATTCGTGATAAATCAAATGTTATAAAAAAACTCGAGCGTCGTTTATCGTCTCTTTTATCCAAAAAATATACAGAAAAGAATTGTATCAGATTTGTCAAACGTCTAAAGTGTGAACAAGACATGTTTTTTATGTTCTTGAAGACTGGAACTGATTCACATAACAATACTGCCGAGAAGCCAAACGTGGTAATACGAAAGATTACAAACGGTCATCGAACAGATGATGGCGCTGCATAACACAAGATATTGATGAGTGTAAAGGAGACATGTAGACGACGAAATCTAAACTTTCATGACTATATGATGCAATATCTTGTGGATGGTACTTCAAAACTCTAGACAGTTACTTAAAATCAAATAATCACACCATAATTATTAGAAATATAATTATTATGTCATTACATTATATTGTATCAATGCTATTCGTCCTTTAGAGTTACGACGTAAATCATCAATAATTTTTTGGGCTTCAGTATATGTATTGGAGGTGGTTGTTACAACATGTTCATACAATCCGTTATTTTCCCTAACAGTGTGTTCGCCAAATTTTTCATTAAGCATATTTTCTACATTTGCACATATGTTATGTTGTGTAGAAGCGCAACAAACTCTAATCTCGATATTCAATTAGATCACCGATAAATACTTGTGTTTTATTCATTGTGATTAATTAAAATAAACTTTATATTAATTTTTCAATTTCGTATCAAAACCCATGAATGATCATCAAATGTCTGTGACCAATTCCACACGTCCAGGCATTCATGGATGGATGCAAAAAGGTCTAATTCTAAGCGCGATTATCGCAAACAACACATTATGAGAGCAAAAAATGGCATAATTGCATCATAGTTTACCATTTAACCAAAATCATAAAGTTTACAGAATTTGGTCTTTATATGATCGGATCAAATATTGCCAATGTGACTAGTACAGATATGAGAGAGGCTGTAAGGCCATAGCAGTGTGGATTACATACATGCATAAACAACAACGTAGAAAAAAGTATCACATTATAGAATTATGTTGTACATTAAATGCTAAACGTTTATCCATTATCAAATTATATCAATTCAAATTTAATAAAAATGATTCTAAAAATAGACAAAGGTCATTGGGGCACCTTCCAAGCCCCCTACATCTCTTTTTTTCTTATAATGATGTAGTCTTGCATAAGCTTCCTAATATTAAAAATGTCAGGATATGATTTAGGTGTAAAAACTCGAGTTATGCAACTAACTTTGTATGAGGTTACGTCCCCATCCATAATTATCAAGAAAGTTCAACATTCACGCACAAAAATACAAAATATCGGACATCATACGTAACTTTTTAGGTAATGTTTTTAACTCTGTCTTGTAATATGAAAGCATGAATAACAAACATGCCGGCAAAGGTGGAGGCGATGGTGACTTTGGTGGATCTAGTAAACAACCAGGTAAACCATCTGGTAAAAACCCACACAAATAATTATGCACAATTCATAGTACAGCATACCGCATAAAATTAATTTATATTTTTTAAAAATTAATCAAATATACACCGCCGCTCATATGTTAGTTTAAACAATACTCATCTTGCACAAGTATCACGTATCCTTTATGGATTGCACGCCTAATCTTACTTAAAATAGATCTATGCCATCTACGAACATCTTTGGATGATGCCTGCTTTTCCATGCACTTTTACTGGAACTTTTGCAGAGAGATTCCAACTGTGTATTATTTTGCGTACGTGTTGCAAGGAATATTTTACGCTAATCATTTCAAAGATTTGTTTACGTAGAAATTTTGGTCTGATAAAACAGCCAACACTAGCCACTGTATTTTGGATTCTTTCTAGTATTCTGCGCTCTACTTTTGGTGGCGTTCCAGATTTTGGCCTATACCTGAGGCCGTCAAGTCCTTCTTTGTCATATCTTTGTGTCAGTTTGTATATCCATTGCACACTTTGTTATGCAACATCGGCGATGGTTCTATTTTTTACCACGACTAGATATACAGCATGCATTCTTCTGCATAAATCACTATTTTTTGAATGCCCCAAGGATGGCTTTATCATTTCTTTCCATGTTTGTATGGTTAAAAACTCGGATCAATAAAAATTTCTATGAAATTAAACTGACTTCGGATCATCGGTATAGTTTACCATTTAACCAAAATCATACAGTTTACAGAATTTGATCTTTATATGATCGGATCAAATATTGCCAATGTGACTAGTACAGATATGAGCGATACTGTAAGAGGAATTAAAAGTGGAATTGTGATTCCAACGTATGTACCTGCCTTGATGGGNATATAAAAGCAAACAACGATAAAATAAAAATTGAATATCTTCCACCTGCATCACCACAGCTAAGCAGTATTGAAGCAATTTGGTTAAAGTGTAAACGTGAGAAAGATTATTCGATATACTATCCAACAATTAATGACAAAAAATGCGCCATTATGGAATACTTGAGAACGCAAAGATTTCCAAACAATGTTATGGATTATTTTGCTCATGAATCAGCAAATTGAACGAACTTGTGATCTGGGGTATATATGCACATAAAGATGCTGGATGTATTCTTGTAATAATGCCAAAAAAAGGTGTTTGTGTAAAAGGATTTGATACAATGGGCCTTGATGACATCATGATGATTTACAAGGATTCTTGAAAATATATCGCAAACATAGTAATGTAGAATCTACGTTTTCATCTATGAAAAAAAAGACTCTAGTACCTCGAGTGCACGCAAGCTTGTACACAGAAAATTGAATTGGGCTTTTTCGTCGTGTCATAATCTTTACGTATTGGCAACGATCTAACTCTGATGTAACGGATGTTGGATTTATCTCTAGATTTTGATGGTTGGTGTTTTTGATATCGCCAATTTGGGTAGGATTGCAGGTAAATGTATTGGAATTATTGGTAAATTCTCTTATTGAGACCACATACACACTCGATATGAAACAAAAACATGCCTAGGCTAATGCAGGAATGGTAATTGTGGCAAAAATATCAGTCAGATACAGGTTTGCATAATTATGCCCATGTGGGAGATATTACAAATCTATTCTATAAACGGCTTTTCATGACTCATTATTACTTTTGAGACTTCGGGGCGGAGAATAAACTCACTAGGACTTTGGCCATTTTGGAGCATCTCACGTAGCCTTGTGCCACTTATCTGCTCTCTTGCATCTGTATCATGAGGACACGCGTTTGGCGAAGTAAACGTGAGGCATTTTTTACAGTAAAAGAACGGCGGGAAGAATATTGGCTCTATCTGTAGATCTTTATAATCAGAAAATATTTTATGAGCCGCAAACGGATCATAATAATTACCCACACCTGCGTGATCTCGTCCTATGATTATGTGAGTGCATCCATAGTTTTGTCGCATGATAGCATGGTGTATCGCCTCTTTGGGTCCGGCATATCTCATCTCTGTGTGTAATGTAGCAAGTATACATTTATTCTTTGGATAATAGTTTTCGATCATAACCTCGTAGGTTTTGATGATTACCTCGTCGGTAAAGTCTCCAGATTTTTTCTTTCCAACCAACGGGTTTACAAATACTCCATCGCGCGTAATAGCTGCTGTTTTTTGAAGCATCTCATGTGCTACATGAGGTGGGTTTCTAGTTTGAAATGCCGCAATGGTGTTCCACCCAGCATCTTTGAATGCTTTGCGCGTCATAATTGGCGTCATACGATATCTACGGATTGGCGTCTCTTTTGGTTTTTCTACTAGATGTATTTTACCAGATACTAGAGTATCTTTCATAGAGTTTACTCTTGCAACACCTGGATGTTTTTCATCGCATGTTCCAAATATGCCGTTTGACATTTTTGTTTTATCGTATGAGAATGTTTCATCAACGTATAGTATGGCCGTAGCATCTGGACCACGTAATAGTATAGAGCCGGCATTTTTTGCTTTTTTGGCATCATCCGAATTCAAGTCTAATACAATTGGAATTGTCCACGTAGTCCCGTTTGCTAGCCTACCAAAAGATACGACAGATTCAAAATCTTCTCTTCCTAGGAATCCTTCAAGTGGGCTAAATACTCCATCTGCAATATTTTCAACGTCGCTTTGAATTGATGCAGATATACAAATCTCCTCCATTCCACTAGTATTCTTTGAGGCATGTCTATCCACCATAGTGCCACCATGTGGTTTTGGAATTTGACCCACTAGTTACCGCCCTCTTTGGAATAGTCCATATGTAGACCACACTCTTTGTGTCCACTATTCTCCCACCACCATCTACCAGCACGCGAATCTTCACCAGGTTTTATGGCTCTAGTGCATGGAGCACATCCTATGCTCGGATAATTTTGATCTAGTAACGCATTGTATGGTATCTGATGTTCTTTGATATATGCCATAATCTGTTCCCAAGTCCAGTCAATTATAGGGTTTATCTTTAAAATGCCCCCATTTTGCTCATCTATCTCGAACATTTGGGCAGAGCTTCTGTTCTTGGAGTGTTCTTTGCGCATTCCTGTTATCCAGCCATCAAGTGTTCCCAATATGCGTTTTGTTGGGTTTACCTTGCGTACCTTGCAGCATAAGAGACGATCTTCTACACTCTCGTAAAATAAATTTTGGCCCTTTGTGTTGACCATCTCTTCTACCTGTAGAGTATCTGGACATAATACCTCTAGATGCATAGAGTATTTTTTTCGCAGTTTGTCCATTACCGTATGTGTCTCTTTTGGAAGACGGCCTGTATCTAGTGTAAAGAACCGAAATTCTGGATTGACCTTTGTCATCATGTAGATGAGTGCAGAGTCTTCTGCTCCAAAGCTTGATGCCTTTGCTATTGCTGGATGCATATTTTCAGATGCCCAAATCAACGCCTCTTGTGCAGTGCTAATCTCTGCGTTCAGCTCATCTACCTTGGTCTGCGTAAATTGTTTCATGCCGTATACTGGGTAAAATCGCTTATAATAATGATCATGGTTTCTTTGACCGTAAATTATAAGCGGGAGATACAGACTAGCATACATGGACTCGTTTGTGGTGGTATTTCCCTCTACATTTGCACGCAACATGGTAGGATTGCTTGTATCAAACATTAAAAAAATCCTAGACATAAAAAAACTCCCATATGATAAGATTTGGCGCGACGGACAGATCATAGTGATAGATGCTAGAGACCCCGTCTTTGCATCATCTGCAATCGGACTCTTGTATGGCATAGAGAGAATCGCCATTGCAAGAAGGGTTGGTAGCGGATTTGAAGAGGTAGTAAAAGAGATGGCAAAAGTATGCTCTAGTCTCATACTAAGAGGAGATCGATTCTTTATCAAAGTTGGTGGTACGCCATATGGTACAACCGCTGGAGATTTAGAGCTTGCCGCAACCTCTACAGTGATAAAGACAGCATCTGCATCTGGTGCACTACCTGGTACAATAGGGGATCATAGTAGATTTTTGTATACACATTTGACAAAAAATAATGCATATGTGTGCATATTTTTGGACAATGGGCTTGGAGGATTACCTCAGGGAGTACATAAAGGTCAAGTGTTGTGTTGCATATACGATGAATTGTCTGCCATTGCATGCCTTGAAACTTTCAAGCATGGATTTGATACAAAGATAATCGTGTGTCATAAAGGTGGAGCAAATCTACGCAAGCTTGTAAAGATGTTAGATCGGATACTCTCTCGAGTTGTCTCATCTGAATGTATCTTGGAATTTTACAGGTTGAAGAATGTTACACTATCTGAAATGCCGTACGTATCTTTAACGGTAGCAAGGGCAGTTGCAAAAAAATCTCATACTGCTCGTATCTGCATTCCATCCTCTCCTGTAGTATATCCAGCTAGACAGATGGATATATGGATACAAGATGCAGTTAAAGATGGACTTGTACCGTATACACCACTTGGCGGTCTAGAAAAAGAACTGTATGTAAATGCCAAAGAGGCAGGTCTTGGAGAATTCTCTCCGCCGCTTTTGAGACAAAAAATGCATTCAAACGAAAAGGCGATAACGCGCAAAGCAAAAGATGCACTTGCAAAAAGTGAAAAGATTGTCTTAAAAATAGGCGTAAACTGTATGCACGAGATGCTTGACTCACTAGAGTGCAAATAGGGTTAAAACAGAGGCTCTGTAGACTCTGCTTTTGTATGATAAAGATAGGCAATTTTGTATATCCATGGGGAAATGGTCACTATTCACGTATGATGAGGCTGCACGATCACATGATCGCAGCCATTGCAGATGCACAGATGCACTATATCAGCAAGCCGCCAATCTATGAAAAGATACAAAAACGATTTGCCAAGAATCCAGAGAGAATTCACAAGGTCAGCGTGCCAACACCCATCGATGGTAAGTTTGGTCCAAGCCTAAAGCTCTCGATGTTAAACATAACGATGCCCACAGCAGGAAATCCTCCACTCATAAAACAGATTGCAGATTATTTACGTGAAGAGAGAGCGATATACAACAAGGAAAAATTTGATTTGGTCATAAACGATGGCGACATGGGATCAAACGTATTGGCAGAAAAACGCAACATACCAAGTCTCTTTGTGACAAATCAATTTCGACCAAAGCTATGGAAGAGTAGAGCGTATCTTTACCCAGGATTGTTTTATATCTCAAAACAGATTGCAAAAGCTTCAAAGATTCTTGTGGCCGATTCTGCTCCACCGTATACAATATGTGACTACAACTTGAATTTTCCCAACGAGATAATGGACAAGGTGTTGTATGTTGGACATTTTGCGCCAAAAGATACAAAACATGCTAGAGAAGAATCCGATCTAGAACGTCTCATAAGAGATGTTGATTATGGGTATTGGATGCGTACTGGCAACAAAGTGACAAACGAGGGAACAGGTGAAAGGTATAACAAAATATTTGCTAGATCCGAGATGTCAAAAGAGCGCCGCATCATATCGTACGCACAAGATAACCCTTTGATTGATTCGGTACTAGGTTATGATGGGAAAAAATATTCCATATCCGATGCATATGAAAAAAGGATCGATTGGTTACAAATTGATGTAGGGTTTTTGTCAGAACCGCAAAAAGAGACCGTGCTGCATGGCTGCAAATATGCAGTGGTCAACGGATCACATACAGTGATGGGCGAGATAATTGGCGGCAAGGCAAAACCGATAATTGGTATACCCATATACGATGAACATGAGAACAATATACGGTGGGCACAAGAGAAGAATCTTGGCGTGTTGGCAAAGAACACAAAGGAGACAGTTTTAGCAGTGGCTAAAATCCACAACGATTATTCTTCATTTAGTGATGCTTTGGAAGAGTTTTCACGCAATTTTGATGGCAATGGTGCATCGAGAACTGCCAAAGAAGCTACAGTAATACTAGAAAATAAAAGATAATAGACGCATGATGTATGCTCATTCTAGGTCTAGCGTGCGGTAACTTCGATGGGCGAACGGACCGAAAGGGATGACGAGATGAACCGTACGCTAGATTCTTTACCATATGTTTAGAATAAAGAGAGGTTTTTGTATATAAAACCAAGATCGTATCTGTTTAGAAAGTCTACTAAATCAGGTCAAAAAATCTGCAGACGACAACAAGTATAGGCTTTTATGTGAAAAATTAGCCGTTTCTGATATGCCTAATTGTCCTGAATGTGTCTTGAAAAAAAGAAACATAATTATCGCCGAGCATGCAGATCAGGAAGATACCAATCTAACCCAGCTTTTAGATGAGGTGGAGATTCCAATGAAATTTGATCCTGTTACAAAACATTTCATATGCAAAAGGTGTGGATTGTATGCTACAAGAGAACAAGTTGGTGATATCCGTGAACGCATAAACCGTAAAGAATCTACACGTGAAGATAAACAATATGACTATCTAAGCTGGTGGCAAAAAAGTAAGAAAGAAAAGGTTTGAGATGGCTAAAAGTAACGCACTTCCAAAATGGGTGGTTGAAGGAATTCAAGATGTTAAATTTACAAAACCAAAGATACAAAAATCTACAGGATACATACTCGAAGTGTATGAAAAAGATCTCAAAGTCGATGTACAGTTGTATGATGCAGTAGAAGATGGTAGACATATCGTTACAATGGAGTTATCAAAAAAGATCGACATAAACACGTTGGAACGTAGTATTACATACGAATTTGTATTTGAAGAGGCAAAGGGAAAGATTGATCCAAAAGTTGTCGAATATTTAAAAGAGGCCAAAGATGTAGATATGAATTTTGTTTACCAGTTTACTCTAACAAAATTATCAAAGATAGATACAGACTAGCGTTCTTTTTTTACACGTTCAAATTGCTTGTTAAATATTCTCCCGATATATGGCATTACAAAGTATGGAAACATTTGTTTTGCCCAAATGGCACAGCGTGCAAATTTTGGTACAGTTATCTCTAATTTTTTTGAAGTTATTCCCATCTCTATTGCCTTTGCTACCATCTGTGCACTCACTGAAACTGTGGTACGTTCACCCATTTTACCAAACGAGCTATGCGTGAAAAAATTTGTCCTAGTCATTATTGGACTAATTACAGTAACGTCCACTCCTGTTTTTTGTAGCTCGTAACGTAATGATTCAGAGAATCCCAATATCGCAAATTTTGAAGCACAATATGGGGCAAGGCTAGGCACGCCTATGCTCGCTCCCACCGAGGCTATGTTGATTATTCTCCCATATCCATGCTCTAGCATACTAGGCAAAAATGCCTTTGTACAGTGTACCATTCCCATATAATTTACCAAGATCTGTGACTTTATCTGCTCCACGCTCTGATCAGATACTGTATCATATATGGCAAATCCAGCATTATTTATCAAAATGTCTACACCGCCAAACTCTTGCACTTGTTTGGCCATATCTTGTACTTGTTTTGCATCTGCAACGTCACATTTGATCACCGCCGTTTGAACATTCATCTTTGATATACTCTGTTCTGCAACTATGAGTTTCTCCATATCTCTAGCAACCAATACAATGTCAGCACCTTTAGTGGCAAATCGTTGTGCAGATGCTAAACCTATTCCTTCTGATGCTCCAGTTATGAGCACTTTTTTCTTTGCAAACTTCAACTATACTACTAGATATGACAAACGATAAAGGATTTTCGGTCTTTGATTCTGTAAACTTGTGTGCACAGGCACAAATATGAATAGACTTTACATATTGACAAAAAAAATCAATTATGATAAAACAAAAGATCAAGTGTCACATACGCATGGTATGTGTCTTGCAGACAAGCAAAAGATTTCAGTGTTGGAAGCAGATCTAGAATATTACAAGACTGCACTGAACAGAGCCGAGAATGTTCGATTGCATTCGGACAAGGTTTTGGATAACACAATTGACAACGACAAAGAGCTATACGATACAACCAGAGCGTGTAGAGAGTTGGGGTTTTCATAATATGCGAGTCAATTCCGGAGAAATGTGTTTTCCTTACTCATTACATCCAGCAAGCTTGATACAGACAATTGAATTGGGCTTTTTTGTCTTGTGTCACAATCTTCACGTATTGACAACGATAACTCTGGTAACGGATATTGGATTCGTCTCTCTAGTCTTGGCTATTCTCAAAAATCGAGATTTGTACATTTTGATGGTTTGAGTGATTTTGATATCGCTAATTTGGATGTGATTGTAGGTAAATGCGTTGGAATTATTAGTGAATTCTCTTATTCATGGAAAGCCGCGGTGCCCCATTTGACATATTTACTATCAGCCATGCATGCAGAACCTTCTGATTGTACACATGTCAGCTAAAATCCGTACAGTAAACAATACATCGAATTTAAAGTGGATCATTCCTGATGTGGCTTGTTTTCATGAATAGACCTAATCATGGGGTGATCTATTTGTTTAGGATTGAATTTTGTCTATATGATATGTAGGCAGGTTATGCAACCAAGTATTTAAAAAAACATTTTTGATTAAGAAGTGTATTTATACAACTATAGAATGAAAAAAACATACATCATAATGACTTCAAAGTGAGATCAAATGATTAAAACAAAATCAGTCTACAAGCCAATAGATGAGGAAGATGGAATAAGAGTATTAATTACTAGATGGTATCCAAGAGGTGTCAAGCGAGAGAAATATGATATTTGGGTAAGATCATTAGCTCCAAGTGCAGAACTTCTAAAAAGATACAAGAATACAGAAATTGAATGGAATGATTTTAAATCCACATTATTATCTGAACTAAGAGATAATATTGATAGTGTAGAAGCAATTTATGCATTACAGGCAAAAAACATTACGCAAAATATAACATTGCTTTGTTATGAGAAAGATGGGTATCCATGTCATAGACATATGGTACGAGATTTAATAGAAGACCCACGATTGTTAGAATCAAAGTTTATACCTGAAAATACTAATAATCATAAATCTACACCTATGAAGATTCATGTTTCCAACAAGAAATGTTTGGTCATACCCTGATTCATCAATGTGTAGATTTTTCCAAAGTTGTTCTTTGTCATTATAATTACGACGTAACCACTCATACATTCCCCATTCTAGTACACTCATGTCTATGTCGAACAAGGCACGCCTCCATTCCACTATAATTTTTGTTGGAACATGGCACAGTGCAATATATCCGCCACGGTAAAGGTCTGCAAGTATCATTGCATCAACCTTGTCAGTTTTTTTCTTGGATGATGCAATTGCCTTTGTTTAGTATGGGTTCAAGAGAGATACATCTAGCTTTAGATCTTTTGTCATAAACATAAACAAGCCATACCAAACAGATGAGGATTCCATGATACACTTTGGGACATTTTTTAAGAAAAACTTTTTTACCTCATCGTTGTCTCTATCGACTCTCGTTAAAGACAATTTTACCTTTTTTGTCCATCATTGCAACCTAAAGAAACTCTTTGTGGACGTCAATACCAACGTACATGTAGGATCTGTCAAAATACGGTAATGATTTTGTTTGTTTTTTAGTTTTGTAATGGCCAGATCTCTTTTTGTTCTTATTCTTACAACCTTCTAAAGTCCTAGTTTTTCTGTGCAGATGTGGTTTATTTTCAAAATTGATGTAGTTCATGCCTAAAAATTTAACATTTTCAATTTAAAATTTGATTGTGCACAAGGTCTACTCGATAACATTAAAAATAAACCCTAAATAATAACATTAGAGTATTTGAAATAGTTGATTGACAAGATAAATTATGCATCAATTCAGATAGATGATTTACTTGGACGTGCATTAAATGATGTTGAAGAAAAATTTGCACCAAAGATGATTTTTTACAAAGGTACTATGAGAATTCCTGTGCCATACCCAAGAGTCTCTATTATTGGTTCTAGAAAGGCATCAGAAAGAGGACTTTTGAAAGCTGAAGAAATATCAAAAATTTTAATTGAAAATAAAATAATAATAGTCAGTGGACTTGCGAAAGGTATTGATACGGTAGGACATAAAACGGCTATAAAATATGATGGTAAAACTATTGCAGTAATTGGAACCCCATTAAACAAAGTATATCCTAAAGAAAATTCGGAATTACAGAAAGAGATTATGAAAAACCATTTAGTTATTTCACAATATCCAGTTGGTCATTCAACCACACCCAAAGATTTTGTGTTACGAAATAGGACTATGGCACTAATTTCAGATGCTACCGTTATTGTAGAAGCAGAAGAATCAAGTGGTTCATTATATCAAGGTTGGGAAACGTTAAGAATAGGCAGACCGCTGTTTATTTGTAAAGATGTGGTTAATGATAAAAAATTAAAATGGCCAGAAAAAATGTTGCAATATGGGGCAATAAAACTTGACAATTCAAGACATATTTTAGAGCATTTACCTACAAGTGTCACAATACCCGAATTGTTTCAATAATGACTCAAATGAGAAAATTGTGTATAGAATTTGGTTCGTTGTTAACTTACACCAAACCCAATTACTGAAAAACAAATAGAATCAAGAGATGTTATGATAAGTCTCAAAAGTGATCTGTTTGTATCAAAAATTCCAAAATCTGAAGAAATCGCAAAAAAAAAATTAAAAAAAATCTTGAAATATATCCATTTTCAGATTATTTTGATAAAGATACTATTTTAATTCCTATTCCAAAAAGCTCATTATCACAAAAAGACGAACTTTGGGTACCTCGGCGTGTAACATCATCATTAGAAAAATACGGTTTAGGCAAAAATGAGGATTGTTTAGTCAGAGAGAAGGCGCTGCCTCAATCATCAAAAGTATTACCAAAGGATAGATCAAAAGCACATCAGCATTATGATTCAATAAAAGTCCGAGAATCCTTGTTAGATCCAAAAAAGATCGTTTTAGTTGATGATGTTATCACGAGAGGCGCTACAGCTTTGGGTGCAGTGAATAGACTTGTAGAATCATTTCCCAATTCCAATATCTGTGTTTTTGCTGTAATGAACAATTAGTATATCTGATAGATGAAAAATATTCATTTATAAAATCTCATTTATTCATACATGGTGATCATCACCATATAATAATTGATTGTTGTCTATTTTGTCCCCATTCAGTAATTTTATCAATTCTTCTAATGCACTAGCGCATGGTCTAGCTTCTATTAAAAAAACTTCGATGGGTTCTAAATCTACAAATTTTTTTGATAATAGTTCGCGGATTATTCTGATTTTTTTTAATTGATTATGATTAAATATCGTACCTGCCGTTATGATTTGAGATTCCATTATTCTAATATTATTATCGATCCGATATTGTTCATTTTCAGCATATATGTAATTTTCTGCATGAAGTTTATACTGATAAAGTCTTCCGATTGAACCATGTATAGTATTCAATGTTTCACACAATCTTTCATACTCATATTTTTTATTGTATTCTTGATCAGTTTTTTTGACATATCTGTATATGGCATATATTATGATCGCCAGGGTAATTTCAATAGCTGCAATCCACACACTTAATATGTTGGCATCAAAATTATTCGCATCTATACTAGAAATGCCAAAATAGTTCAACAATATTACGAACACGATATAAACACTTATCACAAAAATTATTGTTAAAATCAAATAATCACATCATAATTATTAGAAATATAATTATTATGTCATTACATTATATTGTATCAATGCTATTCGTCCTTTAGAGTTACGACGTAAATCATCAATAATTTTTTGGGCTTCAGTATATGTATTGGAGGTGGTTGTTACAACATGTTCGTACAATCCGTTATTTTCTCTAACAGTGTGTTCGCCAAATTTTTCATTAAGCATATTTTCTACATTTGCACATATGTTATGTTGTGCAGAAGCGCAACAAACTCTAATCTCGATATTCAATTAGATCACCTGTAAATACTTGTGTTTTATTCATTGTGATTAATTAAAATAAACTTTATATTAATTTTTCAATTTCGTATCAAAACCCATGAATGATCATCAAATGTCTGTGACCAATTCCACACGTCCAGCATTCATGGATGGATGCAAAAAGGTCTAATTCTAGGCGCGATTATCGCAAACAACACATTATGAGAGCAAAAAATGGCATAATTGCATCATAGTTTATCATTTAACCAAAATCATACAAAGTTTACAGAATTTGATCTTTATATGATCGGATCAAATATTGCCAATGTGACTAGTACAGATATGAGCGATACTGTAAGAGGAATTAAAAGTGGAATTGTGATTCCAACGTATGTACCTGCCTTGATGGGTATCTCGTCCACATGTCTTGGATGTCTAGTAGATAAAAACCACAGAGTGCGCTGACCGTTTGAATTTTTTTCTCCACAATATGCATGAATTTCACCTAGATTGTATTTGTGCACAAGAAAAAATGCAAGAAATTTTCTTGGAATAGAATCAGATAGATCCGAGAATAATTTTAATCCTGATCGTTGTATATTTAGTATAGGATTTATTACCAAAACGGCAAGCAGTGAAATAATTGCACTACAAAATAACACTGGTATTATTATTGGAACATCATTAAAGACTGGTAGTATAAACGAGAGTGTTAACAATGCTTCAAAATCTCCTGTAGCGTATAGTCTGGCTAGTCTACCTGCAAGAGCTACAAGTGCTCCAAGTCCCATTATCCATGCGACTCCATATGAAGGAGGATTTATCACGTATGCTATGGCTGCTACTAGACCGAATGCAAGCCAAAGTTTCTCTGATATCATGCCAGTTTTCCAGTCATAGTATGCCCCAATTGAAAACATGCTTACTGCAAGTAGAGTATGAAATATCTCCACCTAGATCAGATCTCCGAGAAAATATATCTAGTATCATTTTTTGCATCTGCAATTTTTTTCATAACCAATTCATCTGCAGCATCTTGTGTCCTATCAAGCCAATTTTTTAACAAAACTAGATCCTTGTCGTACTTTTTGTTCAAGTATCTAAAGACATCTGGTTTTATCTTCCAAATGTGCCTTTGTTTGTGGCATATGAATCCTTTACAAGCCAAAACTGAGATCGTATTGGCCAGATATTTTGGAGAATAGTATGGCTCAAAACGTTCTAGAAATTTTGGAGATACTGCAAATCCTGTAGATTTTTGCATACAGTAAAAATCTGCTAATGCTGAAAGTGTAAAAAATGAAATGTGCAAGTTGTACGCCATGGTCATCCATTTGCCTTTTTCAGTAAGCGTGGTTTTAACTTCTATCAAGCCATTTTTTTGTAGATGACTAAAGAGTCTTTTACGTAGGATCGGTGAAGTTTTTGTTTTTCCTGTAGACATTATAGATACAAGAAATCCTAGCTGTTGTGAATTATATTTTCCTGCAAAACTAGATCGGACATGTTTTTTGATCTCAGCTGGTATTAGATCCAAAATTTAATCACAGCTTTTCCTTTCCACAAATCAGAAATTTATCACGTGGGATTTTTTAGCTAAAAGTTTTGAAAGTGATTTTGCAGTAGAGACTCTAAAGAATACATCCTCACCTACTTGTGCTCCTAGTTTATTGACTATTGTTGGAGGTATAGCGGCAATGGGTGCATTTGAACTATGTTCTATAGCAATGGCATCATCTTTTACTTTGATCTCCGACATTGAACGTGTCTTTATGTTTACTTTGTACATGATGCCACATCGACATGGAAGAATTGCTTCATTGCGTGAGCTTTGTAGATGTGAATACAGATCATGGCCAAGTCCATGAAATGGGTCAATTTTTTTCTTTGATCGTTTTACTGTATCTTCATTTGAGGTGTCTAGATCTTTAAACTCTCGATCATCTAGATCAAAGATCACAGGTTCTGGAATATTTTTTGATTTTGCTTCAGATACTAGTGCATCAATCTGTCCAGCTGAAGGAAAAGAAAATCTTGCACGTGTACAGTCCAAGCTCATATGATTTATGATATTTTCAACTGCACGTCTTTGTGTCTTTGGTTCGAGCTTGCACAGCATTGCAATCATGTACATTGGATATGTCATGCGAGAAAATTTCTCCGTCATTTTTTGTAAATGCACCTCCAAAAGTTCCCTAGCTTGCAAATCAATCTTGTGGGTTGCGATATATTTTTGCATAGGATCAAGCCAAAGCATTTTCAAAATATTTTCTGATGCAATACCAAATTTTTTCAAATAATTGTATGCATCAATCAATCCTAATGGATTAGTTGGACTCGATTGATGCAAACGTACATGCAAGATTACTACATCAGATATATCGTTGACCTTGTGAACATATGCATCAGCTGTCTTGATTTTACGCCTCTTTATCTCTTCAACACGCATCTGTCCGTCAACCACATATGTTGTACCATCAGCTGTTCTTGCCACATGTATAGGAAGTATTGCATCTTTTGATTCAAGGTCTATCTCTTGTAGATTTTTTTGAATATCTAAAGAATGATTTGATACTGAGATCGGACATGGTTTTAATATTTCAACTCTCTCAGGTCCATGCACAAGTTGGCTCAAGTATACAAACCTCCCATGACGAATTTTATGGCTTTTTTAACACTAGTGTCCTTGTTGCTAACAAAACCATCAACGTCAAGTTTTTGCTGCACCATAACACGTATCTTTGCAATGTCAATATGTGGATATTTTTTTCCCAATGTTTTAAAATGTAAATTTAGATAATAGTTTAATGTTCCATAATCTGAATCAAGATGACTGTTTTGAAGCAATGGTTTCAAATCAGAGCAGATCTTTGCATAAGAACGAATGTGTTTTCTTCCCATCTCACATCGTACATAATGTGAGATCTTTGTTTCTGTACGTGGTATAGAATGTCGTTGACACGAACGCATCAATGCAAAGAGCGCCGCATCAGCTTTGACACATTTTTTTGCAGCAGATATTTTTTTGTATAATATCCATGCTTCCTGTGATACATATGTAGGCAACTCCAACCATTGACATATGGTAGCAAATGTAGATAGATCTGGTCTGTTTATGTAAAAGCGTTTCAAACTTGAAAGATTGGATTTAATCTCCATAGGGAGTAATTTTTGATAATTACCCACTAGATTTATTGATAAATTTGCACATGATTCAGGGATCTCTAAAGATGAAACTGATTCATCTTCATGTAATACAGTTCCACAAAGTACGCACACTGTTTCATGATCTATACACATCTGCTCTGAGGGTTTTAGAATTTTTTTGCATATAGGGCAGATGATTTTTCCACTACTAGTTTTTAATTCTGCATCATGCAACGGAATGTAACAATATCGTTTTTCATATAAAAAAGTAAGGTTGATCGATTTCATAATATTGTAAAATGGTGCGTAAATTATTTGATCTAGAAGATAAAAAATTACAATAATGTTCATGCGATATGGAAATTTAGTATATCAAAATTTGTGCTGTTTAGTCGTTATTTACACCTGATTAGATCATACAGATCTTGTCTAGATGTGATTTATTGCCATTATGTTTAGATCGGAGATGTTAAAGAGAAAGATTACGTACATATTTTCAGATCGCGGTCATGTAAACTAGGATTTCATACTAGAATAAGAAAACTATTGGTATACTGAACTTTATGAGTCAACGACTTAAAAGTCTCACTTGCAGATTATCACATAATGTCATATGTGATAACAGGTAGTCCAGGAACTGGTAAACATACTATAGGCAAAATACTAGCAGATAATCTTGAACTAGACATAACGGATATCAATTTGTTGGCTACTGAGTCTAGACTGTATGAGAAAACAGATGGAGTTATAGAGGTAGATACTGATGCACTATCAAAGATAATAGACAATACCTCAGGCGTGATCATAGGTCATCTTGCCCCATATGTTGTAAAACAAGCAAAATTTGTAATTGTGTTACGCAAGAGCCCATACGAGTTGCAGGCAGTATACGAGCAGAGAAAATATTCAAAGGAAAAATCACTTGAAAATATCCAGGCAGAGATACTTGGCATCATAGCACACGATGCATTACAAACTTTTTCTGATTTAATACAGATAGATGTAACAGGTTGCAGACCAGATGATATAGTATCACGCATAAAGAATCGATCAAATTCTACAGTTGATTGGTTGCAGTTAATATCTGAGAGAGATGATATACGGAGATTTTTTCCAGAGAGAATGACTGACTTGATTTAATAATATGCAGAAACAGTGGTAAAAAATGCTCTTTGAGATATCAAAATGTGATTTGGCTGGACGCATAGGTACATTGGAGACAAATCATGGTAGAGTCAAGACTCCTGCGTTTGTTCCCGTAATACATCCAGTAAAACAATCTATACCTGCATCAAAGCTAAAGCAGATGGGATTCGATCTAGTCATAACAAATGCATACATTACAATGAAAAATTATGGAGATATAGCTGTTCAACGTGGCATACATGATATAATCGGATACGATGGTGCTGTAATGACAGATTCTGGCGGATACCAAGTCTTAGAATATGGCAAAGTTGACGTAACACCTGAGGCAATGGCCTCATTTGAAACAGGGATTGGTTCGGATATTGCAATACCGTTAGACAAGCCAACTGGATTTGGTATGCTAGAGAAGAAGGCAAAAGAATACGTAAATCATACACTAACAGTCTGCAAACAGACACTAAACAATGCACAAAGACAAGGTCAGATTTGGGCAGGACCCATACAAGGAGGCGAACATGAGAAACTAGTAAAGTATTCGGCCAAAAGTCTAGTAAAGATGGGATACGAGTTTTTAGCTTTGGGTAGCCCCGTAGAATTTATGGAAGCGTATGAATATGTACGCTTGGCTGAGATGATCGTTGCAGCTAGACGCAGTATTTCAGATTCTTCTCCGATGCATCTGTTTGGAGCAGGACATCCACTTACAATAGCGTTGGCAGTATCTTTGGGTTGTGATACATTTGATTCAGCATCGTATATGTTGTATGCAAAACAAGATAGATACATTACCGAGGATAGAACGCGAAAAATTGGAGATATCGAATATTTTTCTTGTCCCTGCGAAATATGCTCAAAGACTACTCCTGCAGAAATTGTATCCATGGAAAAACAAGAGAGAGTAGAAAAAATAGCATTGCACAACCTATACTCGATAAAATCCGAAGTTGACAGGACAAAAGAGGCTATTGCAGATGGTCGCCTCTGGGAGCATTTGATGAAAAAGATGCACTCGCATCCCAAACTATACGAAGCAAGGTATACAGTGGCAGCATCACAAGATATAATCGCCCCTTCTACTCCACAGTTCAAAAAAGGTGCAGTATTCCTTTACGAGCCAATTGATCAGTATCGTCCAGAAGTACTATCATATCATGATACAGTACGCAAATTTAAGACTAGGAAAAAGATTCTCTGTATTAGTAGAGACTCTACAAGAAAACCTGCATATCTTGCACCAGAACAGATAGAGCTTGAAAAATATTTTGAGGATCATGAAAAAATACAATTCTGTAGATACAGTAAACATTTGGGACTGTTGCCACTTGAGATATCCGATCTGTATCCGGCTGCACATTATGTAGAGGCTCGTACTAGGGATGCAGTCTTGGCATATCCAGAATTTGCAAAAACGTGGGAAAAATTTTTCTCAAATAATTCCTTTGATACAGTCTATTATACATTTGATGAATTTTTGCTATATTATGTACGTAGGTTACCAAAAGGCGTGCAAAGACGCAAGCTCTTGCTAGATTGAAAATAAAAAAAAAGTAATTGGTTTTGCAGAAAATATTGCACTTAGAGTGCTGCGTCTTCTGCCCAACCTTTGACGAATATACCGTTTTTGTGTAGTGGGACAGGTTGTCCGGCTGTATAGTTCATTGGTCTCATCCAAAAGATGGACTTTGTCGGACATACACCTATGCATGCACCGTCAGAGATACATCTCTCTGGATAAAAGACAAATGCTTTGCCCCTTTTCCAGCCTTCTACAGGCTTTACACGGAGTACATCAGGACCAAGCGTGGTGCATATTTCTACACACAAAGCACAGCCGATGCATCTTTGTTCGTCGATATCGGGAAGTATTGCTATTGGCATCTATATCACTTGATATGTATTCTCTCATATCTGTATTTAAACCATAATCGATTTTCATAACACGGTTATGTTAGCATACGCTATATACGATATTCAAAAAACATAGTGTCATACAATGACTATTTTCTCATTGCATCAATTTGACCAGAAGTAACCCAGTCTAGCAGTTCTGCAGACGTTGGGTTTAATTCAGCTTTTTTGGCCATTAGATTTTTCACCCAAATCCAGTTTATCTGGTTTAAAAGGGGTTTGTTTGACTCATCGCCAGCTCGTACCTTGCTTACAACTGCAGGGTCTTGGCTGTTAATCCAGTCATCATAGGATCTTCCCATGATTAGTTGAGGTTAGCTTGCACTAATTAAAGCTTTTGAAGTTTGAGTGGATTTTCCCTGATCTACTAGGCAAGATATTAAGGGGATAAAAAATCTCTCATCATCTTGGATGTAAAGGTTCTTGGCGCTGCAGGTCAGGTAGGCAGATCGGGTTTTCTAGCCGACTGTGATGGAACTCGTATTTTGCTAGATTATGGTGTTCTCTTTGGTAAAAGGGGTAGAGATCCCACTCCACCACAATATCCAGATCACGTCAGACCAAGGGACGTTGATTCGATCGTACTCACTCATGCACATCTTGATCATTCTGGATACATACCATCGATGTATGTTAGCGGAGGTTCGCCCCTATATGCTACAGCACCTACAATGGAATTAAGCCAAATACTTTTAGAAGATATGATAAAAATTGATAAAAACGCACATCCATTTGGACAGACCGAGATTGATAACATGATGAGACATACAAAATATCTCCAATACAAAGATAAAGTAAGACGTGGAGATGCCACAATAGAGCTACGCGAGTCTGGACATGTTATCGGTGGTAGTACAGTTTTAGTAGAGTCTAATAAGAAACGTCTGTTTTATACAGGCGACATACATGTAGGTGGATCCCGTATGTTACGTGAGGCCGACTTGGACATTGGGGAGATTGATCTTTTGATAACTGAAAGTACATACTCGCAAAAGAATCAAACTCCACGTGTAGAATCAGAATCAAAACTAATAGAATTTGTACACGAGGTAATGGATCGTAAAGGAATATTGTTTATCCCTTCGTTTTCAGTAGAACGTTCTCAAGAGATTGCATGTATACTAGAAAATGCAGGAATTGATGAACGTGTTATAATGGACGGTATGGCATTAAAAGTAAATGATGTAATGTTTGAGCATCCAGAATTTTTACGTGATTATGATGCTTTTGCAAAAGCAATAAACCATGCAACAGAAATTCGAAGTCATCGTGACCGCATAAAAGCATTGGTAGGTCCGTGCATAGTAATCTCCCCAGCTGGAATGCTAGTTGGTGGCAATGCTGTATTTTATCTGCAAGAGATAGCATTTGATGAGAGAAATGGAATTGCTCTAGTATCATATCAAGGTGAGGGTACGCCTGGCAAGATGTTACTAGATACAGGTAAAGTCAATACGCGTGGCAAAGAACTACATGTAAGAGCTAAAGTAAAACAGTTCCAGTTTTCAGGACACTCTGATCGCAAAGAACTCTTTGATATGATAGAACGCATACAAGGAGATCCAAAGGTTTTGACCGTTCACGGTGATTCTCAATCATGTCAAATGTTTGCAGAGCAGATAAAAGAAAAATTTGGTTTTGATGCTCATGCTGCCGAGCCTGGCGAAATTGTCAGCGTTTAAGCTAGACAGACAAGGAGCATTTGATACTATAAACAACGGTCAAGTGTTTTTGTGGGATAAATATGGAGATTCATGGTATGGCATCAATGGTAGCAATGTCATAAAGATTGACTCTTTTGGTCGTATAGGCTCTATGAACGGTGGGCATGCAAGCTTTTTTCGTACACGAGATAATATGCGCAAGATACTCTCAGAGATATCCAAAGATAAGATTGTTGCAACAGCGGTAAAAAAATCTCCCAACATGAGGCTCTTGAGACAGGATCCATTTCAATGTATGATTACATTTGTAATTTCTTCAAATTCTGCAATACCAAACATACGTAGATCCATAAAGAGACTATGCATAAAATATGGCAGTCAAGTGTCATATGAGGGCATAAAGTTTTCTCTCTTTCCAGATAGTAAGAAACTTGGATCTGCCACAATTGATGGATTACACTCATGTGGACTAGGATACAGAGCACCATATGTCAAAGCTGCATCTAGAGCAAATTCAAAGTTGGATTTTGATCTAATGCGTCGTTGTGAATATAAAACAGCCAAAGATGTATTATTGGATATACCTGGAATTGGAGGCAAGGTTGCTGACTGTATAATGCTTTTTTCTTTGGACAAGTTGGATGCAGTACCTTTGGATAGATGGGTAATTCGCATATTGGAAAAATATTATCCAGGAAAGTTTAATGTTGGCACATCACTTACACCAAATGCATATACAAAGATACGCGGGAAGATTTTGGATCATTTTGGAAGATATGCGGGATTTTCACAACAATTTTTGTTCAAAGCCGAGAGGGATGCTGCAGGGAAAAAATGGTTAGAGTAAATTCTATCGAGGTTGCATATGGATAAAGAGGATAGACTTGCCGTATGATGGTTTTGATCCCTTGTGTGTTGTGGTAGATTATACTCTACTAAATTTAAAGTTCCGTTTTGGCTGCTGTAAAGATAATAGAATCTGTTTTAGCTGTTCATCGCTTACCTGACTTATACGACCTTGTGCTGCAAGTCCCAAAAGATAATTTTCAACGTTTGTTGCAAGATCTGGTTTTACTAGACGAATATTACCTAGTCTTGTACGTGCTTGAGGATCCAAGATTTGCATCAATGAGGATTGTTTGGCAGCATCGTCTGCTGTTGTTTTAAAATCATTTTGGGATTCTTCTGGAAGGCTCATTTTCTCAAGTGTATATTTTCAATCTCGCATCTTTTGTAACAAGCTCTTGTAGTATTTCAGTGGCCATGCAGTCTAGTTTTTTCATACCCTTGTCGGATACTATTCTACCCTTTTTTTCCACCTTTGAGAGATAACCGAGTTTTTCAAGTCCTTGAACTGCATTGCGTATTATTGCACCACCAGCGCTTTTATGATGAGCCATTCCATATCCATGTGGTTTTCCGCCTCCATATTTTGAGCAGAGCTCGTTAATTCCAATTGGTCCATGCACATAGATCTTTCGTAGCAACGATGCACATCTTGTATACCACCAATCACTTTTTTGTGGAGGTTTGTCAGCATGCACTCCTGTCTTTACGAATGGAATCCACTGTGGAGCTGGAATATCTTCGGATTTGAGAGTGTCTGCCAATTTTGTAACTAGTTTATCTGCAGGTACATCATAGATCTTTGCCATAAATTAATTTAATAAATTTCGGGTTAATAAATTGATCAGTGAATCAAGAGATCACCTCATGACTAACAAATTAGTCAATGACACACGATCATATCGATTAGTATCAACAATCAATCCATTTCACGAGTAGACATCCGACATATAGTAATTGAAAGAATGCATGAGAGTTTTTAAAGACGAATAAAACAATAGCAAAAATGGCACATCAGATAGATGTAATGGGCAAGGAAAGCACGTTTCTCTAGAATCGGCTTGCATATTACGAAAACCCCAACTCCACGCTCACTTGAATGTATGAAAGAAAAATGCAAAGCAAGAAAAAACGGCAAATTACCATCAATTTCAAGCATATTACGTTCATCTGTTTGTTTGATCTATAATAGGTATACAAAATAGAAAATTAATTAACGCATATTATCTTCTATCTATCATGAAAAGCCACAAAATACTTGCTAGAGAGAGAATACAAATATTGTATAAATCTGCACTAGTAAATGCAAAAGATAATCCTCACATATCTCAACAAAATGTCGACACGTTACGTCGCATTTCTTCAAAATATCGTCTGCCACTCCCATACGAGGTACGACAATCTATTTGTAAAAGATGTAAAATGTTTATAGCTCCTGGAATAAAAGCCAAGATGCGTATATGTAATTCAAATGTACATATAACTTGCGGGTATTGTGGACATGTGTACAAAAAGATCACAAAAAATACTAGTTGATCTCAACTTTGTATGTTATTTTTTTGAAATTGTATGTCATTTTTGAGATATTTTCACATGAGATATCTTTACCAAGAATATTTTTTGTAAAAATACTGCTCTTATTATATCGTCTTTTTCTTAAAAAATATTTATCGTGATTTATGCATAAATTACATATAGGCTCCGCTAAGGAGTGTTCAAAAAAAGAAAAAAAGAAAATTTGAATTTTTTGCTTACTTCTAAGATACTTGTATGGTTGCTTTGATAGCTGGTGATAGTGCAGTCGGATTGTTGATAGATTCCCACACAAAGATCGTTGCAGTGTAATCACCTGCTTCCGTCGGAGTCCAAGACTGGGATGAGGAAGAGGATGAACCTGCTGGTAGCGTGCCTGTAATCCAAGATAGTAAAACAGTTACCTGATTTCCATCTTGAATTTGTACCAAGTACGCATAATCTTGATCTTTGTCCTGACCGCTCTTGATATTTGCAGACACTTGAATCTGCTGATCAACTGAAGCAGATGATAGCGGAGATCCTTGTGAATCTACAAATCTTGCATCAGATACCGGTGCACGTTCTAGAGGAGCAACAATTGAACCAATAATGGCAGTTGCAGTAACATCTAGTGTGTCAGTGGTATCATGCGGTCTAGGTAGTGTGTGTTCTTCATATTCGGCTGTTACTGTATCACCTTCTGCTACGCGGAGTCTGTGACCAGATGATTCATCTGAAGTAGTAAAGGAAACTTGTCCCTCGAATATTCCAGTTGCTTCATTGGTCTCCGTTACAGTCAAGGATATTCCACCTGAATCTGAGTCGGACCAGACACGTACATCAAAGTTGTCAATTGACTCTGGGTTGAGGTTTAGATCCGGATCTGTTACACGGACGAGTCCGTTGCCAGATGCCGGATAGCTTGACTCTATCCAGTTTATTTCACCAATGTTCCAACGTATGAGTGCAGTACCAATTATGGTGTCATCTTCAGATACCTCAAATGATACGGTTACACCGTCATCATCTTCAGATTGAAGGAGACCATCAGTAGGACCTGCAGGATCATTACGGCTGGAATCTGTAGTATCTACAGGGTCTACCATTTCACCATCACCTAGATTATGTTGGAATCCAGTAAGGATTACTTCACCAGTAAAGATACCAGTATCAGTACCAGTCTCTACAAGACGATAATAGTTGATACTAGATTCACGCGTATAGACCTTTATAGGATCCTCAGGTGTATCTCCAATCTCATCTATTAGATCGCTGTCAAAGTTGTGATCAGGTGCGTTGATAGTGATAAACACCTTGTCAGTCCAGCTGTATATTTTTTGATCGAGTGATATAGTTGCTCCATAGTTTGACGTCCTTATTGTCAATTCAATGTCCTCAGTATCAGCACCGACATAATCGGCACCTGCAGGACCATAGTCGACATATTCTAGGTCAATTTGTTCATCACGTTCCAAAGCCTCGTCACCCAATTCAGATGGGATCTCGATGACAACTTGGAATATACCAGTGCTGTCACCAGTCTCACGCAAAGCTGATGGTTCTGGGTCAAAGTTTAGTGATTCTCCCATTGCCAACGTCTCTGCATCAGAATCCCATTCAATTAGATTGAGTGGATATGTCTCTGTCTCGTCGCTGTCTAGATCAAAGTCTGGTTCTATCAAAGTAAGAATCATATTCCCACCTATGATATAAACGGGTTCGTTTGTTTGAAGAACTGCATTACGTAGATCAAAAGTTGCTGAATCTGTTACAGTGTTTTCGTTACCAGATGCATCTGTTTCATCAGTGTATACTACTGTTACAATATCACCTTGACGAATGTTAGTAGTATGATTAATAGCATCATCAGCATTACTAGCAGGAATTAGATTACCTGCCTGAGCACGGTCTAGAGTAGCAGGTAATGAAAGATCTAGCTCGAATATACCTGAATCAGGTGATATTTCTTCAATATCTTCAATCTCACTTAAAAATGGAACCAAGTTTTCACTTGATACAGAGCCACGAATTATTTTTACACTTATAGTCTCAGCAGGCAAAGTATCAGAACCAGAGGCTGATACATCATAATCAGGATCGTTGACCCTAATGTGAAGTACAGCATCTCCAGTTAATGATGAATCTGCATCAGTTAGAGTTTGGTCGGTGCCATTTGCAAATGTGTGATGTGTCAAGTATTCGGTAGTATTGAATGGTACTGGGTATACTGTACGGTCAAATGATACTGAACCTGTGTTTGCACGTATACCTGCACTATCGCCAACTTCAATGTATTCACCAGAAGCTTCTGAATAGTCCACATAGTTTACTTCAATATCTTTACCAGTGGTAGTTGAGCTAGTGGTGTTACTTAGACAATATCTTTCAGGTATTTGGAAAGTACCAGTAAATATGCCAGATGTAGAAGTTGTCTCTGAGAGTATGAATCCAGTGCTGTAAAGTCCATCGTTATCGACACCACAACCATGGTATCTCCATGTTCTGTCATCAAATGTGATGTCGGCTAGACGTCCAATCTCAGATTTACCTCCATTGCTGTCTTTACCTACTCTATCACCATTAGTGGTATCTTGTACAGTGGTGTATACTTCTGTTGTATCAGAGTCAGTGTTGAGGTCTGCATCAACTAGGGTTACGGTCACAGTGTCTGCAACTTTATAATTTGCAGCATCAAATGACACGGTACCTGAATGTGTTGGAGCCTCTGCCTGATCACCGATTTGAGTTTCTATACTTTCGCTGTCTGTATCTAAATAGTCTACTCTGACAGAGTCCTCATCTGTGAGGTCTGTCGGAACTATGATGGTAATTTCATCGTCGATGGTTTCAAGTCCAGTGTATGTATCAGATTCGTGTACATTGAGTTGGTTTAGTAGTGTATATTCGATTGTACCGCTATATATGGCAGTGTTGTCACCAGTCTCTTCTAAGAGCATACGATAGATTGCATTTGCATGTCTCGATGTTGCTGCACTATCAATATCTTCGGTTTGACCAAAGCTAAAG
The DNA here is from genome assembly GCA_029948415.1 of Cenarchaeum symbiont of Oopsacas minuta. Taxonomy (NCBI): domain Archaea; kingdom Thermoproteati; phylum Nitrososphaerota; order Candidatus Cenarchaeales; family Candidatus Cenarchaeaceae; genus Candidatus Cenarchaeum; species Cenarchaeum symbiont of Oopsacas minuta. The sequence goes on from JAJIZT010000001.1 coordinate 60,677, forward strand.
ATGTCTGTTACTGTTATTAATGGTTGAACAATACCATCTATATCAGATATTATATTTCCTAATGATGCATTGTATATGCCGTCTAAGACATCAGTAGTGAAGTTTATCGGTGTCTCGACTAATCCACCTGCATTGTTTTCAATGTAGAAAAGACCAGTTTCGTTAATTATTGAGAAGCTTGCAAATATTTCAGTATTATTTACTATAGTGTCATTGTCGAAATTTGCCGAAATTGCTACTCTTTTGGAGAAAGTATCTATTGTATAGATACAGCCACCTAGAGATGAGTTGTCACTCTTTAAACATTCTATTATGTTGTTTGCATTAAGGCTAGCGTTATTATACCAAATTGTAGCATCATCTAGTGTAAGAGGATTACCGATTACGACTGTTGGAATCTTTTGATTCCAATTATCTAGTTCTATGTCCTGATCCAATCTACTGTTCAAGTTGAGGTCACCATCGTCTAGTTTGACGCTAATTTCCTCACCTGCATTCCATGTGCCACCTACACCATCAATATCCATAGTAATAGAACCAGGATAGTTCTTTACCTGGACAGATAATGGTGAATCAGCATAGTCGATTGTTCCAGTGTAGCCTCTAGATGCATTATCCCATATCTTTATGTTGGCTTTATCACCATCATCATAGTTTAGAAATATACCAGAATATGGTTCTGTTTCTAAAATAGTTACTGGTTGATTAATGGTAATTTGATGTACACTTTCAGCTCCAGATATATCTTGATCGTTGTTGCCAACAAAGTCCAAAACGAGTTCATCGTTAGGGTCTGGATCTATTATAAACAATCCACTGTCATCAAAGTTCAATGTAGATGATATAGTCGTATTTATTGTATTGAGTATCTTAGAGACGTCACCATTTTCATTAAAGAGTTGATAGTATGCAGTGCCATTTGCTGTATTATATGTCCATGAATCTTCATCTGTCGGATCGATGTTGTGTGACATTGAAGTAATGGTTAACAATACATCAGCACCCGGTGGATAGCTATCACGATCTAGTGAAAGACTAGCATAATCATCAGGATCATCCAAGTATGTTAATTCTATTGATTGAGGATTGCCACCTTTGGAATATGTTAGAGTGACAGATCCATCAACGCTAAAATCGAAAGTTTGGATTGCTGGCCAATTATCAAACTCACCAAGGTGACCAGGAGTGGAACCAGTTGCTATGTTTTTAGATTGTCTAATTACCTCATTAGCGTTATAATAAATTGGAGAACCATCGGCAGTCATGATATTTGGTGGTGCTACAGTACCATAGTTTATTCTTGCATCGATTGCATTTGTAACTTGATCAGCAGCAGCAAAGTATGCATACCAATTACCGTCACCAGCTTGAACCATGTCCAAGTTGGCACCGTTTATGGTTACATCAGGCTCTAAATCACCAGATTCATCTATATCATCGTCATTTACTACGACTTCAATTATCATAGGTCCGTTGAAACTTTTATCAAATAGTTTGTTATCTGCACTTACGAAAAGATTCTCTGTCGCAGCAGACGCTTCTGGCGTAATGCCAGGTACAGCGAATGTTACTGACCCGAGAACTAGCGTAAGTGCTAGAAATAAGCTTGTTGTTATTTTTTTCATATTTATTGCGTTTTTCATTTTCTTATTTTTTCTCTTCAAACTTGGTATATAAGCATAATGAACTTCCAATCAGAAGCTTTCTGCCCGAATAGATCGTATTTTAGATCGGATCAGATTCATAGGCATAGCCATCTATGTTACAAAAGATGATGTTTAGTAAGGTTGTGGCAAGATATCTATTGCACAACTTTTAGATTAGCGATCTCTGATCTAGTCGTATAGAATATTTACAGACTAGATAGAGTAATCAAAGTATGCGATCTAGAGAATCGCACATCATTTGGGACAATGATTTTACTTTATAGATCGCCACATATGAGAATAGATCAAAAGATATTATTAGTATTCAAATAATAGACTATCATATGACTATAATCAATGCAGGCAAAGTAGCAGATATGCCTCCAAATACAATAACAAAGCTAAAAGAAGCAGATATCTCTATTGTAAATGTCAATGGAGAGTTTTATGCCATAACTGACACATGTACACATGCTGGAGCTAGCATGGCAAATGGCAAACTTGATGGAGAGGATATTGTTTGCGGATGGCACGGGGCAGCTTTTAACTGTAAGAGTGGCAAACTTGAAAAATTTCCAGCAAAAATTGAAGATCTAAAATCATACAAGGTTACAATTGAAAACGGCGACGTTTTGGTAGAGGTCTAGTTAAAATGCCAACAGAGAAAGAAAACAAGGACACACTTCAAGAAGCGTTACGATCATTAAACGAAGTAATTTCAAACATTACAACACCAAAAACAATAAAGAAAAATATTACAGACATGATAGCGGATCTTTCAAAAGTAGAATATTCCATGTCAGTTCGAGCAGCAAATGCAATCAGTATGCTAGATGATGTAACACAAGATCCAAATATGCCATCTCACGTAAGAGTTACCTTATGGCTAGCAGTTTCAAAATTAGAAAGTATAAGAGAATAATAATTTCTTTGGTGTTACCGTATTGAAGATTGAAGATTACATAAAGAGTTTACCAGAAAATATAATTTCTGGCGAGAGTGTACAAATTCCCAACAATGCATTACGAGAGATATTAGAATTTGCCAAAATAGGCAAAAGAGATATCTTTTATCATTTGGGTTGCGGAGATAGTGCAGGTCCAGCAATTGCTGCAGAGTATGGAGCGCACGCAATTGGAATTGATACAGATGCAGAAAAGATCAAGATCGCAAAAAAGATACACGGACACTCTAAAGCCACATATGAATGCAAAAATGTTCTAGATGCAGATATATCAGATGCAACCATAGTATTTTTTTGGTTTACAGATGAAGAGATTGTGGATGCAATAACAAAAAAGGCATGCAATGTAAAACCAGGTTGCAAAATTATAACCGTTTGGAGCCCACTTCCTAGATGCTTGCCAAATAAGGTACAATTTCCATTCATGCTACATACTGCACCTTTTCTAAAGGCAAAGAGTCTCTCAGAACAGATACTGCATGTATTTGGAGTAAAATGTATAGATTTTTCAACTGCGTGGGAACACGCCGAAAGATATACGCGTGCAATACAACCACCAAATGCAGAAAATAACAGACTAGTCACCATAATACAGACATTGATCATATGGATAAATGCAAAAAATGCCAAAATTGCCTGTGGCGATCAAATACCAGAACCAGTAAAATCATACATGGATATATTACGAAATTGTTACAATATAGAAACTAGACATCTCTTAAACTAAACGTCAGATTTTAATAAACAGGTACAAAACACAACACAATGCAAGATACACTATACATCAACGTGTCTGCCATAAACTACGAGGCAACAAGCACCGCGATAGCTACAGTATTGGATAGAATGCAGGATATAATACATGGCAATAATGAGTTTCGTATTACCGATTCAGAAGCTGCCTTTGGATGGCATTTCTTTGTAGTTGCCGTAAACGTAGAGGCGATTAAAAAACTAGCTACACTTTTGGGAAAAGATTTTCAATGCCAAAAAGGTAAAGGAATAGAGAAAAAATTCCTCACATGGATAATGCAGGGAATCGGAGACAAGAGTCCACGGTTCAAACTGGCAATAAAAGAAGAGATGGAATCTAGCAAATTTGGAATATTTTAAGAGGCCTCCGAGGAGAATCGAACCCCTGTCCGGGGATCCACAGTCCCCTATACTAGCCACTGTACTACGGAGGCCACAAACAAAAATACATCTTTATCAGATAATAACCTTGACTTGATGTGCATCATATTTGATATAATGAATAGTAAACCTAATCTTGAATCTGTCTAGGTATATTTGGATCAAGGCCATTATCATGTGGTTTTAATATCGGCAAACCAATTCATACGTATTGAAAGGGATCAAATGGTGGATAGGCATGAGCATAGCGGCTGCACTTACATATATTGGAGCCAATCATTTTCTGCCTTGGCTGTAGATATATTCGAGATTTACGCATGAATTTTTGATGAAAATCTGCCATCATTTTACATATCCAACTAGAATGGAGGGCATATAACGATCTTTAAATTTACACGTGAATCCATTCTTTTAGAATGAGAGGACAATTTATCGCAAAGCTGCGTTCGACAAAAAAAAGACCAGAGGTTACCAAAGTCTCAGAAAAGATTCGCATCATGCAAGGGAATGGATTTGTATGGAAAGATTTACAGAATCCAGATAGATCACAATTAGAAAATCTACAAAAAGAACACAATCTAAACGCACTAAACATAGAAGATTGTCTTACAAAATTTGAGCTACCAAAGCTTGATGGATATTTAGATCACATATTTTTCATATTGCATTTTCCTCCACTTGGATCAAAAGAGATCAAACATAGTCAGCTCTCCATCTTTGCAGGTAAAGGATATCTTATTACCGTACATCAAGGTGATTTGGATCCGCTCACGACACTAGTAAACGATTGTGAGCAGTGTAATTCTAGAGGAACGACTTTGCTCAAAAAATCATTGTCCACAGTACTGCATGAAATTATCGACTTGCTTGTAGATGATCTTTTGCACATGATGCGACGTATAATATCAAACCTGGATGAAATTGAAGATGCAGTCTTTGATGATAAAAAATCCATAGCAAGACGCATATCCATATTGCGACGTGAGATTGTCAAAGTAAGACGCACCGTTGGACCATTAAAACGCATAGTCTCTGAAGCATCATCACATATAGAAAAGATAGATCCTAGTGGAGATTTACAATACCACTTTGATGATGTAACTGACCACATTGACAAGATAGTAGATATGCTAGAAGAGGCACGAGAGACGATGGAGATTTACAAGGATACTGATTTTATGCTTAGTACTGAAAAGACAAACAAAGTTCTAACCGTGTTGACGATGATATTCACACTTACAATGCCAACTACACTAACAGGTACATTATACGGAATGAATGTGGTACTGCCAGGAGCTGATCTAGGAATAGAGGTATTTGGTGCCTTGCTTGCTGGTTCGTTTATCCTAACTGGGATCATGTTTGTATATTTTAAAAAGATGGGCTGGTTTACAAATTAATTTTGTGTGTATATTTTTGTTAAAATAAGACATGTCTCTAGATAATTACGAGTTTTTTGCTATATCTTCCAAGTCTGTTATCGTCATGGCTTTGGATACAAGGGATCTTGTCTTTGTAGCATTGTGTACTCCCCGCGTAAACCTCATTGTGATCGTCTTTATGCGTGCAAGTCCGATTCCATATTTTTTTGCATATTGCATGTATTGTAAGAGGGCATATTTTTTCTCCTCTTTTGTTAATTTACAATATCTGCCAGTCTTTAGATACTCGTTTATCTGTCTGAATAAAAATGGATTTGATGCAGCTGCTCGTCCTATCATAACATAATCACATTTTGTACGATCCATCATGGCCTTTGCATCTTCGGGGGATGTAATATCACCGTTACCTATTATTGGTACATTGACTGTACGTTTTAGCTCTGCAATTAGATCCCAATCGGCCATACCAGAATAACCCTGACTCACGGTTCTTGGATGCAGTGTTATCATTTGTATTCCCTCCTCTTGGGCGATTTGAGCAATGTTCAAATATAGTTTACGACTTGCTTGTGTAACTCCAGCACGCATCTTTAGTGTCACTGGTATGTCTACTGCATTTACCAAGGTTTGCAATATTTTTCTTGTTAGATTTTCTTCTTGCAGTAATGCACCGCCTGCCATCTGTTGTGTGATATGAGGTGCAGGGCATCCCATATTGTAATCTATTAGATCAAAATAAGGTTCTGTGATTTTAGCTGCTTTGGCTAGTGCATCTATATCAGAACCAAAGAGTTGTATTGAGAGTGGTCGTTCTTTTTCAGAGAATTGTAAAAATTCTCTCAAGTGTTTTTTTGACGATTGTGCTACAATGCCGTGTATACTAGTAAGTTCTGTAGTTACAAGTGCTGCACCCATTTGTTTACAGAGTAATCGCATAGCCGGATCTGTAATACCTGCCATCGGAGCAAGAAAAGCCTTGCCAGAAAAGTTTGGGAGTTTAGACATGGGCACAAATCATATTTTGATATAAATAAAAGAATCGACATTGTTGCTTGTGCAATTAGGATGCATTTGCCATAAATTAATCTCAAAGATTATTTGGAAAAGATCTAGAGAATAAACTCTACATTTTAAAGCATATAGGTATGAGGTCAGCTATTCCATATTTTTGTGCGGAAATGCAGAACTTTCTTGATAATTATAGGCAGAGACGTGACCTCATACATAAATATTTTTAAAATATTAATATAACGCAAAAACAATATGTGACTAGGTAAGGGGATCTGAAATATGGTCATGTAAGCTTGCTTACAGCCCTTCCTCATGGAAATTCTGTATCCATATATTTACCCAGCAGAGGTTTAATATGATCATAATGTTGACTTCTATCTCGTACTTTATTCTGCCAAACTGCACCAGCAATAAAATCTGCTAATTGTATTCCAACATTCGTATGAGATTTTTCAAATGCTAATCTTTCAATATTTGTTAATTTATCATCAAATTGTGGATTATAATCCCTACCACGAATTGTTACGCCAGTAATTCGTACATCAGATAATAATATTTCCAAGTTCTTTGTACTACCTTCATAATCAAAAACCATTGTTCCTTTTAATTTATTCTTATCACAATACATTGAAAATTTATTCCATATGGATTTACATGTTAGAGATAAAGGATCATAAGGTGTTTTGTAAGTATCTATCAATTTTTGTTTATTGATGGATGTTGCCATAATATGTGGATTCAATTTTATGATCATATTAAAAACATCCTTGATCATATCCATACGTTGATTTTTAGAAATAGTTTTAAATAAACCTCTACCATTAGCTAACGGCGTATAATGTAATTCATATAATGTATCGGAGTATTTCTTTCTTAAATCATCTGAAATATATTTTTCTAAAATACATCTAACCTCTTTTTTACATTCTGTAAATTGTTCTTGATTTAATACAATACCTGCCAATGTGTACCAAGGTGTGTTACTAGTTGGTGAGAGACTTGGATCGCCAGATGCATCTGCATATAGCGTACAATAAACCATAATCCTGTATTAATTTAAAATTATATAAATAATGAGGTCAGCTATACTTAGTTGCACAACTTTTGATCGCCTTAACTCATACCAGTAAAAATGTGTCACCAAAGTACAATAATCCAATGAAAACAAACAATACGGTACAAAATAAGAACAATAGTCAGATAGATACGCGTTTTCTCATCTGTTAGAGGACATTATATTTGACATTTAATCAAGAGTACGAGGTCACGTCCCTACCTATAATTATAAAGAAAGTTATGCATTTACGCACAAAAATAGAGTATCTGACCTCATAATACCTCCCTGCGAATCATTTAATAAAATACATGCAATACAAATTGCTATGAGTTGTTCAGGCGAAATTGTAACAGAAAACGATCAACTGTTACAGATAAAACCTGCAATTACAAAACAGCTAAAAAAAGCAAAGTATGGTATTGCAGACCACTCTACTGTAGAGCTCTGCCATTGGACAAAAAAATCATTCAGAGGTGAAGGCAACTGCTATAAACACAAGTTTTATGGAATATCAACACATCAATGTATGGAATTTTCACCTGCCGGAATGCACTGTCAAAACAGATGTGTCTATTGCTGGAGACCAATGGAATTTTATGATTCAATGGAGATGGATCCGCAAAGAGTAGCTGAGCCAAAAGATATTCTAACAAAGCTTTTGCAAGAACGTAAAAGACTTATCATGGGTCATTATGGTAATTCAAAGACAGATAAACAAAAACTCGATGAATCACTTTTGCCAAGTCATTACGCAGTATCTCTTTCAGGCGAGCCAACAATGTATCCAAAACTGCCAAAGCTAATGCGATATCTAAAATCCTTGGAGCAGACAAAGTCTATTTTTTTGGTAACAAATGGACAAGAACCAGACATGATTAAAAAAATGGCAGATGAAGATTCGTTGCCAACACAATTGTATCTATCTACAAATGCAGCAGACTCGGAATCATTTATGAAAATAAACCGTCCAAAGTACAAAGATTCATGGGAACGTTGGAATAAAACATTAGAGATGTTAAAAGATCTAGATACGAGAACAGTTCTAAGATTGACCATTATACGAGACCACAACGATGATGATAAAAGCATAGATGCTTTTGCAGAGATGATAGACCGAGCACAAATCCATTTTGTAGAAATAAAATCATACATGCACATAGGATACTCTACCAACAGACTAGAGAGGGATCATATGTTAGAGATGGAAGAGATTAGACGCATTTCAAAACGAATGGTAGAAAAATCATCTAGTTTTAGAATAATGGATGAGAGTGATATTTCACGCATTGTTGTGCTAGAAAATAAAAAACGATGTATTGATAGATTTATCGCAGCTTGTGCACAAACCAATTAGCAAATTTTTCCAAAGAGATACGCCTGTGAGATATTTTATTTTTATCATCAATTTCACCATACGTTTTACTGTGATATTTGGGAATGAATATTGGATCATATCCCCATCCACCTCCCATTGGTTTACGAGTAATTTTACCTTGTACCATAGCAGAAAACAACTTTGTGCTATGACCTGAACTGTATGCAATAACAGAACAAAACTTTGCGTCTCTTTTTGAACGTAATAGATCTAGTATTCCATCATTTCCCAATGTTGAAAACACGTACGATGAATACGGTCCTGGAAATCCTCCAAGTGAATCTATAAACAATCCTGCATCTTCTACTATGACCGGACTTTGGGTACATTTAACAGCCTGTTGCACTTTATCAAAAGCAATCTCTTCTAATGTATCTGATTGTATTTCTATGGGTGTAAACTTTAAAAAACCTACTTGTATATTATACTCTTTTAATATCTGTTTTACTTCGGCGTATTTTTTTTTATTGGATGATGCAAACAAAACATCATACGACTTTTGCATATCTACCTCTTCCTTCTATTATTTCTACGCGTTTTAATATTTTTTCAAATGTTTTATTATTGGCTGTTATTTTTTTGTATCCAACAAGAAATTTCTTCCATGCAGATTCTATTTGTTTAGAGTGTGCACTAGATAATGCTTCCTTGAATAATCTCAGATCTACGGCTAGGTCGTCTATCTTTGTAGTTGATATTGTCAAACCAAAATCAATTGTACATATTCCATTTTTATCAACTAGAAAATTTGATGTTGTCATATCACCATGCATTATTTTATTTTTATGCAGTGTTGCAGATATACTACCAATCTTCTCGCACGCATTATCGAATTTACGACCAGATAAATTTCTCACGGGCGTACCATTTACATACTCCATTATTATCGAACATTCGTTTGTATCTATAAAATATATCAGCGGACAGTATACGCCAAACGATCTTGCACGGCTGATATTTTGAGCTTCTCTTACCGTTCTACTGTATCGTATATTTTTGTCCAAATCCGCATTACGATAGGATTTGGCTTTACGTATCTTTAGTATAGCATCTTTGCCAAGCCATTTTGTTTTGTAAATATCCCCTTCGGCACCTTTTTTTATCAAATTCATCTATGTGTGTGCACACGTGTGATAATTTTAGAGTTGATATAGTAAAGTAAAAACAGTATACGCTATTCCTAGACATATTGTTAAAACAGTCGTATAGAAAACAGATTATACATACATGGAATGAGATTGCCCCAAGATACCACACACGTGTTAAGGCAGGACAGGGACCTTTTGAGAGCACAAAAAAGATGCTCTCTATGATCAACATAGCAAATGGAGATCGTATTCTAGATGTTGCATGTGGTACAGGAGCAGTATCTCGTGAGCTGTTACATCGAGTTGGGCATGATGGTATCGTGGTTGGAATAGATACATCGTATACAGCCTTGCTTTTGGCAAAAAAATACGCAATGGGAAATAATTTTCATCCAGTCATATGTGATGCAGAACATATGCGATTCTCTAGTAGACATTTTGATGCTGCAACGTGTCAATTTGGACTATTCTTTTTTTCAAATGCACGTAAAGCATTAAAAAACATAAAACGATCGCTAAAATTTGATGGAACATTGGCAATTACAGTACACGGACGTGATACGCCATTTTATACCTCACTTTTAGATGCAATTATCAAATATATTCCAGAATACAAAGAACCTGGAACGCCAGATATGACAAGGTTTAACACCAAAAATGCCCTTGCAAAACAGGTAAGAGAGGCAGGATTCTCTTGCATACATTCTACAGAATTTACTTTTACATACAGCCCTGGAACATTTGAGCAATACTGGAGAAATTATCTCATCTTTGCTCCAAAAGCATCAAAGGCAAAGATTGACTTGCTTGACTCTAGACAAAAAAAAGAATTAAAGGAGCAGGTTAGAGAAAACATTTTGCCCTTTGAGAATAATAAAGGAAATATAAAATTCCCTTGGCAGATTGTAATTGTAACAGCAAAAAATTCCTAGACTGTAATCAATTTTTTTGTAAATTTATGCATTACCGGAGAGCTCGTACCCACTATTAATGAATCTTCTATACGTATTCCAAATTTTTTTGACACATAAATTCCAGGTTCTATAGTAATTGCCATGTTTTTGGCAAGTTTGGTATCAGAATTTACAGAGATGGTAGGTGTTTCATGTACATCAAGTCCTAAACCATGTCCGGTAGAATGTATAAACTCTTTGCCATATCCGGCTTTGGTGATATATTTTCTGCATACATTATCTACAGTGCTACACAAGGCTCTTGGTTTTGCAGCTTTTAATCCAAGACGTTGTGACTCATAGACTATATCATATATTTTCTCAACTTTTTTAGAGATTTTACCTATGCCAAACGTTCTAGTGGAATCTGATACATATCCCATGTATCGTAGGGTTAGATCAACTACTACAAGATCTCCTGTTTTGAATTTTCTCTCTGTTGCTTGTGCATGTGGCAAGGCACCGTTTGGGCCTCCAGCTATTATCAATGGATTTAATGTAGAGGCGTATCCGGTATCAAACATACCTCTCTCCATCGCATGCATCATCAATATCGACTGTAGTTGTAACTCATTTTGACCTTTTTTCATAGACTTTGCACACAACTCAAACATGCCATCGATTATAGATGAGGCCTTGCGTAGTATTTTGATCTCAAATGAGTCTTTTATGATTCTAGATTTTGTAAATGGAGATATGTCGTGTTTTAGATTGTGGATCTTTTTTTGTAGCATCATCATTGTTGTATAATTTGTACAATCGGTACACGGTTTTTTTCCATCTAGTATAGATGCAAGATCAGTTATCATCGTAGAGCCCCTATCAGAAGAAAAGATGTGACAGTTGATGGATTCGGCCTTTGCTCTTGTAGCCTCTAATGCTGGGGCTATTATCTGAGCTCCAGATGAATCCAACACGCCTATTGCCTCTCCCCAAAATCCAGTCATGTAAAAGAGGTTTTCGGGGTCTAGTGCCACAATGGTATCAAATCCTGCTTTTTTTGCGTGATCGAGTAGTTTCTTTCTTCTACTTTTCATCATGTGTATTGATAGAATTTGTATTAATTTAACACTATCATGAGATCTAGTAAAACACGGTTATCATCGTCAACAATGACTCCAATGCTAACTTGAGCAAGTGTTACTGACTAATTCGTTAGTCATGAGGGGACCTCGTACAATTCCTGATGTAACAGATGTTATATTCATCTCTCTAGCCTTGGCTATTCTCAAAAATTTAGATTTGTATTTTGAATGTGATTACAGACGGATATGTTGGAATTATTGGTGGATTTTCTTATTCATATATAGTCGGTACGTATGGTATTTGTAGAATATTATTATGTTTCTGCTGTTTTATTATAGATTTAAAAAAATCATCAGTTTGAGTAGGTACACCATATTCTATTTTTTTTATTATATTTTCATAACGCAATTCACAAACAAACATTACTGTTTTTTTCATCTGCATGATTCAACCTCTACCATAACTTTTTTTAACAAATCTTCTCCAAACTTAGCTACAAAGTCATTAAATTTATTTGTTTTCTTTGTTTTATAAGAAATGCTCAAGTAAAAACCAAGACACGGATCACTAGCAAGTGGTTCTAAACGAACGGATATTTTTTCATCTTGCTTTTCATTAGATAGACTGGTCAAACCAATAGAATTTACTGATAGTTTATTTTCTAATACACCAGATATTTGATCAACGAATTTATCTTTCACTACACTTGTAATTATACTATTAACATCACTGTCCATATATACTTGAGTAACACAATCAAGGCGCTGGCGTGTATTTTTTGTGGAACTTTTGCCTCTAGTTTCCATCCACGCATAATTCTGTAAACATGTGTAATATGGTATGTAATTCCGGTTTTATTTTTAATGTATTCGCGTACCTGCTTTGGAAGTATCATGGTTCCTGTTTCTGTAAATGTTTTTTCCATCTGCATCATGGTGTGTGAGCACACCAAAGGTGGACGACCGCATCTGGACCTTTCCTCCAGGCCTTTGAGTCCGTATTTTTGATATCGATCGTGCCATTTGTATACAAACTGGTACGTTCGGAACATAGAAGATGCCGTCTCTGTCATGTCCAGACCACGTATCTGCATCAGACACATGGCATGCAATCGTGCTATCATGCGTATATCTTTGCATTTGTTATAGGCCTGAAGGAGATCCTCATCACTGACTTGCATGAATTGTTGTAAACGAGGTGATCAAAAAAGGTTGCTATGCATTTTTTAAACGAACTTATGCTTTGGGGTATAAACTCCGGTCAATAACTGCGGCATGATCTAACGATTGGATGAAGAAAGGTTGTGAGGGTAAACCTCGTATGGATAGTTATCCTTTTCTTTAGAAACGGAAAGTACACACCTAGCGAAAGCTATGCGAGATTAACTAGAATTGTTTATAAAGATAGCACATGGATATGCATAAGGTCTATTGTTCTACGAGTTTTACAAGATTAATTGCGTTTTGATTTTTTTTATCAGATTCCCATTTAATACTATATTTTGAATCTGGTATTTTAGTAATAATACTAAATCTTTTAACATTTGCTTTTTGAATGTGATTTAAATAATATTTTTCAATAAATGAAAAATAAACAAGAACTTTAATTACCGATTTTATATCGTTATTCTTCATTAATATATTAAGTTGATCGTAGAGTGTCTTCCTTATATTTAGAGTTAATTTCTTCATATACCGTATTCTTTTTTAATCTTTATTAAAGCTTCCTTGGCTCCTGCATAAGAACAAACAGTTATTTTATCTGTTGGTAAATCTTTATCTATCTTGAGTATTTTTGTGTTCATAGTTAACGCACGTTAGCAACATAATATATAGCTATAACATATCATATCATATCTATCTAGAAATATCAAAAAATGTGTCAGGCACAGACTAGTCATAAAAACTCGTATGCCAATATCTAGCCTCAATATTACAGAATTACCAGTCTGCAATAACATGAAAATTGTATATAAGACACAATTGAACAGGTAGTCATAATGAGTGATAAGAAAAAAATTGTAGCTCTGCTCTCAGGTGGTCTTGACAGCCAGCTAGCAGTTAGAATGATGCAAAAGCAAGGTTTTGAGGTAGAAGCAGTTGCCATAAAGACACCATTTTGTGATTTTGATTGTGGTAGAGGTTGTGGATTTGAAATACGTGAAAGAGCTGATGATCTAAATGTAAAACTAAAGACAGTATATCTTGGAGATGAATATATCGAAATGTTAAAGCATCCAAAACACGGATTTGGTGCTGGCATGAATCCTTGTATAGATTGTCGTGCAATGATGTTCAAGGCGGCAAAAAAACACATGGAAGATATTGGTGCCGAGTTTGTAATATCTGGAGAGGTGATGGGTCAAAGACCGATGAGTCAACACGGACCAGCTCTTCGAACCATAGAGAAAGAATCAGATCTTAAAGATAAGATTGTACGTCCTCTCTCAGCTAGACTGTTACCAAAAACAGAACCAGAAAAAATCGGTCTTATCAAACGTGAAGATCTTGGAATGATCAAAGGTAGATCAAGAAAACCACAACTACAAATGGCAAAAGAATTTGGCATACAAGATCCACCAAACGCTGGTGGCGGATGCTTGTTGACTGATCCAGCATTTGGAAAAAGAGCAATTGATTTGTTTGATCATAAAAAAACACCAACCATAAATGATATAGACTTGCTCAAAGTTGGAAGACATTTTCGTTTAGATAAAGGCGCAAAACTGATCGTTGGTAGAAACCATGAAGAAAATCAAGTGATAGATTCTCTTGCACTTGCAAAAGATGTTTTACTTGAAACTATAGATCATTTTGGACCGACATCCATGATTCGTGGAACTAATGTAAAACCACATATTGATTTTGCAGCATCAGTGACGGTAAGATATTCTGATGCTCCAAAAGATACACAATGTCATGTAAATGTCATCACCGAGGATTGCAAGACCAAGGTTGACGCAAAGGCGGCCATGGAAGATGATTATATCAGATTTAGAATCTAGGCACAAACTACAAGGAAATGTTTTATTGGTGTGGCGATCAGAAATTTCCCATGCAAAAGCAAGAAAGTAGCACATACCTGAAAGCCTTTACGATAAGGGATCCAAGTGACATCGAGTCAATACGTAAGGATATCAAAAAAGGCATGGTACTCATACTAAGGGTTACGCCACTAGCACAAAAAGATGTTGAAAAACTTCGTACCATTGTAGAAGATATCTACAAAGTTGCAAAGACAAACGATGCAGACATTGCAAGACTCGGTGAAGAACGCATCATTGTTACGCCATCAAATGTAAAAATTTGGAAGGCCGAATACGATCTAAAATAGATTGAATTTAAATAAAAATTAAAACAGCTTTATGGTTTCTTGAATTTGTGGAGCATGAGTTGGTATACGATACATACGTCGTATTGACGCTGCAAGATTTTCAGATTTACGACGTTCTCCATGGTTTACAAATACGCGACGAAGTTTTGGACGGAGTTTTTGCACAAATGACATGAGCTGGTTATAATCACTGTGTCCACTAAATCCATCTAGCTTGTCAATGCCACAGTTTATGCTGACCGCTTCTACTCTACCCCCTTTACCTAGCATTGAAACTTGTTTTGCGCCTTCCAAAACTCTTCTGCCTAGTGTACCGTTTACCTGATATGAGACAAAGAGTATTTTGTTACTCTTGTGTGGTGCAATATTTTTAAAATACTCTAAAACTGGTCCACCCTCCAACATTCCAGAAGTTGCAAGTATGATGCATGGAGTTCCCTCGCGCAAGGCCTCATCGCGGCCATCTGGATGATCTATGTTTGTAAAGTATTCAGAGTCAAAAGGGTTATCATCAGTTTCAAGTATTTTTTGGCGTAGTTCACGAGCTAGATATTCTGGATGTGCCTCATGTATGGCAGAAGCCTCTGATATCATGCCTTCCGTAAAGACTGGTGCTTCCACCATCTGTCCAGATTTCATATAATGGTCAATTACCATCATTATCTCCTGTGCTCTACCCACAGCTGGTATCGGTATGAGTACTTTGGCACCGTCAGCTAGCGTGTTGTTTACTGCTGCGATAAACGAGGTTTCTACCTCCTCACGCGTAGGTTGTATGTCTTCTTTTGCACCATACGTGCTCTCTACAAGAAGTGTCTCTACTCTGGGGAAATTCCAGCTTGCAGCTTCAAAGAGAATGCTTTTGCCGAATTTAATATCACCTGAATATACAAAATTGTGTTCTCCATTTCCTATGTGAAAATGACACAGTGAAGAGCCGATGATGTGTCCTGCATTTGCAAATACGAGTTTTATATCTGGAGAGATATCTGTGACGGTTCCATATGGCAGAGTAATTGCCTGTTTCATTATCTGTTTTACGTCACGATCTGAATAGATTGGAACTCGGCCTTGTCCTGACATTACCTTTATTGCGTCAAGCTGTATTAGGTTCATCATAGGTAATGTCGGTTCTGTGCAGTATATTGGACCACGGTATCCGTATTTACACAAAGCTGGCAGGAATCCAGTATGATCAAGATGGGCATGTCCTATCACTATTGCGTCAAGCTCGTCAAGTGTGGTGCCTATCCAATCTAATCTTGGAAATGATTCAGAAGGAGATTTTGCTCCAGGGTTTACTCCACAATCTACAAGGATTTTGCTCTCTCCAGTGGTCAGCAACATTGAAGAGCGCCCCACTTGACCAAAACCACCAAGAGTGGTCAATGTAATCTCGGTACGCGGAGCAATCTTTGGACGAAAGATCTCCTCGCCTATCTGTTTAAAGTACTTGCCACGTTCTACTGATGAAAGTTTTAGATTTCTGTTTATCAACTGCATCGTGTTGGAAGGGTTTGTAGTCGCTTTGCGTATGCGTAGTATCCAACCAATCTTTTCGGAGATAGAGGCATGGCTGAATTTGTTATTACTTTTATGTAGTATCCATGGACGTTTTGCCTCCAAAGATACCTCACCTGTGGTTGAATCAAAGATCGTGGCCTGTAATTTTGCTTCTTTTGGGACAAGTTCGATTAGCAATTTTCTAGCTTCATCTTCGGTTTTGCGTATGGATTGATCTGTCCGTACTACTATTCTCTTCTTTATGATGCTGACCAATTTTGAAATTATCGTATTGTTTTCAAGCAAAAACTTTGGTGAGTTTGTATACAGTGCTATACGAGGACCTTCATATTCGATCTTTGTAACAGCAGCCTCTTTTGGTATACCTTGCAGTATAGTAGCCATGATGTTTACTGGTTCTGAACCTTTACGAGTTGATTGTTTTTTTTGCATTATATCACTAGAGTGTAATTATTGATTTTTTCTGTTCACGGGTCAATAAACTAAACCCGTCCTTTGTTGCAATGGCTACGTTTATGCCATCACCAGTTCCGATGTTGCGTACAATGGCAGCCTTTACTGCTCGCATTGCTACTTTTTTAGCATCTTCTACAGACATGTCTGGTGTATATTCTTCCTCCAAGAGTCCATACGCCACAGGTGATCCACTTCCAGTTGTAACATACGGTTTTGCTTCTACGGATCCAAACATGTCGATATTGTATAATGATGGACCGTTTGCATCATATCCGCCGATCAAAATATCTGCTATAAACGGATATCCACGGTTTTGATGGAACATTAAAGAGGTCAGTCTTGCTAGAGCACGTATAGGAATTACATCCTGTTTTTGTATGCGGTGCAGACCTGCATGATAACGAAGTGTATCTGTGATATTTTGAGCGTCTGCCACGCCTCCTGCAAGCGTCAGTCCAGCGTGATCGTCAAGTTGTTGTATCTTCATCGTATTGTTGTTTGCGATAAAATATCCAGCACTAGCTCTCATATCGGCGCATAAAACGACTCCGTCGGAGGCCTTTATTCCGACCGTCGTTGTGCCGTGTAGTATTTTTTCTTCAACATTATTAGACAAAAAATCACCTAGATATATCGACAGATCTGCTACCCTTTTAAATAACTTTTTGTCTAGTTTATATCGATGCCTACATCCGATCGCCCAATATCGCATTCGATGGAGTTACCAAGGTGCATAATCGTAGGCAGGGATATTATGGGTGAGATCGGAGAGTTTCTCTCCTCGTTGACTAGTACTAGTATAATATCTGTCGTGACTGGCCCCCATGTGGGAGAACTAGTACGACAAGAATTTGAAGAATCGCTCTCAAAGTCGGGTAAGAGGTGTAGATGGCACGTTGCGAGAGGTAGCGATGAGGAGTCTATGAAAGATATGCAGTCACAGATGGCAAAAGATGTTGGGGGCCTTATCGTCGGTATCGGAGGAGGGCGTGCTGTCGATACTGCAAAGATGATAGGTTATGGGTTGCATACCCCGTTTGTAAGTGTCCCGACTGCTGCATCTCACGATGGAATTGCAAGTCCGTTTGTCTCTGTAAAAGCAGGACAAAAACCACACTCTATAGTTGCAAGTGCTCCACTTGGAGTCTTTGTAGACATTGGAATAATTGAAAAAGCACCTCCAAGACTGTTGGCAAGCGGATGTGGAGATCTCATCGCCAACATTATCGCCGTACACGATTGGCAGCTTGGACGAGACAAAACTGGCGAGTATTATGGACGATATTCAGCAAGTCTTGCTCTGTTGAGTGCACGCATTGTGATGGAAGAAGCAGAGATGTTTGCAAAAGACGGATTGGATGCAAGGATCATAGTAGAGGCGCTAATCAGTGCTGGCGTGGCAGCATGTATTGCTGGTAGTAGTAGACCATGCTCGGGTTCAGAACATCTCTTTTCACATGCACTTGACAGACTAGCTCCTGGCGTAGGACTGCATGGTGAAAAATGTGGTATTGGATCTATAATGATGGCAAAACTGCAAAACCAAGACTGGAAAAAAATTGCAGATACTTTACGGTGTGTTGGTGCTCCAACAGATGCATCAGGAATTGGTCTTGAAAAAGATCTTCTAGTTGATGCACTAGTAGAAGCACAGCAGATGAGACCAGAGAGATACACTATATTAAAAAAAGTAAAAATGACTCCTGAAAAAGCATTAAATCTTGCAAAAGAGACTAGTGTTTTATAAATTCTCAGAGTTTTGAGCCGTATGAGGTCATCTACTCCATATTTTTGTGCGTAAATACAGAACTTTCTTGATAATTATAGACAGGAACGTGACCCCATACTTTGAGCCAGAGTTTGGTTCCTCAGAGTCTGGATCATCTGAATCAGAGTCTGGATCATCAGAGGTTGGTTCATCTGAATCAGAGTCTGGATCATCAGAGGTTGGTTCATCTGAATCAGAGTCTGGATCATCAGAGGTTGGTTCATCTGAATCAGAGTCTGGATCCTCATAGGTTGGCTCATCTGAATCAGAGTCTGGATCCTCATAGGTTGGTTCATCTGATGCTTCTGATTTAGAACTATCTTTCTTTGCGAGTTTTTTATTCATGTATGTTTCTACAAAGTTTATCGATTCAAGTAAAGGTATAAAGTAAAATGCATCCAACTGGAGCAGATGTTTTTTGATTTGAATTGATTCAGATCGGAGTAATTCATCAGGGACTTGCACGATTGCTTTTATGCCATCTAGTGAACATGTAGTTTTTATACCAAAGTGGTGATCTACCATGGCTTGTATCTTTTCATCGTCTTTTGAGATAAATTGTTTTACATGTGCTGTGTATATGATCGTCTTGCCAGCAAATTGATGGTTATAGTCTATCTGAACTCTCCCAGATCCAATATACCTAATGATCCCTTTTTTGCCATCAATTTCGATTGTGTCTCCAATGGATGCACCCTCTGCCTCTTCGCCGAGTTTACGCAATGGAATCATGCGAACTAGACCAGAATCACGTTCACCAAAACCCTTTGCTGGTTCTACTTCTATGGTAAGTTTTTGATCTACCTCAGAGGCGGCAAGTACTTCATCAAATCCCCGTAAAACTGGAAATTTGACACTGCCAATAGACACTAAACGTGGCCCATAATAATTTCCAGCTTCGTGAATCAAGTGTTCTTTGGCTTCTTTTTCGTACGTTGTATCAAACACTTTGCCGTCCTTTATTTTGGCGGTAAAATCTACCAGTAATAGAGAGTCAGTTTCAAAAGTCAACTATGCAAAAATCTCAAAATTCCTAATTTAAATGAATTAATTAAGTTGTATATGCCTCGTATAACAGATACATTTGATGCAAGTTTATCATTAACGGTATTTTTGTGCCTAGTGAAATGATGAATCTAGGCTGGAAGTTCTTTAAGATGTTCTTCGGCAGCTTTGAGACCTGCCTGAACGTCGGTTTTATAGTCCATCATAGCCAATGTAGAGGATATCGCCGATATAGTACGCATAACGTGATATCTGTTTACCTCACCCATGCAACCAACCCTAAAGACTTTGCCTTTTAAATTACCAAATCCGCCTGCCACCAAAACACGGAATTTTTTGGCAAGAGTATCTCTGAATATTTTATCTTCAAGACCATCTAGATAATTTACCGCGATAACAACAGTTGAACGTGAATCTACATCTGCATACGGTTCTAATCCAATAGCTCCAAGTCCAGCATAGAAAGCTTTGGAGCATATGCGATGACGTTGAATTCTTTTGTCTAGTCCTTCTTCAAGTATAATGGACATCGCTTCTCGGTACGCATAAAGTAATGGCAGTGCTGGAGTAAATGGAGTATGTTTTGCCTCGTCATAATATTTAAAATAACGAGCGAGGTTAAAGTACATTGTATTTGGTGGGTTTTCGTTTATGTATTTTTTTGTTCTAGCGTTAACGCATATAGGAGAGATTCCAGGTGGAGATGCAAATGCTTTTTGTGCTCCGGTCATGGCGATATCGATGCCCCACTTGTCCATCTCTAGCTCTTCCCCTCCTACGATAGAGACACCATCAACCACATAGTATGCATCGTTACGTGAAGTTAGATCCTTTACACGATCAAGATAATTCAACATTGTTCCAGTAGAGGTTTCGTTCCAAACACAGTAAAACGCTTTTACATCAGAGTTGTTGTCAAATGCTTCTTTTACTTGATCAAAGCTGGCATTTTTCCCAGGCTGTGTATCTATGGATACAACATTAGCACCAGACCACTTTAGCATCTGTGCAAGCCTGCTGCTAAACTCACCATTAACTGGAAGTATTACCTTGTCTCCAGGCTTTATGAGATTTACTACACTAGCTTCCACTGCTCCTGTTCCAGACGCTGAAAGACATACTGCTTCACCATTGGTACGAAATATTTTTTTTGTTTTTTCAACACATGCTTCATAGAGCTCTACAAAGTCATCACTACGATGGTTTATCATAGGCGTATACATGGCACGAGTGATCCTTTCAGGAACGTTGGTTGGACCAGGAAGCATGACTAAATATTCCAAGTGACTTACGAATTTTGGTGTAAAGCTGAGTTTAATATATCATTAGATTACTGCATTTCGGACAAAAGAAAGAACATGTGAACGGGGAGAGAAAGTTATACTAGGCATCAAAAATATGAAATACGGCCACATTCAGAAACAAAAGTCATGATGCTGTTCACATCTAATATGCGATAGAAAATTACTATGATCGGATAATTTACATTTTAAATAGGCGTCAGGAATGGGATTCAAATCCACAGGTACCTCTCGGTCTTAAGACGAGTGCCTTACCATTCAGCCACCCTGACATATCTTTTAATTCGTATAAAATGCTAATTTACATACGTATGAATAACACATTCATCATTTTTCTATTTTTAGTAATTTTGTGGCAGATCCTAAAAGAAATTAACTGATTGCAAGTGTGACCATTGTAGTAATGAAAGTGGAATCAGTTAATTCAAACCCATAAAATTTAAATCCAAATAACACAACTACAATTATCGCTGCAGCCGTATTAACCAATACAACGACTCGCCATACTGTTATGATTTTTTTTGCAGTGTCAATTTTGGCAGTCACTATCCGATTTTCGTTATAATTAGGTGCCATCTTTTTTTGCTCTTTTGAGGGTTTTACGGTTTTATCTTTAATTCAAGATTTAATCCGTTTATTGTGTTGATGTTTTGAGTGGTCATCAATATGTGTAGTATTTTCAGATTTAGTTTTGTGGATCATCAGATTTTGCCTTTTTGTTATAATATGCTTCTATTACATCATTGGGAATCTCGGTATAATGTTGATCTTTTACGTAATATTCCTCCCATGGACTACCCTCTACATGCGTGATAGCTATTAATTCATCCCCGCGTTTTTTATTATATACTTCGATCACACGATCCATTATTGTTTTTTCATCATCCGTGAATAAATTTTCAACGTCATCTTTGCCATATAGAATATCTGGACTAATTCTATCATTACCGTATTTTTGGAAAGCATGATAAACTGAAGGAATTACTGGACCATACCTCCACGCTTCGACAATATCGGATATGAGTGGTCTTCCAAATATTCCAAGATTCCATCCATGACTGAAAAAAACTAATTTGCCAATATGAAGTGGAGTTAATCGTACATTGCTATTGTGTATTAGATAGTATGCAACATGTAAAGCACTTTTTCCTAATTGGCCATTACTTTGAGCCATGTTATACTATCGTACTCGTTTTATATAAAATCTCTGCATTATACCATCTGGCAAAAAATAAGCGCACATAATTGTTCATATGACAATTTTGCACTAACCATGATATGAGATCAGCTACTCCGTATTTTTGTGCGTAAATACAAAACTTTCTTGATAATTATAGGCAGGGATGTGACCTCATACCATGGATATACACAAGGTCTAAAGAACATATGAACGGAGAGATAGAAAGTCATACCGTGGGCATTAAAAATATGAAATGCAAATGGCGCCTAGGACGGGATTTGAACCCGCATGTGAGGTATTACGTCTGATTTTAAAGCAGTTACCCTACCAGATTAGGCGACCTCAAGTTTCAATAATCTAAATTGGTTAGATTAATACACTCAACCCACACACTATTCGAAGCAGCTTGTGATTGAGGGATCACGTCTAACTAATTTTTTAATATGAGAATAACAAACACTTTCTAAATTTAGCCTCAAGATTGAACAGTACCTTTTGTAACCAACTTGTTGAGGCGATCAACTGCATTTATTTTATCAAGAATGCTAGTTGTTCCTTTTGGAACATATTTTCTCCAATCTTTGTTAGATAGTATCATCTCTCTGATCTTTGTTCCGCAAAGTCTTTCACGGTCAACAAATGATATGTCCACAATGTTTTCTCTTCGATGCGAGTAAAGATGTTCTAGTATAGGATCTTTTGTAATTACAATCTCATATGCAGGCACAATTGAATCCAATTGTTCAAGCCATTTTTTATGATCGTCAACATCTGGTATCTCGTAGACTGTTATTCTTTTTAACAGTTCAGAGTCAAGAGAAGACTCTATCATCTGACGTCGTTCTTGAACTGAAAATGGGTTTTTAAGACTAGGTTGCACGTTGGTACTTCCTATACATAACCAAAGTCTCTTGCATAGTTTCAGTGCATCTTTTATAGATGCAATGTGTCCTAGGTGAAACGGTTGAAATCGTCCCACAAGTAGACCATCCATATATTGTGTATGTTATATGTACTAAAAAATCCTAGCTAGAGTCCTGAATTAAGGGCAGCTGCTAGAAAGAGTATTGCAACAGACATGATAGAGATTGCCTCGCCTAGTATGATAATTTTTTTGCGTAATGTTTGCACTTCTTGCTCTAGCATCAAGGTAGACAATACTTTTTTTTCAATCTCACCTCGTATTATTCTAACATGGATCGCATATACTATAATCACTGCTAAAACCAAAACCATCTTTATTAAGAGTAGTATGCCATATTCAGAATCAAATAGTATCTCGGATTTTGTAAGAATCAACCTCGAGTTGTACAGTCCAGTTACTATTAAAATGGCAAGTGAGGGTATTGCAATTACGTTAAATCGCCTGCCCACTTTTATCATCAGACCCATTCTCTCTTGCATGCTCATCGACGTGTTTTTGAGCACCGGTGCAAGCACTGTGCCTAGAAACAGACCACCTCCCACCCAAATGGCAGCAGATACTAGATGTGCCCACGTAATCAGTGTCTGTTCAAGTGACATACAGAATAGCCATGTAGGGTAAATAATAATGAAAGAGAATCATTTCTAGTTAGGTTTTTTAATGATATATAGAATATCAACATGATTTGCATTTACAAAGTAGAATTACAGTTTTTGTAGCCATAGGAGGTCTGCTTGCTCTAATGGGAGGTCTATTTGTGTATGTGGACAATACTCCGAGTCTACAGTCAGCACAGATAGAACTGTACAATGTCGAGCTGTTATCTTCAAACACAATAGACAATAGCGCCGAATTATCTGTGAGCTTTATGGTTACAAATCCATCTGATACCACGTTTACTGTTTCTAGTATAACGTATGAACTTTATGCAGATGATATACAATTAGGTTCAAGTTCATACTCTACAGAAGACATATCAATGCCAGGTAGAGCAGCGTTTTATCCAGAAGCGCAGATACCATTAAAGAGTAAAATTCTCATATCTGCTGATACAGAAAACGCGCAGATAATTGAAAAGATAATTGATGGGATGGACATAGAATATACGGTCACAGGAATTCTTACGTTACAGACAACTTGGTCTACCACCGATGTGAAATTTTAAAAAACATTTACCAACCGATAAGATAGTGGGCCGAGAGAGATTCGAACTCACGATCACCGCCGTGTCGAGGCGGTATCCTAACCAACTAGACTACCGGCCCTAAGTTTTGCACTTATACAAGACGTTATTAATGTTGGCGGTTTTTGTATGACATGTACGATGATTTCTCAAAAGATGAAAAAGATTCTCTATACAGAGCGATTTATTCTAGAAGAGATGTCAGATCAGGATTTACTGGAGAACCCATCAATGATAAAGTCTTGTATCGCATACTAGATGCAGCACACCATGGCCCCTCGGTAGGATTTTCACAACCATGGAATTTTGTTCTAGTAAAAGATCTTCAGACACGTCAAAAGATAAAAAAATCCTTTGAGATAGAAAAGAAACGCGCTGCAGAGAATGTTAAAGAACCACGTAGATCAAAATATCTTTCGTTAAAGCTAGAGGGTATAGTAGAATCATCTTTGAACATCTGCGTTACGTATGATTCAAGCAGATTTGGACCGTTTGTTATAGGTAGATCCGCCATTCCTGAGACTGGGGCATATAGCGTCTGTTGTGCAATTCAAAATCTGTGGCTTGCTGCAAGAGTCGAAAACATTGGAGTTGGATGGGTCAGCATACTCTCAAACGATATTGTTCGCAAAGCTTTGAGCATACCAGATCACATACTGCCAGTAGCATACTTGTGTGTAGGGTATGTAAGTAATTTTGCAGAAAAGCCGGATTTGGAGAATGTAAAATGGTTACCAAGAATGAATCTAGATGACATCATTTATCATGAAAGATGGGGCCAAATGTAACTAGGCTTAAATAATTACTCACAAAAGTTTTCACGGGCTTGTGGCGCAGAGTCAACTTTGACGCGAAGTATGGATAGCGTGGTAGCCTCCTAAGTTACAGGTCGAGGGATCGAAGCCCTCCAAGCCCGCCTGTTGTATCTTTTTTATGATCTGCCGACTTTAAATATTGGGTAAAAATATTTTATTATATGAAAGTTGTTGTTATATCCGCAAGCCCAAGGGAAAATGGAAAGACACAACATGTAATGAAAGCCACATACGATTTAGTCAAAGCGCACGAATCTACAGAGGTAGCATTTATCAATTTGGCAGAGGGAGGAATTGATTATTACGATGGAAACGGGCCACAAAGTATAAAGACAAAAAAAGCCGTATCAGATCTTCTCGCAGCTGACGTATGGTTGATAGGCTCTCCTGTATACAACTCGTTCTTTAGCGCTGCACTCAAAAACCTATTTGAATTTATAGACTATAAAAAAACCAAAGGAAAGATATGCGGACTTGCTGTCATAGGGGCTAGCACCATATCGTTTATGCAGGTACAAAACGCAGTAATTGGGTTGATGACTTATTTCAAAGTGGTTACAAATCCCCAAACAGTTTTTGTACTATCTGAAGACATTTGCGATGATGGGAAATTAAAAGACGATGTTGAGAAAAGGCTCAAAGAGATGATCGATTCTACGTTGAGTCTTGCACGCTAAGGTGTAACAGATGACAGACCTCGAATGCAAATGTAAATGTCATTTTGGTGGTGCTATCAGCTGTCCTTCTTGTAAAGGAACACATGGGGATTCAAATTGTCCTCATTGTTCTGTCTAGTTTTACTTTTTATAGTAATTTCCAGCCATAGCCTTTAGATTTGCTAGTTCTGTCTTTAATGTCTCTAT
This sequence comes from Cenarchaeum symbiont of Oopsacas minuta, assembly GCA_029948415.1. Taxonomy (NCBI): domain Archaea; kingdom Thermoproteati; phylum Nitrososphaerota; order Candidatus Cenarchaeales; family Candidatus Cenarchaeaceae; genus Candidatus Cenarchaeum; species Cenarchaeum symbiont of Oopsacas minuta. The sequence goes on from JAJIZT010000001.1 coordinate 86,666, forward strand.
CTGTACTATGGTGTTTAGATTTGCAATCTGTTGGCGTAGTCGGAGTATCTCCTCATCTTTTATCTTTACATGATCGTGTATGTCATTTAGCTCTTGTGTGAGATCTTTTGAGGTTTGTCGGATCTGCTCGCGCGAAAGCTCTTGTTTGATAATTTTAGAGTGGGATACGTGTGTCTTTGTAGAACTGTGCACATAGTCGGTGCTTTTTTGGGCAAGCCAACAGATAATCACAAGGAACCAAGTTATAGGTACGGCCATTATGAATACAAAGTTCAGTGCAGGTGTAAAATCTAGAAAGAGAGGCCATAGTCCAGTCAATACGGCTGCAAAGACTCCACATGTCACTGTAGCAAGGTGATTGTACAGATATCCCATAAACTGTATTTTTTAGGCAGTTTTATAAGCATTAAGATGCTTCATAGTCGATTTAATGAGATTAGATCGATTATAAAAAAAACGTACGTTATAAAATAAAAGAAAAGCAAAATATGTTTATTTTACGATTTCTAACATATTTTTTGACTCAGACTGGAGAATGTTTATTTTTTCGAGTAATTCATTGCGTAGATCACGGGCTACTCTTCTGACAGTTGGGCGAGGTACTCCAAGATCGTCAACTACTTTGCTGTAGATGATGTGCTTGTCTGTTAGTCCTTTGTCAAGGCAAGAATTTATGGCTTCTTTGATTACGTTGGATTGATTTGTACGATTCACTATAGCAAGGTCAATATGGCGTCTATATAATGCTATAACTGGGAAAAATATTTTTCAATAGATATATTTACCAATGGCCATACAACTAGTATCTGTTAATTTTTTTATTTGATATACTATACTATACAAAAGGTTATTATGATAAACAAGTAGGGTTTTGCTATGCCGAATGCTGTTATAGAAACAAATCATGGAAGTATAAAAATCAACTTGCTTCCAGATCTAGCTCCTGAGTCTGTTCGTAACTTTGTTAAACTTGCCCAATCTGGTTTTTATAATGGTACACTCTTTCATAGAGTCATACCAGGATTTATGATACAAGGAGGAGATCCGAATACAAAAAACAAAGCAAAAGAAACATGGGGTACAGGCGGACCTGGATATATGATAAAGGCAGAATTCAATGCTAGATCACACAAGCGTGGTATCGTATCTATGGCTAGATCACAGGATCCAAACAGTGCAGGTTCACAGTTTTTTATAGTAACAACTGATAGTGCATTTTTGGATCGCCAGTATACAGTCTTTGGGGAGGTAACAGAGGGCATGGATATTGCAGATATAATTGTAAAACTTCCAAAAGACGGAAACGATTGTCCGTTGCAGGAAGCAAAGATGATAAAAATTACGGTAATGTAATAATGTACGTTTGGACAATTGTATTGATTACATGTATTGCTTTATTGACTATACATGGTGCATACGGACAGGTTTTACCTGAACCTGTTGTAAATGAAAATATCCATGCAGTAATAAATTCAGATGGCATAGTTTACGTGACACATGAGATAATCAATGAACGAGTAGATTCACAAGTTGTACTCTTGAATGGAACAACTTCTAAAATATCTGTATCCGATTCTAAAGGAGATGCAATAGAATATACGCTATCTGATAAAGGGAGATCCGTTGTAATCAAAGCCCACGAGGATTCCAAACACACCATTATAGAATACGAACTTGCAGATGCAGTAATCAAAAAAAATGGAGCATGGGTTTGGGACGTATTACATCAGGGCAGTATAAAATTTTCATACCCAAATGGAACAAAGATTGTGTTTATCAACGAAACTCCAGTATACATTGAAAATGAAACAAGTAAAATTCGCTGTCATGGATGTATCATGTATATGACATATGTAATAGATGAGCCTGAATACCTTTTAAAAGTAGAATGGGAAGATCGTATATTTGAATCAAAGATACAAACACTAGGAAGTATAGGTTCGATTGATTTCATACAGAGTGAAAAAAGTATCAGTTTTGATTACAGTGGTGAACATTTTGTCACAGTAGAGATACCACGGGAATTTTTGTGGGATCCGTACCAAGTTTGGTTGGATGATGTAAAAATTATAAATTATGAGATAGAAAAGGATAAAGATACAGTTTTACTTTCATTCAAGCCAGAGTCTGGTACCATTACAATAATAGGTGCATCTGTAATTCCAGAGATTCCTGCTGGAGCATTGGTTTTGGTAACGGCCATTGGAATAACAGTTGCAATCACTATAAACAGATTTCCTAGTCGCCTGTAGAACCGCACGCACACATGTCATACTCGTCTATTCTTGTATTACACAATGGACATTTTTCACCATAATTAATCTCCCATGGCTCTTTACCAAAGAGTCTAAAGTGATCGTCAATCTCTTCTGGGATCTCTTTTGGCATATGCAATCTAGAATGTCCACCATATATTATGGTTAAAGATACAAGTGCTAAAATTGTACATGCTGTAAAATAACAGTATGAAATGTGGTTGTCATTGTATCAAATGTAACAGTACAAAAATAGATTCAAACCGAGTTGGAGAGATTGAAAAAGACGGATATTACGATATGCATCATACGTGCTCTGAATGTGGAATTCATTTTAACCATCTAGACGGCACTATTTATGATTCGTGTAGCGTATGCAAACATTAAATCAAGAAAAATAGACACCTCGTGAGGTATTTTCAGCCTTTGAGGTAAAAAAGACTCTACTGTATATGTCTAGTATGCAAAAGGCATGGCTCATCAAAAAAAAGAGATCTAGTAAAAAGATCGCCCTTGCACTCGTTTTGAGCTTGATCTTTGTAGCTTTTGGATATTCACAGTATATTGCAATAACAAACATATCTTCTACCATAACGGACAGTCAGGAACTAGGTACAGTTCCACTTGGTTATTCATACGAGTTACAAATTGGCTTTGAAAACCCCTCTCTGCTCATGTTGGCTGCCGGTGACACAGAATTTACAATCTCTGCAGGAGGAGAAAAGATAGGAGATGGAAAGCTTGATCCATTCTACCTTTCTGCACTAGGGTCAGGTACAGCATACGGCAAATATACTGTATACGAAAACGCAAAAGATGCCAACGGAGTGGTTAAGATCAGTGGAACTACAAGTTATGATCTATATGTGACCATTTTAGACATACCATTTGTGTATTATCCCACAGGCGAACAGCAAAGTAAATTTATACGTTAAATGATTGTACATGTATGCTTGTAGTATTTGGTTCTGTGGCACTTGATACAATAAGAACTCCCACAAAGACACTTCGATGCCAGTTTGGTGGTGCGGCAACTTTTGCGAGTATCTCTGCGAGTTTTTTTACAAAGACAGGACTACTAGCAGTTGTCGGCAGTGACTTTCCAAAAAAATATTCCAACGTGCTAGCAAAACGCATAAACTTGTCGGGTCTAAATATTAAAAAAGGTAAAACATTTCACTATGATGGAAGATACGATAAAACACTGCAGAATAGAACTACACTAAAAACAGAATTGAATGTTTTAGATGGGTTCAAAGCTACAGTCCCTGATAAATACAAGAGATCAAAGTTTGTATATTTGGCAAACAATGACCCTGAACAAAATATAAGAGTGTTGGGAGAGTTTGAAAAGGTAAAATTTTCAATGTGTGATACGATTGATTTTTGGATACATACAAAACGTGCTGCAGTAAAAAAGATGATTGCCATAGTAGACGCAGTGGTGATAAACGATGAAGAGGCAAGATTACTTGTTAAAGAACACAACCTTGTACGGTGTGCAAAAAAGATCTCAAAGATGGGAGCAAAATATGTGATAATTAAAAAAGCCGAGCATGGTGCACTCTTTTTTTACGAGGATACAGTATTTGCTAGTCCAGGATTTCCCATTCCAGATCCAGTCGATCCCACAGGTGCTGGAGACTCTTTTGCTGGAGCCATAATAGGATACATGGCCAACGCAAACTCGTCTTCACCGGCAACCATAAAAAAAGCCATCACATACGGCAACGTTATGGGATCCATAGTGGTCCAAGGATACGGTACAGCTCCACTGTTACGACTCAAAAAGGCGACAATTGAAAAACGAGCTGCAAAGTATCATAGTATAGTCTGCTCTTAGATTAGCGTTTTAATATAGATGCTTGCAGGATGTGGGCATGAACGATAATGATATGTTGGAGGAGATATTTTCAATGCAAAAAGGTCTAGCCAAGGCCATGGATCTCTCAAGATATCCAAAAGATACTGAAGGAAGAGTATCTAGTCTATGCACTGCTATAATGCATGAAGCAATAGAGCTGCAAAGAACCACAAACTGGAAATGGTGGAAGACGCCAGTAGCGTTTGACATCAAACATGCAAAAGAAGAGCTCGTGGACATTTGGCACTTTGTGGTACAGACATCTTTGGAGCTTGGTTTAGAACCAAAAGATATACTAGAAGAATATCGTAGGAAAAATGCAATAAATCATAAACGACAGATTGATGGATACTAGATTATTTTGTATGTGAGTCTATCTGTTTCTGTGTGGGTTTGTGTTTGCCAGTTATGATATAGTTTACCGCATCGCTCATGTAAACTGCATGATCTCCTATTCTTTCAAGATATCTTAAAAGCAACGCCTCAGCTAGAGCACATTTTGTATCATTTGATTTGATAAGTGTAGGTAAGCGACTCTTGTATATGTGGTCTATGAATTCTTCGTCTTGCTGTATCCTTTCTGCTTTGCGTATATCTAGTTCTGCAAAGGATAACACAGCATCTTGTATCATGCGTTTTACCTTGTTTGAGATCTCTAGCAATGGTGTATTTTTGCAGTCAGATATATCTCCAAAGACTTCTCGCAGCTGTGTAATATCATATGCATAACGACCAAATCTAGAATATGCATACGAGATCTCTGTGCACGAACGGATCATCCTAAAGTCGTCTGCTACTGGTTGATATTTTAACATCATGTCAAATATGAGATCCTCAACTTGGAAATATTTTTGGCGTATCTGATCCGAGAGATCATGTACTTTATCGCTGTTGGCAATACCATCGAGATATGATTCGGTTGCAAGTGAGATACATTTTATGGCCATATCTCCCATATCGGCCATTATTGTGGAGAGTTTTTCAAGTGAAGAATCTATGAGGCGCGTCATTATCCAAATTGCCCCTGGACATATTTTGCCGTAAGATCATCATGAGGATCGGTAAAGAGTTTTTTTGTCTCTCGAAATTCTATCAGTTTGCCTAAATACATGAATCCAGTATAGTCGGAGACTCGTACGGCTTGCTGCATATTGTGGGTTATGATAATGATTGTAAACTCGTGTTTTAGCTCGTTTATCGTCTCTTCTATCTTTTGAGTCGCTATTGGATCAAGTGCAGAGGCTGGCTCGTCCATCAATAAAACCTCTGGTTGTATGGCAAGGGCACGTGCAATACAGAGTCTCTGTTGTTGTCCGCCAGAGAGCTCTATAGCAGGTCTCTTTAGATCCTCGTGCACTTCATCCCATAGATAGGCCATCTTTAGTGAGTCTTTTGCAATCTCTGAGAGTATCTTTTTGTCACGTACTCCATTCAAGCGTAGACCGGCAACCACATTATCAAATATGGACATTGTTGGAAACGGGTTTGGTTTTTGAAACACCATTCCAACCTTGCGGCGATGATATATTGGATCTACTGACTTTGAGTATAGATCAGCACCGTCGATTGAGACTCTTCCTGTAACACGGGCATTTTTTGTCATATCATGCATACGATTAAGACAGCGCAGAAATGTGGTCTTGCCACATCCAGATGGGCCTATCAGGGCTGTGACTGATCTTTCTTTGAATTTCATAGTAACGTCTTTAACTGCAGGCACTCCACCGTATGTAATAGTCACATTCTCGGCAATCATCTTGAATTTTGGTTTTGTCTCTTTATCCAAAAATATTTCTTTTGATTTTAAATCGCCTGTCACAGAACTCATACTCGTTTCAAATTCCTCTGCTTTATGATGCTGCCGATTAGATTACTGCTTTTTCCCAATACGAAATAGCGTACGGCAATATTTATCACAAGTATGATGAGTATTAGAACCAATGCTGCACCCCACCCCTGTAGTTGTGCACTATCGTATGGGAGAAGAGAGAGACGCCATATACGAAGTGGTAGAGCATCCATTGGAGAATTAAAACCTGCAAAGAACTGGCTACTTCCAAGTATCGTCATTATCAGTGGAGCAGTCTCCCCTCCAATACGCGCCACTGAGAGCAATATGCCAGTAACTAGACCAGATTTTGCAGCAGAGATTACTATTCTAAACGTGATCACCCACCGCTTTAGACCCAACGCCGTGCCAGCCTCTCTATATGTAATTGGAACAAGTTTTAGTGACTCTTCGGTGGTTCTTGCCACTATTGGAAACATTATTAACGAGAGTGCAAACGCGCCAGCCCAAATAGAAAAGTGTCCAAGTAACAACACGATAACCAGAAATGCAAAGATACCAAGGACGATTGATGGAAACTCCATAAAGACATCGTTAAAGAATCGTACCAACTTTGTAATACGACTCTCACCGAATTCGGCAAGAAATATACCCGACATGACTCCTATTGGAACTCCGATTATGCTAGAGATGCCGATTACAATTAGTGTTCCCTGTATGGCCGGACCAATACCACCTTCGCCTGATCCGATTGCACCTGGAGTCTGGGTCAGAAACTCTATCGATAGAGCTGCTGCACCGTTACGAACAACCTCCATCAATATGCTACCTAGTGGAATTATGGCAGCGATAACACAACAGATTACGATCAACCGAACTATGCGATCTACCAACAGGCGTTTTTTGACGTTTTGTTTAAAGAGTGTCCGGTAGAATGCTCTTTTTTCTTGATAGTTCAACTGTTGATTGCACCCTCCCTGACGTGAAGCATACGAGTTACAAGCACATGTGCTACTATATTGATACAGACTGCCATGCTCAAAAGTACTAGACCGACTCCGATGAGTGCAGGTAGGTGTAACGAAGCAGGTGATGCTTCCACAAACTCATTGGCAATAATGCTAGACATTGTCTGCCCTGGTCCAAAGAGCGATTCTGGTATGGCGTTTATTCCAGTAGCGTTTCCAATCAACATTGTAACTGCTATCGTCTCACCCACTGCCCTTCCTAGTCCAAGGATTGCCGCTCCAATTAGTCCAGTCTTTGCATATGGAAACATTGCAAGTTTAAACATCTCCCATTTAGTGGCTCCGAGCATATACGCTGCCTCTCGTTGTTGTTGTGGAACTGCCATCAAAACTTCGCGCGATACAGCAGAGACGGTAGGTATTATCATTATGGCAAGCACCACGCTAGCCGTTAGTATGTCAAGACCTAGTGGAGTATCTGAGAAGAGCCAAATAGAATCTCCAAAAGTATCGTGTATTGGTTTTTCAATATAATCACGAAAATAAACCCGAAATACGTACAGACCCCACAGTCCGTATATGACACTTGGAACTGCTGCTAGTAATTCTACTAAAAATCCCAATGGATTTCCTATCTTTGGTGGCGCATCAGAGACAAACATTGCTATACCTATGCTGAGTGGAACGCCAATTGCCATAGCTAATGCAGACGTTATCAACGTGCCAAGTATGTACGGAAAGACTCCAAATGATTCCCGTCCCTCTACAGGATTCCAATCAGTTCCAGTAACAAATCCAAATCCTTCTTCTATCCATATAGGATATGACTCAAAGAAGAGTTGGAATACGATTAGTGCTATAATAACAAGAACATAGACGCCTGCTATTGTGGCGCCTATCTTGAAGAGTTTATCTGAATCAAATCTGCGAATTCCTTTTTGTTGTTTTGCCGGTAGATGGCTCATCAGTTATCCACCTGCAGTATACCTTTAGATATTAGATACTGCAGATTGTCTATATACTCAGCATCGGTAATTTCTCCTTTGATCCAAAACTGAGCCACGATGCGAAACCAATCAGGTAATGTTACTTTATCACTCTCATAATTCCAGAGACTCTCACCTTTGTACGTTATCTGCGAGAGTGCATCCATGCCAATCTCTGTAATTTCATCAGATATTGGAGTGTAGAGTAGCTGTGGAGCAAATTCTTGTCCCTTTGTCAGCATCCAATGTATCATGTATACAACTGCTTGCGCCTGCTCTTTTGATTTGGTTGTTTGGGATATCTCATCGTATACCAAAAGATAGGTAAAGCTGGCAATCGGATATGATTCAGATCCTGGCATATTTACTAGAGATACTCTACTCCAGTCACCGTTAGGACTTGGTAGGGTTTTTGATGTAGCTTTGGATGCTGCAGATATTGATTCCAAACTAGGTTCTATGAATGCAGTACCATCAGCATTTTTTATATGGGCATAAGACATACTGGTCTGAAACGCATATGCAAGCTCTATGTATCCGATTGTATATTCGGTACTGCGGATTATTCCTGCAACACCTTCGTTACCTGCAGCTCCATGTGTACGTGCAGGCCACTGTACGCTCTTACTCTTGCCTACTATTTCATCAAATTCAGTACTGACTGCTGTAAGATAATCTGTAAATACAAATGTGGTTCCTGAACCATCCGAACGCCTTACAGGAATAATATCCTCATCTGGCAGAGTTATTCCAGGATTATCTTTGGCAATGTTTTCATCATTCCATTTTGTGATCTCTCCAAGGTAGATCTTTACTATGGTATCCCCATCAAGTTTTAGACCACTGTCAGGAATCTCTGGTATGTTGTATGCTACTACCACTCCTCCTATACTCTCTGGTATGTGTAATGTGCCTGGAGTTAGTTTGCTCTCGGATACTCTTAATGGTGCATCAGAGGCTGCAAAGTTTACTGTCTTTGCGATATGTTGTTGTACGCCACCGCCACTACCAATGGACTGATAGTTTAGCTGTAGTCTATCTGACGTTTCTTTGGCGATCTCTATTCTCCACAGATCTATAAGCGGATATGGAAAGGTGGCACCAGCAGCGTTGATTGTGTGCATCTCTGATGGAAGTTCTGGACTGTCGGCAAATGCCAAAAGTGGTGAAGATACTGCTAGTGAAATAAACACTAGTAAGATTGTTGTCTCCACAGATTGTATACGTTTTAGAATTTATTTATGGCTGACAGATATATAATAATTGAACACCATATACTATATAGATGGAGATCTGCGTCGAGTTTATAACCATTTTACGTGTTTGATCACATATGGATACGGTAGAAAAGATCAAGCTCATAACTCGACCACCCACATCAGAGGTAGTAACATACAAAGAATTAGATGTTCTCTTTGCCTCAAATGAGAGGCCAAAGCACTATATCGGATTAGAGATATCTGGGTTTTTGCATCTAGGTAGTCTGATAAGCACCGGATACAAAATTAACGATTTTGCAAATGCTGGTATGGATTGTACCGTCTTTCTAGCCGACTGGCATACTATGATAAATGACAAGATTGGTGGCGATATGGAAAAAATTTCCATCGTATCAAATTATTATGAAAAAGCATTCAAAACAGTCTGCCCTCGTGTATCCATTATACGCGGCTCTGAACTGTACGATAAAACACCAGAATACTGGACAGAGCTGGTTAAATTTGCGCGTCACATGCCACTAGCAAGAACCATGCGTGCCTTGACCATAATGGGTAGAACCGAGACAGAGAATACAGACTTGGCAAAGCTTCTCTATCCTGCCATGCAGGCAATGGATATACGGTTTTTGGATGTAGATGTTGCACATTCTGGAATGGATCAAAGAAAGATACACATGCTTGTACGCGACATATTTCCAAAGATGAACTGGAAAGTTCCAGTGGCAATTCACCATTCGCTGTTGCCTGGACTCTCAAAACCAGCAAATCAAGATGAATCCAAATCTGGTAAAATGAGCAAGTCCAATCCTGATTCTGGAATATTCATGCATGATGATGGTCAGGTTATACGCTCAAAGATCAAAAAGGCTTGGTGTGAGGTAGGTGTTACAGAGAACAATCCACTACTAGAGATTGTAAGGCAGATAATATTTCATGAAAACAAAGAGATTACCGTGGAACGGCCTGAAAAGTTTGGGGGCAATGTAACATATACAGAATTTGAGCAGATACATGCAGATTATGCAAGCTCAAAGTTGCACCCAGGTGATCTAAAGGATACTGTATCAAAATATCTAGTTCCTATTGTTACAGGTTTAGCACAAAAGATCAGCCTAGGAGACGATGTAAAAAATGCTATTCTAGATAGATCAACCTAGGTTGTACTTTGATTTGTATCCACGTGGGTTTATCATGAGATCTTTATAGTTGTACGTGGACGAATTTCCCACTATTACCGTGCTTATCATTCCAAGCTTGTCGGAGTGATCCCCCAAGTGTTCTAGATCCGTAAGAACAACAGTTTCGCTATCTCGGTATGCTCCCTTTATGATGGCTACTGGCGTCTGTGGTTTACGATGCTCTAGAAGGATTTTTTGTGTATCCTGCAACTGGTGTATCCGTTTTTTGCTTGATGGGTTGTAAATTACTATGACAAAGTCGCCACGGGCTGCAGCCTCTACACGTTTTATAATAATCTCCCATGGTACAAGTAGGTCACTCATGCTGACAACTGCAAAATCAGTCATAAGTGGAGAGCCAATTATTGAAGCGCATGAATTAAGCGCCGATACACCAGGTATGACTTCTACTGGCATACCTGATTTTGGATCCCAATCTTGATTGGCCAATACCTCATATATGAGACCGGCCATTCCGTATATTCCTGGATCGCCACTAGATACAAGCGAGACTGTTTTTCCAGACATTGCCAAATCTATGCACTGATGAGCACGTTCTACTTCCTGTGTCATTGCATAACGGTATACATCTTTGCCAGATATCAGATCTTTTACCAAATTTACATACGTCTCATACCCCACTATGGTATCACTCTCCTTTATGGCCCACCTTGCGCGCTCTGTCATATGGTCATGATGTCCAGGTCCTACTCCTACTATGAACAGTCTGCCGATCATTGGTTCTCATCTGTACCTGTTTTGTTATCTGCCTGTTCAGATGCTTCTTGTATCATTGGGTATACTATTGGACAGTTTATCACATGGTTGGAGTTTAGCGGTCTAGCTTGGGTAATTGTAATAGATTCAGTTGCATATGCTGCCTTTATGTCATCTTTGTTTGCCAAAACTTGCGCCTCACCTGGATTTACCCAATCTATTATGCTTATTTTTTGTATCGGTGAATAGTCATTCTCACCAGGAATGCCATATCTTATCGAAGGTTGGAATCCCAATGGTCCTGAACCATTTATTCCATTTCTAAACTCATAATAATCTGTAGCAGCATCAGAATTTGCTAGTATAGAGGAAGCTGGCGCTCCAACTATACCCATAGTATTGGCTATCTCTAAAGGCGTAGTGGCAACAGGTATACAATATAGAGTTCTTCCATCTTCGGCCCATTCTCTATGAGATACAAATGTGACCGTCATGTTCGCCTCATCTATGGAGAGGATCTGCGAACCAGTTCCATATGGTAATTTTTCATAATCTGTTATGGTTAAATTTGCTATTTGTGGCATAGCTCCTCCTGGCCATTTTATCTGTGGCATATTTAGAATTGGTCCAGATTTATCTAGCACAACTCTACCTTTGCCCACCTGTTCTAGTAGATCATTCTCCGATTCAATGATGGATTCTTTCTGTCCCTTGTTCCATTCAGCTGTAATCATCAGACGCAATGAACCATATAGTGGTTGCTCTGGTGTATTTGAAAATATCTCGGACTGATATCCGTAAACACCTGTGCCCTTTATGCCATTCTTAAATAGATACACTTTGCCTAGTGCTAATTCTGGAACATCTTCAAGGGATACAGCTAGAGATACGTTATAGTTTTGCCACTTTGTTATATCTTTGGCAATATTTTGTTTGCTTGCATCAGTTATCACATAATGTACATCTCCACCATCATAAAATCCTAGATGCATCGGTAGTGTTATCGGTAAAACTGTTCTAGCAAGTTTTAGATCTGGTTGGCGATCCGCCGTTGATACCAATACTGTATTTACTATCATATCTATTGGTTCTCCCCGAATCCATCCGTCTATACTTGCTGTAGCTTTGAACGAACTGTTGTCTGAATGTAATGCAAGGGCTGCGCCAACAAAATCGATCGAGTTGGACTTGCTAGGCTCCAAAAGTGTAATGGCATATTTTGTATCACCGTCTACGGTCCATATAGGCTGGTCATCTGCATCGCCGTCTTTGAGCTCGTGTAGTACCATTACTTTAACAGGTGAGCTTGCCGTATACGTTAGCGTTCCCACGTATATCGTACCTGGGTTAGGTGAAAGCAATATTGCCATCTCTTTACCGTTATTTCCTATTCCCGGATCGCTGCTAGATTGAACCGTTTCAGTAAAGTGAATTTTTCTTATGGTTTTTGCCTCTGCTACTTGATCTGGCGCTCCAAAGATCATCATCGTAGATGCAATGATCAAAGTTGCTATTACAAGAGCAACTGTCAATCTCATATGGGGCAAAGACACAACAGCGGTTGAATTTTTTACCATATGTATGCAAAATCCATACATTATATTATACTAACTAGATGTAATTATAATATTGGAGAAAAAATCATATGAATGTATCAAATGTGGGACAAAAGAATACACATCAGGCAAGATACGTACCACTGGCTCGGGTCTATCTCGATTTGTAAACGTACAAAACAAAGAATTTATCACTGTAACATGCGCTAGTTGCGGATATACTGATATGTATAAAGTTTCCACTGGAACTGCTGGCAAAATTATAGATCTATTTACAAACTAGTGACCAAGTTTAAACTCATCATGTACAGCTTTAACAGCCTTGCGTGAATCCGAGTCACGTACAACAAATGCTAGGTTGAGCTCTGATGAGCCTTGTGTTATCATGGCGACATTTACAGATTTTTTTGCCACTGCGCCAAATACTCTAGCAGCGGCTCCGACGGTTCCACGCATTCCGGCACCTATCAATGCAACTATGGTCATATTTGGAGTGACTTCGATCTTTTTTATTATTTTTCCAAGAAGCGATTTTTCCATGATGTGAACCGTCTTGTCTGTATCTGTTTTTTTTACGGTTATGGTTATACTAGACTCTGAGGGATTTTGTGTTATCATCATAATGTTGACATTCGCTGCTGCAAGTGTATCAAATATCTTAACTGCCGTTCCAGGAGCTCCTGCCATATTTGTGCCCCTAATGTCGACAATGGTATTGTTTTTGAACGCACTAACACATTTTATTGACTTTTTAACATCCGCACTAGGTGACGAGAGGACTAGTGTACCTAGAGTTTTTGAAGATACGCTCCGTATCCGCATGGGTATTTTTTTGGCAAATAAAGGCTCAAATGTTTTTGGGTGAATCTGTTGTGCACCAAACATAGACATCTCCATTGCTTCCGAGTATGAGACCTCGCGTATAATTTTGGCATTATCAACCACGGAAGGATCAGCGGTCATCATACCGTCTGTATCTCCCACTAGCCAAATCTCGTCGGCCTTTACACAAGAAGCGATTATGGATGCTGTGTAATCTGAACCGCCACGACCCATTGTGGTAATGTGCCCGTGCTGATCCCCTCCAGAGAATCCTCCTATTACTGGAGTAATTTTTTTTGACAAGAGTGTCTCGATATTCTTAAAGACACGCAGACGTGTTGTATTCATCAACGGCATACAGTTGCCATAGTTTGAATCAGTTACAATTCCCACCTCTTTACCAGTCATAGATTGTGTTTTTCGCCCAAGATCCGCTATGGCATATGAAAGAATTTTGGCCGAGAATCTTTCTCCAAAAGATATCAAATAGTCAAGTGAACGTGGCGTAGTCTCATTTAATATCGCAATTCCGTTTACCAGCTCTAAAAATTCTTCAAAATCTTTGGTAAGAGAATCTACTAGTTTTTTTCTTCCGGTAGCTTTGGTAATCGTCTGTTGCGCCATTTTTTTATGTGAGTCTATTATGCTAGCTGCTAGAGCTTTGGCGCCTTTGACATCATTCTTGTGTATGCTATTTGTTATGCCCAGTAAATGATCTGTTGTGTCTCCTATTGCCGAACATACAAGTACCATTTGATTGTTTTTGGATTCATTGTATACTTGTTTGGCAATGATGTTGATCTTTTTTGGAGTGAGGATTGTCGAGCCATCGTATTTTACAACAAGTCTCAAGTTTCCACCCTAGGGGCAAGATAAAAGTGAATTCGTCCGATGCCTGCTATTTTGAACTCTATGCGTAAGGGTTTTTCGTTTGAAAATTCACACGATACACTGCCAGCTGTGGTACCAACTGCTTTTACCACAGGAGCTAGATATTCGAGGCTAAAAGTTGCCTCGCTGTCTGCTTTTGCCTCTATGGATTTTATTATCTCACCGTCTTTTTGCATCTCAACTGTCGCTTCTCCTGAATCTCCTTTGCCTGAAAAAATAGCAGTTGATTTTGTGGCCTTTATTGTCATATATTCTGAGATTACCTGTACATCTCCAAGTATTTTGTCTAGTGCTCCCGGAACAAGATCGATCTTTGCATCATATGGAATCTTTGGTAATGGAGTATCTGTTGCAGAGCTCTCTACAAGTCTAATTTTGTATTTTTTATTTTTTCCAATTGTAACAAGTAGCATATTATCTTCAGATATGCTTATTTGGATTGTATCTTTTTTGTCGGCTCTTTTGATGAGTTTTGATATTTCATCTATGCGTACGCCGAATTTGAGATCGCTATCACATTCGTATTTTTCAAATGCAGAATTTGGCCACGATATATCAATTAATGCCACATGAGATGGATCCATGCCGCGGAATGTTATGCCTTCAGAGTCTGCTACGAATGTGGCCTCTTCTACTACTGTAGAGATGGCAGAGATTATCGCTTTGAGATCATCAGAACCGCTGATTTTGGCAGATAATACCATACGAGTTTGAAAATGTTGCGCTCTAAATAATGTATTGAAAATATCTTACGAGTAATCACGCCATGTATGTGAACATTTTACGCATCGATAAAACTGTGTGGTTGGTTCATCTGCGCTGCGTGTTTGTAGCATCCACCATACTGCCTCATCATGACCACATTTTTCACAGTCTTTCTTTATAGTAGGGAGCGCCTCTTTACCCTCATCTTGATCTAGTATGTTAAAGTCTGAAATTTCGGATTTTTCTTCTTTTTGTTTTGGAGCTCCGTTTGTGTTCTCAGTATAGCCGCATGTTGAACATTTAAAATTAGAATCAATTTTTTTTAGACGGATGTCACATTTGGGACAGAATTTCATCTATTTTGCCTTTATTTTACTAGTAAATAATTTTTTCAGATCTTTAGTTGTGCCTATTGCCTTGTCGATAGCAGATATTATCTCAGTCAAAGGAGGAGATTGTTTTACGTTTACGCGCATCCAACATTCGCCAGTAAGCGGATGTTTCATAATTACGCCAGAAAATTCCACATTTGAGACTTTAAGCATCTCGTGTTGTACAATGTACAAAATTCCAATGTCGGTCTCTTTTAAAGAAAGATTTATCTCTTTTTGATTCTTGGACATTATCTGCGCGTGCATATGAACTAAAAAAGCACATATAGATATAAATCAATACAGGTAATATGAGTAAAAGCAACATTTTAGAAGTAATGCTCTCATATGGTAAGGGAGTATTTTCCATGGATGAAAAGATACCTATTACAGTCAGTTTTTCTGTCCAAGGTGGAATCAGAGATGATTTTAACGAAAAAAACTGGACAAAAGCTTATGATAAAAACGAGAATACATTAAAGATAAAATATGGAATTAAAGTGCGCTCTGGTGGAATAAAAAAACATGTTTTAGGTAAAGTAGATACATACAGAAAAGCATCCATATTTTGGACTAGGAACCCAAAGCTTACAAACCCAATGAAAGAAAAGAGAGTGTGGGTGCAGGTAGCCAAAAATTTTATGCCATACATAAAACTCAGTGAAGAGGAAGTACAGCAAGAATTATTTGACTTTGATGAGATCATTCATGTAAACGCATCCGATCTTGGGGTTGGAGAGCATCAAATAAGTGCAGAGACGTTTGTGTCATGGAATAAACATGATTATACAGATTCAGACAAGGTAGAGTGTAGCTCTAAAAACTATAAAATCACAATAACTACTTGATGAATATATGTAAACTATCTATGATTTGAGATTCGCGTGATCTTGGTTCTTTTTGTCAATGTTTTGATTTTATTAAAATTGTTGATCAAAAGCTATACTACCATATCTATGATGGGTTTTGCTCATGTATAGAGCTAGTTGAACTCCAACTATTGATATGCAGATGATAGAGAAACTGTGTTGTGAGGGTATTGTAACATCAACGGGATCTAGAAGACACGTTCTTCTACCAAATCAGCAAAAATTCTGCGTTGCATATACTGCCCATCATTATCAATAATGACGCCAATGCCGATCTCAGTATATTCGGAATTCAACATATTTTCTCCATGACCTGGACTTGTAGACCAGTCAGTTACAAAGAAACTTGCCATCTCATTTGCCGTATACCAGTTCTTGTTGAACCCGTTACTATTCACATCAAAAATCCAATTCTGTGTAATGTTCTCTCCAAAACCATCTGTATAATATATGCCATAATTCTTGTAACATCTTAGTCCATGTATAGCTGCACGATCACTAGCCTGAAGAGGTTAGGCGTAGTAGGATTAGAGATCGGTCATCTATTGGCGTTCGTGAAGAGTGATGCTGGACGTATGGAATTGGTCACAGACGTTTGACGATCATTCATGGGTTTTGATAAAGTTGAAAAATTAATATAAAGTTTATTTTAATTAATCATAATGAATAAAACACAAGTATTTGTAGTCGATCTATTTGGACATAGAAATTAGAGTTTGTTGTACTTCATCTCATCAAAAACAATGTAAAAATATAGAAAACACACTCAATGATCAATTTGGTAAACACAATGTTAAAAAAAATAATGGAATATACGAGCATATTGTAAGTACAACTTCACATACATATGCAGATGCTAAAACAATTATTGATAAATTGCACAGTGAATCAAAAGGTCAAATAGCATTGATAAAATATAGCGTGATACGTCATTAATTGTTTTTATAATGATATGGTGATTAATTGCTCATTTTCATACTTTTTGCATTATTTGTAACTGTCTAGAGTTTTGAAGTACCATCCACAAGATATTAGATCTTATGCACAATCAAATTTTAAATTGAAAATGTTAAATTTTTAGGCATAAACTACATTAATTTTGAAAATTAATTCATTATGCATAAGATCTCATGCGATCAGGATCTAGAATAGATCCCTAATTTAACAAAAAACACCCTAATTTAACAGCAGGATCAAACTTGCGAAAAAGACCTAATTTGGAAGAGTAATAAATCAATTAGGATATAAACGGGGTTGTATAACAGACAAACAATGACAAAATATGACGGACTTTTAGGTCAACCTGTCTTAGAGGTAGAAGAACCAGACAAAGAAGGCGGCATAACTGTTATCTTTAAAGATAACAGATTTCTTTTCATCAAAGTCGTAAATGAAAAGATAGAAACTATATCTATACCAGAGTAGATTTGTATGGATAAATTTAACAGTATAAAGATGCAAGATCTATTAAAAGTAGAAGAAAAGGATGGCGAATTGTTGTTGATTTTTAAAAATGGGACGAATGTCAAGATTATAGTCAAAGATGGTAAATTGGAATCAACTGTACAGGAAAACTAGTCAGCACGTACACGTTTTTCATACATAAAGAGCGCATTCTCTTGGGATTCAGACTGGATTGAGCCAGGTCTCTCTTTTCTAATATACTCGATCGCTTTTTTTGCAGTATAACCTTTGTAGCGTATCATATAACAAGCTAGTATACTTCCAGCTCTACCAAGACCTGCCTGACAATGTACTGCTAAAGAATTTCTAGATTCACTTGAGATCCGTTTATGAATAAAATCCATCGCTTTGTCTATCGATTCAGACGAAGGTGGTTCCAAATCGGGTGTTGGTAGATGTAGCCAATCAATCTTATCTGTCCACGATTTTTCAAGTGGTTCTTCTGTCATAGTTATCACTGAATCAATTCCTTGTTCTACAAGCCAGTCAAATTCATCTCTAGTCATAGGTCTACCTGTGCCTGCAAGTTTATCCTCTATGATCCATGAAAAGTTTGTTGGTTTTTTTGTTATTCTACCATGTAGATTACGATAGATATCTCCTACTTTGCTCACAATACGTTTTATGTAATGGGGTATTTTTAGGATTGTGTATGTTTATGCGGTGCATCATTGTCCCACAATGCCATTGCACGTGTTGGTGAACCTGTCGCACCTCGCAGTTTCATAGGCATAACAACTAGGGTAAAGTTTTGTTTTGGTATGCGTCCAAGATTTATCAAATTTTCCACTATGGGAATTCCTGCCTTGCAAAGAGAGTTATGAGCAGGATATGAGTGAGCGTTTCCAGCATCAATGCTAGGTGAATCAATGCCCACAATACCAATTTTTCGCAAGATCAAATAGGCTGCTGCATTATACGAGATACCAGGATTGCGCTCAAAATATCCCCTACGTTTTATTTGATCTGACCATCTAGTTGCAAAGACCACAGCCTGGCCAGGTACAAGTTTATCGTATTTTGATTCAAAAGCAGTAATATCGCTCTTTGTGATTGTGCCGTTTGTTTTTAATTTTACTCGTATCAATGAAGCGTTGCAGATTAATCTAGATAGTGGTACTGTGTCAATGGATGCGCCATTTTTGTTAAAATGAATTGGTGCATCCATATGCGTTCCCGTGTGAGAGCTCATAAAGACTAGTTCCATGTTGTATCCGTCTTGGTCGATATGAGCCCATTTAACAAACTGTGGAAGCGGTGATCCCGGAAATGCTTCCATATTTGGCGATACTGTCATTGTAAGATCTACCATCCCCATATACGATCTAGATTGTACTGCAATTTCAATCATTCATCTTGAATTTCACCATGTAGATTTGATAACTCTAGTCGTAGAAATATACTAGATCTTTGGACTTTTCTAGAATTGATCAATAGGATTAATATTTATTTTTATAGATCTAGTTTTTGATAATAATCTATTTTGTACATATCTTTACCATTATGCAATAATTTTCTTCTCGTATGCATTAATTCTTGTGTTATAATTCAATAGACCATATCAAATTTTATAAAATGCTATTTGATCAAAATGGTAGATATCAAGTTTTTAATTATCAAAATAAAAATTAATTATATAATAAAAATCGTATAAAAGTCAATAGTTAAATAACATGTGATGTATATTGTATCTGTGGTAACAGCATTTGTTCTGATAAATTCAGAGCTTGGATCTGATGCATCAATTATAAAAGAAGTAAAACAAATGCTAGATTCTGAAAACTCGTTAAAATATGAGATACAAGGCGTATATGGAATATATGATATTGTCATAAAGATAACTGCAGATAAATCACAAACAGTACGTGCAATAATCACAAATCAAATCAGAAAGATAAGTAGGGTTCAATCCACTCTAACTATGATGGTAATAGAAGAACAAGACTAGTCTATAATGTCTTTATTACCCGTATGGCATCTTCCATTTGGGATTCTGTGTTAAAGATATGAGGTGAGGCACGGATAATCTTTTTCTCTCCAATCTCCCGTACAGCCAACACTAATCCGTTACTCTCAAGTTTTTTTACCGCATCTTTTGGAGCCACATTTGTAGTAAATGGTACGATACTTGTTCTCAGATGATCTTCTCTAGGACCATACAATGTCACTCCGGGTATCGATGATAGTCCATCGCGTAGGAAATTTGCTAGAAAAGATATTCTTTTTCTGATATTTCCAAAACCATAATCGGATAAAATTTTGGTAGAACATACCAAACCTGCAGCTCCGGCATAATTACGAAACCCCGTCTGAAATTTCTCTGGCATTCCTTTGAATGCAACTTTGGTATATCCATCTACGTATACAGTAGCTGACTCCCCACCAATACCTAACGGTTCAAGCGTATCTGATGCTTTACGACTGCAATAAAATATTCCCATTCCCATAGGGCCACAGAGCCATTTTGATCCGTTAAAAGACATAAAATTACAACCGATCTTTTTCACGTCTACTTCAAGACATCCAACACTCTGTGCAGCGTCCACAAAAAATGGTATGTGTTCTGAATTTAGGATCTCTCCTACCTCTTCTACTGCAAGTATTGCCCCTGTATTATACAAGGCATGACTGAGTGAGACTAGTTCAGTTCTTCCCTCTTTGATAATAGCTCGGAGATCTCCCATGTCAAAGAATCCGTTCTCATCAATGGTAAGACTCTGCAGATGGCCGTTTGTACGTCGTAACCACGGATAGAAATTAGAATGATGTTCATGTTCCATTCCACGTATCAATGTAATTGCACCATCTTTGTGAGGTAGACCACTTGCTACGGCGTTTATTCCATCCGTTGTACTCTGGGTCAAGATTATTTCATCTGGCTGACATTTGATTATATCTGAGATTGCTTTTCTAGTCTGACGTAATATTTCTGTTACAAATGGTTCAGATTCTGCAGAATCAGGTCCCATCTTGCTATATTTGGTTAAAAAATCACTTATCGCCATTATACTTGCAATCGGCATTGGAGCTACTGAAGCGTTGTTTAGGTATGTGCGATCACCACACGCAAATTCAAGTTTAGTCATGTTAATGCAGCCAACCGTCTATAACTTTCTGTGTAATTTTTACAAGTTCATCTATGGTGAGGTTGTTGTTGGAGATGGATTCATCAGCTAACGCTATAGAACGGCTTATTCCAACATTGATCTCTTTTGTATCTCTTTCTGTAAATTTTAACTTGTTATTTGGATCATCAGATCTACCTCGATTTTTTATATAATTAAAACGCGTATCCTTTGATGCGTGTACTGAAAGAATTTTTGTGGTACAAATTGTTTCAAAGAATTCAATTTCATCATCTGAACGGACTCCATCTACTATGACAGTAGACGAAGAGATGTTTCTGATTTGTGGTTCGACAAGACGTGCAACTGCCTCTGGACCATTTTTTTTACGTAGATCCTCCATCAACGATGCAAGGTTTTTCCTATTGTGTTCAAGGTTTCTTTTGTCTGCCTCTTTTCTTACTGCATCACCCATTACAACTACGGCAAAGCCTTGTGATTTGAGCCCGTTGGCAATGGTCGATTTCCCTGCACCAGGCATTCCAGTCAAACACACTATGAGATTTGGAGCCATCGTGTATATTGATATAATTCTGCAATCTATGAAGCTACCGATGAAGATTCTGTACTCTTCCAAATCAAGTCTTTTTGACAGATTCTAACTGGCTGCTCATTTAGGCTCATCTTGTACAAGTATCACGTATACTTTGGATTGCATGCACTTTTACTGGAACTTTTGGAGGTTCCAACTGCATTATTTTGCGTACATACTACATGGAATATTTTACGTCGGTCATTTCAAAGATTTGTTTACATAGAAATTTTGGCCTGATAAAATAGCTAGACACTAGCTCTGGATTTTGGCCTGTCTGATGCCGTCGAGTTTTTTTTTGTCATATCTTTATGTCAGTTTGTATATTCAAGGTCACGTCTCTGCCTATAGTTATCAAACAACTTTTGCATTTACGCACAAAAATAGAATAGCTGACCTCATACGAATGTGGCAACTGTAACTTTAAATTGCTAAATGGCTAAATACACACATGGATAATAATTCATCTACTTACAATTATGACGTTGTACTAAAAGATTCACTGTTCGTAAATAATTTGTTTGAAAAAAAACCAATATTCAATTTTCATGATATTGATAATTTGTTTATATCTAATCGTAAAGAATCTATTCCTCTTAAAGTAATTAAAATTAACAGTAAAAATATAATTGAATCACATTTAAAAAAATTATGTGAACAAAATGTAATTAACGAAAATCAAGTTGATGATATAAATGATAATATTAGACAATATATTGATCATTTAATTGCAGATAAAAATATTAAATTGGATGATGAATCTTATGATTGGATTATAAGTTTAGTTATTAATCTCATATATGAAACACAAAAAACTGAAAGTGAAATATGATTGGATTCCAACATATTGTTTACTGTTATTAACATGCTTGGAAATTTTAGTAATAATATGAAAGGATTGCAAAAGAATGTTATTGATGATGCTGTGTTAGATTTAATAAAAAGATTACCTGAAGGAAAAACAATCAATTCAAAAATGTTGAAAGAAGAAGGTTCTAAATTCATAATTAATAGACTGCACAATCAAATTTTAAATTCAAAAAATCTAATAAATTTCATACACCGCTTTTCAAACGTTATCGTAGAGGTAAATTAGGAATGTCATTACCTCAAAATATACAAAATTATGATGAACTTGATTTTCATGTCATATCTGAAGATTATACAAGATATAGATTGGATGATAGAACTGTTCTTAAAATAAAACTTTCTGTCCAAAAAATGTTTTTGCTTGAACCAATTTCTTCACAACAAATACCAAATATTGGATTTGCGGCAATAAATTTGGTTAATGCAATCGTACCAAAAGAACTAAAAAAATTTGGCAGGGATCAAATACCAATAGATAATGCAAATATAGCTGACAAAATAGGTTTAGAACTAATAGAAGAAATATGGCAAGAGTATCACACAATGAATGGATATAGAATACGCATTAGGCCTGTGATCACACAGGTATCAAAATATAAAAAATACAATAATTTTGGAGAACCAGTATACTCTGTACCTAATATTCAACAAATTACCGATGTAGAAAAATTATAAACATTATACAATAAACCCCGTACGTTATGATGGTCAGAAGATCCAACTCTACAATTAAGAGAAGATCGCAATTTACTCAAAATCATGCACCTATAAGTTTCATAACCCAAAAAGAGTAATCTAAAATATAATCTCAAGTTAATAAGAGATGTGTGCGAGGTAAGACATGGTTGAATTTATGTTTGAAATTCGTTGTGCTGGATCAAATGATGATTGTAAAAATGTTGTAGAATCACTAAAAATATTTTGGCAAAACGTTAAAAAATAAATTTGGTAGTTTTTATGAACATGTTGGAACCACAAATATATTTACACATTCTGAAGCAAATCAACTAGTACAAAAAATAAAACTGGTACGCCAAGGCATGATTGAATCAATAGTATTTAGACTCACAGATCGTCCGATTTAATCTTGTATAGTATCTTAATTGAACAGCAAGATCAAACTTGCGAAAAAGATGTAATTTGGAAGAGTATGATTCTGCAATCTGTTATATTGTAGGCATGAGCGTATATTATGATGCGAGCTTTTGTTTCTGTGGACATAACAGATGATCTCATAGGAGATGCCATAATGCGGGTGCAGAGAAATTCTGGTTTGGGTGGGGCTATACGAAGAGAGAGTATGCACTTTACTCTAATGTTTTTGGGCAAAGTGGATACCTCAAAGACTGCAGATATTGTAAGAGCGCTAAAAGATGTTGATTTTGAGGCATTTGATATACAATGCAGAGGACTAGGAGAATTTACTTTCTCCAAGGGTAAAATTATCTGGGTTGGAGTAGACAGGCATGGAGGGATGATGTTGAAAGAGTTGGCCTCAAAAGTGGCCAAGACTCTGATGCCTTTGGGATTTGTAGATAGGAAGAGATTTTTACCCCACGCAACGATCTTTAGGGTTAAAAACAAGACCGGAGATACTGCCAACGTCTTGAAACGGTTTGAAAACATCGAATTTGGAATACAAAGAGTGAATTCGATAAGGCTAAAGAGTAGTGTACTATCTAGCTCTGGTTCCACATACAAGGATATTGTAACAATAGGTGCAAAGAGATGAAACGCATAATATCAAATATCCGTAAACTTGTCACGCCATCAAAATCTGAGGAAAAATATAAAGCTGACATTGCTGATGAAATTCTAAATCGCGTTATAGAAGAGACAGATGGTTATTCAGAGATCAAAAACATAGAGCTAGGTGGTTCATATCCAAAGAGTACATGGTTACCTCAAAGTGCAGATATTGATATATTTATAAAATTTGATCCAAAAGTTTCTAAAAAAAGATTTTCGCGTATCATAATAGATATTGGGAAAAAAGCCCTTGACAAATATGAACCATATTTACGATATTCAGATCATCCGTATGTGGAAGCAATAGTCAGAGATACCAAAGTCAACGTGGTTCCTTGCTATATGGTCAAACAAGGTATGTGGCAGAGTGCAGCAGATAGATCGCAATTTCATACAGAATTTATGAAGAAAAATCTCACTCCATTGATGAAGTCTGATGTAAGAATTCTCAAAAAATTTTTACAATGTGCCCGAATATATGGTGCAGAGATATCCACACAAGGATTAAGTGGATACGTGGCAGAGGTACTAGTGTATAATTACGGGAGCTTTGAAAAAATAATCGAGGCAATGGCTCACATTAAACGCGGCCATGTCATAGGCAATGCATCTGAAAAATTTGACACTCCTATAACAATCATGGATCCAATTGACTCCAAGAGAAATCTAGCTGCTGCAATTTCAATCGAGAGTATGGGCAAGTTTGTTCTTCTTTGTAGGACATTTTTGGCAAAACCGTCTGCATCGTTCTTTAAATCAAGAAATCTCTCTACAAAGTCAAATGCACTTGAAAACTGTGTAATGATTAAATTCCGATGCAAGGATAGGTCTGCAGATACTGTATGGGGACAGTTGAAAAAAGCTGCATCATCTTTAGCTTTGCAGCTTGAAGGGGGAGGATTTACAGTTGTACGATATGGAGCATCATCAGACTATGATAAAAAAATGGGGGCTCTACTATATTTTATGTTGGAATCAGTTTCCATATCTAATATGCGGACAAGAAAAGGTCCGTCATTTTTTAATAAAGATGATTCTTTGGCATTTATTTCAAAAAATATAAAAAAATCGCTGTTGATGTGGGTGGATTCGGATGAAAATGTCCGTATTTTGGAGCATCGAAGAGTAACTAACGCTACGGAATTTCTAAAACATATTTTGAGATCAGAGCTAGTAAAATCTGGCGTGCCAAAAGATCTGTGGCCCGATATAAAAAATGGGTTTACGATAAATGCTAGCTCAAAGGCGATAAAAGGTCAGGCAGGAGATACATTACGAGGGATTGTTGCTACGGATGAAAAGATCTTTTCTGCCTATTAACGATCTTGCATTCGAGCCGTATAATGCGGTACTCGGATATCCACATCCCACCACACGCCTTGTCAAATCGCGAATTGCAGAACTAGAAAAATTACAGATTACTTCTGTGGCGTTTTGGGGTCAGGTACGTCTAGGTACTCTTGACGTGTTGGGTAAAGGATATTCTGGAGTTGCAGTCATTGCAAGATATAAGAAAAAAACAATAGCTCTTAAAATTCGTCGTATTGATTCCAAACGACCCACATTGATTACCGAAGCAAAGATGTTGAGTGCTGCAAACGATTTGGGTGTGGGGCCAAAGATCATTGCATATAGCAAAAATTTTATTGTGATGGAGTATTTGGATGGACAAACTGTAGGACGATGGGCAGAGAATGGCGCATCTAGTAAAAATGATATACTTCGGATCATATTAGAAGATTGTTACAAACTAGATATGGGAGGATTGGATCATGGTGAGCTAAGTAGAATCTCAAAACATGCAATAATAGGAAAACATACTACACTGATAGATTTTGAAGGAGCAAGTAATAAAAGAAGAATTGCAAACGTTACGTCTGCTTCGCAGAGTTTCTTTATAGGATCCTATACGGCAAAGATGCTTGGTAAAATATGTAAAGCGCCAAGAAAATCAAAGCTTGTAACAGCTCTAAGACGATACAAAGAAAACCCACAAAGGAGTACATTTGATGAACTACTTTGTGTGATGGGGTTGTAAAATGCTAAAAGCGGAAGTGCATCTGTGTAAAGACAAAAAGATGGCAAAGATAGTAAAAAAGGTTGGGCCACATATGATAAAAGTTAGACGTGGCAGATACGAATCTTTGGTAATGGCCATTATTACACAGCAGATATCTGGAAGTGCGGCAAGATCAATCACACGTCGATTTCGTGAGGCATATCGTCCTGCTAGATTCCCCAAGCCAATAGATGTTGCCAACTCTACGTACAAAAAACTAAAGAGTTGTGGGCTCTCTGACATGAAGATACGTTATATCAAAAATCTCTCAAAGAATATAGCCACAAATAATCTACGTCTTGCTAGCCTATCAAAGCTCTCTGATGAAAGAGTCATAGAGATACTTTGTATGCAAGATGGTATAGGAAGGTGGACTGCAGAGATGTTTCTTATCTTTACACTTGGGAGATCAGATATCATGCCAGCAGGAGATCTCGGAGTCAGAAAGGGAGTGAAAATTCTATATTCTCTATCAGAGATGCCCAGTGAAAAACGCATACTCGAGATTGCTGAAAAATGGAGACCATATCGTACTGCTGCCACGTGGTATCTTTGGGAATTCCAAAGATAGTTTTGCATATGTTATGAATGGTGGGACCGGCAGGATTTGAACCTGCGACCTCTAGCACCCCAGGCTAGCATCATAGCCAATCTAGACGACGGTCCCTTGTGCATGCGTCTGTGTTGAAATTATTAAATTATGGCATTACCATCATGTATGTTACATGAATTGTTCAATATGTGGTAAAATAACTGGAACAGGTATAGACCACATAGACTGTGTTGAAAAGAAAAAAATAGAGATGAGAGATGAAAATTTTAAACTAGAGATCCCTGAAAAATTGAATCTTGCAAAAAATTCAGATGATATGGCAATAGAGATAAAAGCTATTCTAGATCACATGAAAAGAGAAAAGAGTTTATCCTAGCTGTGTAATTGCATTATATTCTACATGTCCAGCTATGTATAATATTATGATCATTGCACACATTTCTATAATGGTATACGCTATATGGCGTTTTAGAAAAGATTTTTTGATCAAAACTTTTGCCAATAAAATACTACGAGAGATCCCAATAGAGTATGCAATCAACTCTAATATTCCAAATGGAGTAAAAAATATTCCAATAGGAGTAAATGGTAGATCGGGATTTATCTGTAGTAAAGATGCAAAAGCGTATCCAGTAGCTGATGCAGATATTATTCCCCAGATAGCGCCCACGCCAGGTATGAACATAATAGATGCCAAAGTTGCATTGTGCACGAATATTCCATTTCCATCTAGTCCCATTACCATTTGACTAAACTCTTCAACTAGTTTATCAGCATCTTTTGCATCTACTGAAAATCCAGCAGTTGTAAAAAAGATGCCCAAAAAAATAGCCATTGCAATAAAAAATAATAAAATGCGTATCAGTATGGCAGTTTTATTTAATGCGAGTCTACTGTGCACGTCCAAGTAGATCACAGTACAGTTTGATGGCTATATCTTCATCCTTTGCACCCACTATTACAGCCGAGCCACGATTCATAAAGCTGACAGATACATCATCGGTACGCAGTGAAAGTCCCATGTCTCCTTGTTTTTCCACACGAAAGCCACGCAAGGTAGCAGTCTGACTCACCTTTGGAATATCGAGTGCAAATGTCTCTGGAGGTGTAAGCGAGAATGTACGTTTACCTCTATTACGCCCACACATCTCTTCGATCATCATTACCTTGGGTACGGTAAGATCTTCTTTGCCATTACCGCATACTGGGCATTCTTGTTGGCGAAACGTGCGTGTAAATGAAAAATCCAAGTTTTCCAAATCAATGTGCAGTATACGATCAGATAGGCTGGGTTTTTTACCCAAGATGATCTTTACTGCCTCTGTCACTTGTATTGCTCCTACAATGGATAGTATCGGTGGGTGTACGCCCTCTATGGAACATGTAGGCATCGAGTCCTCATCTAGTGCTGGAAACATGCAGTGATAGCATGCGGATTGATCTGGCATTATAGTAAATACCTGTCCGGTTATTCCCACTGCAGCTCCTGTAACAAATGGTATCTTTTGTTTGCTGCACGCCCTGTTTAACGAGTATCTAGCATTTACACTATCTAGTGCGTCAATTACCACATCGCATCCTTTAGTTACTTCAAATGCAGTATGATCGTTTATTGATACAGGAAAGACCTCTATCTTGCATTCAGAGTTCATTTTTTTGAGTTTGTTGGCAGCAGCTTCAACTTTTACTTTGCCCACATCAGATTCATCAAAGAGTATCTGTCGATGTAGGTTTGAGAGTTCTACAACATCACGATCGATGATTCTTAAAGTTCCGATGCCCATTGCTGTCAGACGTGAGATTATCGGATGTCCAAGTCCTCCAACACCTATGACACATACGCGGGCATTACGCAATTTTATCTGACCATTGTAGCCAATCTCTTCAAGCATTATTTGTCGTGAATATCTATCCATCTCTTTGGCAGACATCTCTTGTCCTCCAGCCACTGCTGGAAGTATATAGACATCATCATCATCAGAGAGTGTGGATTTTAATCCATCACCAAACTTTGAATTTTTTCCGTTTATGTACACGTTGATGAGCGAACGGGGTTTACCTGGAGACTCCATAACGCGGCGTTCAAAGTCCTCTCCCATGACCTTGCAGGCATGTGCAAACGCGTCATTTAGATTTGCAACATCTAGTTTGAGTTTTTTCTCCCCTCTGCCAGAATTTAGCACCGATGGGATGGTAAGCGTGATCTTTGGCATTTATTTTATCACCGCTAATAGTTTATTGTCTTTAGGGGTCACAATCGGTGTAGGTAAAATATCCATTAATGGTTCAGTCGCTTTTAGACCATTGCCAGTAACATAGCATACGACTGTCTCTGTACGGTCTATAATTCCCTCCCCTACCATTCTCTGAAGTACCGAGACGGAGACTCCGCCTGCTGGCTCTGTAAATATTCCTTCAGTCTTTGCAAGAATCAGTATGGCATCAAGTATCTCTTTATCGGTGGTTTTAGCTGCATAACCATTGTACTGTTTGATTCTCTCTATGACGTATTTACCATCACCTGGATCTCCTATGGCCAGACTCTTTGCAACTGTCTCTGGTTTTTCTATTGGTTTTACCTCTGAATTATTTTCATATGCATCTACTATTGGAGCGCATCCTTTAGGTTGTGCGGCCGTTACGTGCATATTTTCTACTGTTCCCAAAAGCGATGCAGACTCTAACTCTTCAAATCCTTTGCATATAGCATTAAGCATAGCCCCGCTACCCACAGGTACCACTAGATGATCTGGAACTTTCCATCCAAGTTGTTCTGCTGCCTCGTATGCAAGTGTCTTTGATCCCTCTACATAATAAGAGCGCATGTTGATGTTTACAATGCCGATTCTGCTACGGTCACTGGCCATTGCGGCCATACGGTTTGCATCATCGTATGTACCATCTATTGCATGATATTCTGCACCATATGAGAGAGCTTGTACAATCTTTGCGTGTTCTATGTCTGCTGGAGCAAATATGTGACATGGTAATCCTGCTTTTGCTGCGTGCGCTGCTGTGGCAGATGCGAGGTTTCCAGTTGATGCACATCCTACCGACGAGAGACCAAACTCTATTGATTTTGACACTGCCACTCCAGCAGGACGATCTTTAAATGAAAATGTGGGATTTACCGAATCATTTTTGATGTAAAGGTTGTCAAGTCCTAATTTGGCTCCAAGTTTTTTAGCGTGTACAAGCGGTGTCATGCCAGCGCTAATATTTACAATGTTTGACTTTTCAAGTATGGGTAAGAGCTCATGGTATCGCCAGTAAGTCTGTTCTCTGTTTGCAAAGCGATCCTTTTCTATGCGAACTGTTGGATACTTTACGTCAAGTGGACCAAAACATTCATCGCATACATAGCGAAATTCTGGAGTATACTCTTTTTTACACTCTCTACACTGTAAGATTATACTCTCTGCCAACCTAATCATACTACCAAATTTCACTTATGAGAGATCCTAATATCAAGTTAAGTATTACTTAACTTATTCATAGATAATATATAAGAAATATTATGAACGGTAGATACAACTAAAAAATGATGTATTATTAGACTCTATATGAATAGAAAAATTGCACTATCAGCGTCAATTGGGATAATAGTGGCAGTCATTGTTGTAAGCACACTATGGACACCACAAGGACCAATAAATCTAGATAATGATGAATATCTTTTAGGAGAGAATATTTTCATGAGGGTGCGTGATCTGCAAGCAGACGATCGTGGAAACATTTTGATCTATACTCCACTAGATGTACTTCTTACCACAAAACCTTATGATGGATCTCTAGAATCAGATTTTAACTTTTACTTTACTCCAGATACGATCAAACATAAAAAAATCTGTACTCCAGAAGAGCTCGTTGGAGAGTGGAAGATAGTGTTTGAAGATGAATCATACCCTCCTACATATTTTAAAATAATAGACGAAATTCTCCCAGGTTTTGAAAAAAATCTAGATGTTGTATGTTAATCAAAGTTTGTGATTTTTTAAATATCGATCAAGAAAATATTTTTCATCAAAGATGTATAGAAATTTTCCATACTCTTTGATCTTTGCTTTTTGTTCTTTATTTCCTCTGTACACTATGGATAAGAGACATTTTGAATCATATCCTGCAGATTTTACTGCATCTAGTGCTTCTATAGCAGAGTTACCGCTAGTTATTACATCATCTACAATGGCAACTAAAGTCTGTGGCCTTCCTTCAATACGTTTTTTTGCACCGTGAGATTTTACTTTTTTACGAACATAAAATGACGAAAGTGTGCATTTTGGATCTTTGATATAGCTTTGCTGTGAGATTGCAGCGGCGATAGATATCGAACCAGATTCAAGACCGCCTATTGATTTTATTCCTCCAATCTCTAATATCATCTTGTACATGATTCGAGCAATTGCAGCTATGCCTGCAGCATCACCACTAACCTGACGTAGATCAAAGTAAAAGTGTGACTTTACACCAGAGGCTAGTGTAAAAGGTTCTTTTGAATACGAGATGGCATATTTTTCTATTAGATCTGCTAATTCGGTGCGGTCATCTTTCATCAAGATCTCTTTAGTCAGGTGTTGTATTATCTTTTATCGGAGAATGTTGTGAAAGCATGTACCCTTGCCTGTATGACAGGCAGGACCTGACGGGTCTACTAGATATACTAGTGCGTCAGAATCACAATCTACGAGTATCTCTTTTATTTTTTGAGTGTTGCCAGATTCTTCACCTTTCATCCACAACTTTTTTCTAGATCTACTCCAAAACCATGAATTGCCAGTTTGTTTGGCACGCTCTAATGCATCTCTGTTAGCATATGCCAAAGTGAGAACTTTGAGTGTTGCAGCATCTTGTACTATGACTGGTATGATACCATCACCTTTTGTAAAATCGATCTGCTCGATATCTTTTTCCATGTGTGACATATGATGTGATAGCGTTATAAGTACAAATCTATAATCTTATAGATATGCCTTGTTTTTGTAAAAATTGCTTTACTGCATTTACACCATACGAATCATAGTGAAAGATTGATGCTGCTAATGCTGCATCCGCACCCGAATCCTTTAGCACATCAGCCATATGTTGGATGGTTCCGCATCCTCCAGAGGCGACAACTGGTACTGGGACGGCTTTTGAGATGGCTTTTGTCAAAGTGATTTCATATCCATCTTTTGTTCCGTCCGCATCGATGCTTGTAATCAATATCTCACCTGCACCCATCGAGGCAGCTTTACTAGCCCAAGCTATGGCGTCAATACCAGTAGATTTTTTTCCACCATACGTAAAAACTTCATACCAAAAAGTTTTCCCATCTTTTTCAAAAATTGTGACATCTTTGGAATCAGCATAATTTCGCTTTGCGTCGATTGCCGCCACAACGCACTGTTTGCCAAATATCTCCATTAGCTCAGTTAGCAGGTGCGGGTTTTTTACAGCTCCTGTGTTTACTCCAACTTTATCTGCACCCGAGAGTAGTATGTCTCTTGCATGTTGAATCTCTCCAACTCCACCACCAACGGTAAATGGTATGTCTATTACTTTGGCAATATTTTGTACAAGACTCTTTAATGTCTCGCGACCTTGTTCTGATGCGGTTATATCTAAAAAGACGAGCTCATCTGCACCATCATCACTATATTTTTTTGCAAGATCTACTGGATCTCCAGCATCACGCAACGAACCAAAGTGTAGTCCTTTTACGACGCGTCCTTTTGATACGTCAAGGCACGGTATTATTCTCTTTGTCAGCATTCTGCTATGGCCTCTCGTATGCTAATCTTGTTTTCATATAGCGCCTTGCCTAGCATTACTCCATAGGCACCGCATTCTTTTACGAGCTGTACGTCTTTTATTCCAGATATGCCCCCACTTGCGATGGTTTTAGCACCTGTTGCAACCACGGCGCGCAGACCATCTATATCTGGACCTTCCATAGTACCGTCACAAGAAACGTTTGTTAGAAGAAAATGGGTAAATCCCATACGCATAAACTGTCCACTCCCTTTAGCAGATCTACTCCAGTACTTGACTGCCAACCGTTTATCACGATGATGCCATCACGATGATCTACTGATATTATTAGGCGATCTGTTCCGTATTTAGAGCGTGCTTTTTCTAGAGCATGATGATCCTCAAATGCCAAGGTACCTAGTACAAGACAGTCTGCACACGATGCAGCTTTGTCAAGAATTTTGGCGTTACGTAAACCGCCAGCGATCTCTACTGGCACATCTACTGTTGTTGCAATCTCTTTGATCAGATTCAAGTTGGAGCCACGACCTAGTGTCGCATCTAGATCCACTATATGCAACATATCTGCTCCTTCTTTGGCCCACCGTTTTGCCATCGCCACTGGGTCATCTCCGTATATGGTAGATTCTTTTGGATTACCACGTAATAACCGCACAACCTTGCCGTCCATTATATCAACTGCAGCTATTGCCTTCATTTTTGACACTCTCGCAAAAAGTTTTCAAGTATAATCTTTCCAACATGTCCGGATTTTTCTGGATGAAATTGTGTTCCATATAACAAACCCGATTCCACGATTGCTGGTACTTTAATTCCGTAATCTGTAGTGGCAGTTACGATTCGTGGGTCTTTTGGGTTTGTATAATACGAGTGCACAAAATATGCCCAAATTTTTTTGTCATTTATTCCCGACAAAAGTTTAGAGTCCCCACACGTCTCTAGATTGTTCCATCCCATGTGTGGCACTTTTATCATATTTGGTAACAAGATCACTTCTCCTTTCATTGCGGCAAATCCAGGCTCTTTTCCCTCCTGACTATGCTCAAAGTACATCTCCATGCCAAGACAAATTCCCAATACAGGAATGGATGCTCCGATGCGCTCTTTGAATGTAATTTCCGAGTTACCACATATACTACGTACAGCTGGATCAAAATTACCTACACCAGGAAGCAAAAGGCCAGAGATGGTACTTGTATCTTTAAGATCATCTATTACTATGACTTTTGCTCCGCATCGTTCCAAAGCGTTTTTCAAACTGAATATGTTACTTGCGCCATAGTCAAATATTGCCACACGTGACAATCTTAATCCACCATCTTGCCCTTTGTGCTTGGTATTCCTTTTTGCTTGGAATCAAAGGACATAGCTTGACGTAGTGCAACTGCAAGTGATTTTATAGCAGACTCCACCTTGTGATGATCGTTTTTACCGTCCTTTACGGTTACATGTATGCAGCTATTCATATTGATCAAAAGTGATTGGAAAAAGTGTTCTAGATCCTCCTTTGAAACTTTTTCAATGTTAGATCGTTTTAGCGACAGCGAGATGACTGAAAACTGTCGGCGAACCAAATCTACAGAAGCCTCTGCTAATGCCTCATCCATTGGTATCGATGCATGTCCAAACCGCGTGATGCCAGATCTCTTATCAAGGGCTTTATCTATGGCAGATCCTATCGTAATGGCCACATCTTCCACCAAATGGTGTTCTATGTTGTCTTTAGATACTGCGTTTATCTTTAGATCCATCATTGCATGTTTTGTAAATGCGATAATCATGTGGTCAATAAAACTGATTCCCGTAGATGCTGAAACTCTGCCAGAACCATCAAGATTTATGGATACTGTCACAGTCGTCTCGCCGGTCGTACGTTTTACGGTTTTTTTTCTCGAGGTTACCATACACCATTACATCTTGACGGTTGATTTAATGTATTCGTATCGTTTGTGCAGTTATTCTACAAGTGAATGATATAGTATGCGAGCCGAGACCGAATTGCCATGCATTGATTTTAACTTGAAGCCAGGACGTGGTACTAGATACATTACACGATTGTTTGTATGAGTTGCTAAGACAGTACAGAATTCTGTTGGACATACTAGTAAATCCTTACCAAACCATTGTAGTACACCATGGTTCATTTTTTTATAGTATGCAGGTTTTAGTGGAACCTTGCAGACTGGACACATCTCCCGTTTTTTCACT
Organism: Cenarchaeum symbiont of Oopsacas minuta; assembly: GCA_029948415.1. Classification (NCBI taxonomy): domain Archaea; kingdom Thermoproteati; phylum Nitrososphaerota; order Candidatus Cenarchaeales; family Candidatus Cenarchaeaceae; genus Candidatus Cenarchaeum; species Cenarchaeum symbiont of Oopsacas minuta. Next base: position 121,168 of record JAJIZT010000001.1, read on the forward strand.
TGTTTTAGCATAAAATTTATCGGCCATCTAGATAATTAAAAGAATTAATCATATAAAATTTTGAAAATAGTCAATATTTTTAACATATTATTTTGGGGCAGAATTGACGGTTCCTACGTTTGCCTTGTTTTTATATTTTGAAAGTGCTAATTTTACAAGCAAAAACCATGTTATCGCTATAGGGACATAGTATGTGGCAACACGCCAGCCTATTACTGATTTCCAAATATCCGAGTGCCCTGTTATATCCAAATTGAATATATCTGCGTTTGTAAGAAACGCCACAATTCCAAACTCAGCAAGACCTGAACCGCCCACCGTAATAGGCAAATTTCCTATTGCATTTGCTCCCATTACTGCCATTACAGAATCAAATGCGCCCAATACGTAACCAGTTCCAAGAGTAATTATAAAAAATGATATACCATATAAAATCCAAGAAACCATTGATGCGGTAAGGGATACTAGAAATACTTTTTTTGCCTTTGTCGTATGCATGTTGTTTCGGCTCATATAACAAATGTCATTCATCCAAACATTTGCATCCTCTACAATTTTTGCTGCTTTTTTCTTGCCGATTTTTATTAAAAGTTTTTTTATCACAATAGGAGTTTGAAATGTACGTTTAGATGACAAAAAGAATAGTGTTACCCAAAGTGCGGTTATCGGTATACTTGTTCCTAATACTACAGCAGCAACTACATATGCACCGTTTACTAGAGCGATAATTCCTGCAATAACTGAGAGTGTTCCAGCGGCCAACACTTCAGTTACAATATCCAAAATGGCAACCCATGTAGCCTGTGAAGTTTTTACATTTTTTTTGTGAAGATAATAGATTACCACAAGTTCAGCTCCTACAAACATCGGGGTTGTAAATTTTATAAATTCACTTCCCATGCGCACTCCTACTAGTTTTTTAATGCTGTCAAAAGAATTTCCAATGTAAGAACGGGCAATATAAGCAAATTTTATACCTTGTAATGCCAGTTTTGCCATTACGGCGATGATCGCTCCTACAAACGGCCAAAGACCAACTGCTAGAACATCATCAATGCCGATCTCAAATTGTAAGGCTATTGCCAATATAGGCACAAGCGTAACGGGTATGGCGATCAGTCTCCAGTTCATGACATCATATTACCTTTGACAAATAAAAGCTAAAGCTCAAATCATCATGCATGAGCCTCCTTGTTAAAATACAAGCAATGGATGTTTTAAGATATTGAAAATTATCTTTATAGCTGGCACGGCCGGATCCGGTAAATCAACCTTGGTTACAAGGATCAAAGAGCATTATACGAAGAGTGGATCTTTTCCAGCGATTTTAAATCTAGACCCAGGGGTAGAAGATACACTATATGCTCCCGATATTGATATACGCGATCATATAGACGTGGTTTCCCTGATGAGACAACATAAACTTGGTCCAAACGGTGCACTGGTAATGGCAAGCGATCTTGTAGCCTCAAAGCTAGATGTCATACAAAACGAATCAAACACGATAAATCCAGACTATCTCATAGTGGATACGCCAGGTCAAATCGAACTCTTTGCGTACAGAAATAGCGGACCTTACATTATAGAAAATCTAGAAGCAGAAGAAAAAGTTGGGATCTTTATGTATGATGGTAAATTAATTACCAATCCAACAAACTTTGTTTCCATATCGATGCTAGCAACTTCTGTTAGGCTAAGGTTAGGTATGTCAATGATAAACGTACTAAGCAAACAGGATTTAATTACAGATATGATAGACGAGATTATAAAATGGTCTTCAAATCTACCTGCATTGGAAAATGCCATAGCTTCAAGTACCGATGGTGAATCATATTCACTTGTATCAAACGTACTTCGTGGACTCAACTTGGGTGGACTTTCACAAGGACTAATTCCTATATCTAGTGTTACTGGCACGGGTATGATAAATTTGGAGATGGCTCTTAGTAGAATCATCAATCTAGGCGAGGAGATTGAAGACTGATGGTGCTCGCAGTTACTGTAAAGGCACCATCTTCAACTGCCAATTTGGGTTCTGGATTTGATGTTTTTGGATTGGGACTAGATGCCTTTTATGATAACGTGACTATAACAAAAAAAGGTAAAGGTGTACGGATAGTTGATTCAGATGGAACACCTTCAAACGAGCTACAGAACACGGCTGGAATAGTAGTAGGCAAAATGGCTACCGAATATGGTATAAAACAAGGAGTTGAGATTTCTATTAAAAAAGGAGTACCTGCAGGGTTTGGTCTTGGCAGTAGTGCAGCTTCTGCAGCAGCTGCGGCAATAGCATTTGACAGGCTTTTCAAGCTAAATTTGGAACCAGACACGTTGGTCAGACATGCAGGTCAAGGTGAGAGAGCAAGTGCTGGCACTATACATTACGACAATGTGGCCGCATCGGTGTTAGGTGGGTTTGTCATAATTCGAGATAAACCGCTTCGGATAATGAGGATAGAGGCTCCCAAAGATCTTGCTTTATGCGTGGCAGTTCCACATATTGATGTGCCAAAGAAAAAAACAAAGGTGTCACGTAGCATACTTTCAAGAAATGTTTCTTTTGAAGACTGTACAAAAAACATATCAAACGCTGCATCGATGGCAGCTGCCTTTGCCGTAAAAGATTCAGAGGTCATAGGAGGAGCCGTCAACGACGTAATTGTGGAACCCATAAGAAAAACCAAGATACCTGGTTTTGAAAAGATTAGAAAAGGCGTTATGGAGGCAGGTGCATATGGATTTACTATAAGCGGAGCTGGTCCATCGGTCATTGCATTCTCTACAACGAGAGCAGACTTGGATGGAATTTGTAATGCTATGGAAAAAGGTTTTCTTTCATCTAAAACCAAGTGCACGACTATCATATGTAGACCTAGTGCCGGCGCCATACGGAAGAAAGGTTCAAGAAAACATTGAAGAAAAAGGCAGTCCTCGTATATAGTGGCGGTGCGGATTCTGTTTGTGCAGCAGTAATGTTATCTAATAAATACGATCTATATGGAATAACATTCGTCTATGGCCAACGTGCAAAACATGAAATAATTGCAGCAAAAAAACTTGCAAAGCATCTAAAAATTAAAGAGCATAAAATTGTCGACATTAGTTTCATGAAAGATCTCTATGGCGACAATGTTCTTACTGACTCTAGTAAAGATATTCCAGACAAATTTGAATACTCTATAGTGGTACCTATACGTAATGCCATTTTTTTGTCGGTTGCCTCAGCATGGGCATATACTTTGGGCGCACAGCTGGTAGGATATGGCGCACATGTAGGCGATGTTAATTATCCAGACTGCAGACCCACGTTTGCGAAGAAACTTGCAGATGCATTCAATCTTGGTGAAAAAGATGGCATAAAGTCTGGTCTGCATAAAGAGATCAAGATTTGGAGTCCGTATTCTGATTCTCTCTCAAAAAGTGATCTATTAAGATTTGGTCATGACAAGCTTGGAGATACGCTCTTTGACACATGGAGTTGTTATATGAATAAAAAATACCAATGCGGCAGGTGTGAGTCGTGCAACAATCGAAAAGCAGCTTTTATGCGTGCAAATATATCAGACAAGACTGTATATCTTGCCTAGGCGAAAGTTTTTTTCTTTAAAATGATTTGACGTAGACCTAAATACCAAATACCGAAAAACCCTGCAAATATGGCATAAAAGATCCAGTTGGAGGTTGCTATAATTTTATTTTGGATATCATTTGGTATATCTTGAAAAACGCTTGTCATTATGGTAACACCGTCCCACGATTCGAGTGCATCACCATGACCAATTGCATCTGCCACATTATACAAAATAGCATCAGATATTTGCCAAGCAATCACCATCGAGACTGCAAAGACTATGGCAAATTCTATGGCATACCAAATCCAGTTTGGCCAAGATTCATCTGGCACACTGATATTATCATGAGCGGTCATACGAGGGCACTCACTGTACATGTAGTTAATATTTTGTAAATCATTATAGGTTACCTCTATTCAAAGTGTTGTTATGAATCAATGATATGATGCTGTCTTTTTCTACTTGTTTATTGAATATTCCACGGAATGTGCTAGATATCATTTCTGCGTCGCTATGAACGCCGCGCATCTTCATGCAGAAATGTTCAGCCTGTGCTATAATAGCTACTCCTTTTACTCCTTGTGAATACAGATCATCAGCTATATTTTTTGTAAGACGTTCTTGAATCTGCAATCTACGAGAGTATTTTTCTACTAGACGAATTAATTTTGAGACGCCAAATACTCTTCCGTTTGGAGAATATGCTATGTGTATTTTACCATAAAATGGCAACATGTGATGTTCGCACATTGAATAGAATTTAATGTTCCGAATTATGACTGTGTCAGAATCCACCGAAAACTGTACCGCAAGTTGAGGGTCACTCTCGTATCCTCCAAAGATCTCTTTGTACATCTTGGCTATACGTTTTGGGGTATCGTGGAGACCTTCACGCGTTGGATCTTCGCCTATCTCGATTATCAAGTTTTTGATCAAATTTTCTATCCGCACTTCATCCATTATCATGCCAGTTTATTTGGTCACATATTTGCGTTATGCGAGAGATTTCATGGAGCTCCGATGGCTTTATGCATTTGTGGCACTACTCTGACAGTTACATGGTATTTGGCTGCAGCATCATACATTTGCATTAAAAGAGGTAGCTTTGGTTCTGCAATTCCATGTGTAGGCTGTATAATCAGGCCTAGAATTTTGGTGGCTGCAGAATTGGAGAATATTTTTTCAAGCATAATTTCAAAATCAACAAAATTTGTCTTTGAGCTCACTACAATCTTGATGTATGTTTTTTTCTCGGCCAAGATTGATCCTTCAAGGCATTCTAATGCTTGCTCAAACAGCTTTGGATGCTGTTCGGGAGATACAAATCCTGATTCGACGGTTTTGAATTCAATCTTTACGATGTCTATAAATGATAACACGTGTGAAAATCTTTGCACCTCAAAGCATGAGGATTCTAGATAGGTGGGTACATTTTTGGACTGGACAAACTTTGCCATCTCAGCTACGGCCTCATGTTGTATGAGTGGATCGCCACCAGTAAAATTGACTTTGTAAGTACTCGGCTGCAGTTCTCTAGATATCATATCACACGCCTCGTCTATTTCATATTCTGTTCCAGAGTCAAGTGGAAGTGAATCAAGCGTATCACAATAAAAACATCCGTAAGGACATCCAGCTAGGCGCACAAAGAGGGTTTTGGTTCCACAGAAAATCCCTTCTCCTTCTATAGAAGTAAATATCTCAGTTAATCTAACTTTCATGATACAGAATAAACTAGACGATTATTTATTGTGGTGTATTTGATCTAATGTGTTATTGGCTGTTTTGTATAAAAGAGGCCAGATATGAAAAAGATCGCTCCAAGGATTCCAATAAGACTGCCAATAAATTCAATGGTAGACGCAATCTCCATATCATATTGGGGAAGAAATAGAGCCATCAACGCACCTACCACCATCATTGGGATTCCAACGCCAATTGATATTACATTTGAGGCCATACATGGCTCATAAATGAAAATTATATGAAGTTTGGCTTTACGATTGTAAGATCTGGTGCTGAAAAAAGACCTACGTCTTTAATAATAACGGGCAATATTGTCATGTATGACAGGATTCTTTAGTAAAAATAAGGATGATGGCGAAACGATGGAGGCTAAAGCTCCAAATGACAATCTAAACAGCTCAACCCTAGAGCAGACTATAAAAGCATCAAAGAATTTGGAATCTACTCGCCAAGACGACGAGCAAACTGCAGGATCTATGGTTGGAATAGATGGTCTAATGAACAAGCGCGTAAAACTCGAAGAGTCTATAGACTATGTAGGTCATGTAATAAAAACTCTAAAAGATAAAAGATCACGCCTTGAAAAAGACGTTGAAGAAGAAGCTGTTGACATAAAAAATCTCAGAGAGCAGCTGATCAAGATCAAAGAATACATCGATGATGAGAGCAAAGGGATTGAAAATCTTACTAAAAAACGCTCTCAGATAGAGTCAGAAGCTGACGAAGTACGTGGAATCGTAGGCAACTTTACAGAGATGCTTTCTAGAATAGATAGCATGGTAAATAGAGAAAAGGAAAAAGTTACACAGTTTAAAAGATCAATGCAAAGTCAAGATACGCCAAGTTCTACATGAATTTGTTTGGTGTCTCTACAGACTGATCTATATCTGTCGGCATGGTTGGGAATTTTGAATCTGCCGTATTCTCTGCTATGGCAGCTGCCTCTTGGAGTATCTTTTCTGACTCTTCAGTGGTTGCAGTATCTGTTGCAAAGCTTGAATCGTTGGTAAAGGTGTCTGTCATCATACCACCTAACATCTCTGCCATTTTGCCAATCTCCTGATCCGCTCCTGGCATGAATTTTGCCAATGAAGATTTCATGCCCTTCATGAGACCTATTGTTGGCATTATTGTTACGATAGTATCACCTAGATCGTGTGCAGTTGAAAGACGAAGTTCTATCTGTTCCAATGCAATGCGTGCATTACCCAAAACCTTTGAAACTTTGCGCACTTCTGCAAGCTCACTCGAGAGCACTTTGCTCGTATGTGTATCATGTTGTTGAGTTGCTTGAACTATTCTACTGAAAATTTTAGCGTCACGCTCTGCTAGTTTGCCAAGCATGCCGTCAAGTTTTGTGACCTGTTTTTGTAAGCGCACTATGGCTGCCTGAACTCGTGGCTTTAGAGGACCATTATGTTTTAGCATATCCGATACCTTTTCTGTCAGTCCTGGTGTTGTCTGTTTTGCCCACTTGTTCTGAAAGGTCATAATTGAGTTTGATAAAATCTATTCTTAATAGGAGTTGTAAGCTTTGATCAACAAACCATTAAAATTACTCAACTAAACTAGTGTACAATACCTTATGTGATTGTGGCTTTTTTGACCACAAGTGAATCTCCCTCTAGGTATATTTTTACATAATCACCTTTTTGCATATCCATATGCTTTCTCAACTGTTTTGGAACAGTAACTGTGCCTGCAGAGGTAATCTTTACTAGTATCTCTTCTATGTCCGACATCTTGATTATTAATATTATATTATAATATAATATAATTTTTGATATTATAGAGGTTCTATGGTGGATGGAGGTTTACTCGATATCGCATATGTGACCCACGTAACCTCCTCTATCTCGTTGGTTATACGTCTAGCCATCTTGTCCAATATATCATGGGGTACGCGCGTCCAATCTGCAGTCATTGCATCTATAGAATTGACTATACGGATTGTGACTATTCTACCGTATCTTCGCTCATCGCCAACAACACCTACAGCTCGGTCATCTCCTACCAAAGCGTACGCCTGCCAAATGTCTCCATATAGACCAGCTAGATGGAGCTCATCTTCCACGATGGCACTTGCAGTCTTACATATTGCAAGTTTTTCCTTTGTCACTTCTCCAATTATTCTCACTGCAAGACCAGGACCTGGAAATGGATGACGTTTACGCATATACTCTGGAACATCAAGCATCTTGGCTATCTTTCTAACTTCATCTTTGTATAGATCTCGTAATGGTTCAAGCAGATCTAGATTCAGCCAGTTTGGTAGTCCGCCCACGTTGTGATGTGATTTTATAACTGCTGCCGGTCCTTTTGATATTCCACTTTCTATAACGTCTGGATACAGAGTTCCTTGTGCAAGCCATCGGAAATTTCCATCTTTGGCAAATCTCGAAAACTCTTCGATGAATGCCTCGCCGATTATTTTCCGTTTCTCCTCTGGATTGGTCTTACCTTGAAGTTTTTCTAGAAATTTTTTACTAGCATCAATAAGGGTAAAATTGACGCCAAAATTTTCTACAAACATCTTTTGAACCTGTTCTGATTCACCACGACGTAACAGCCCGTTGTCTATAAAAATACATTTTAACCTATTACCAATTGCTTTGTGTATCAAAAGAGCCGTCACTGTAGAATCTATGCCACCGCTAACACCACATAAAACGTCTCCATCTATAGAAGAGATTTGTCTAATGGTTTTTTTCACAAACGAATCTATTGTCCATTCTTTTTTGGCACCACATATGTTAACTGTAAAATTTTCTAGTATCTTTGAACCTTGTTCAGTATGAGTCACCTCGGGATGAAACTGTAATCCAAATATGGATTTCTCTTCCAAGGTTATTGCAGCAGTCGCAGAGTTTTCCGTGCTACCTATGACTTTGAATTCTGGTGGAATTTTTTCAGCCTCATCTCCATGGCTCATCCATGCAGTTATCTGCCTACCGAGTCCATCAAATATTCTATTTTCCTGCATATCTAGCTTGGATGCACCATATTCCTTGTTTGCGCGTTTTATACTACCGCCATGTCTATCCACCACAAGCTGATGTCCATAGCATATACCTAGAATCGGCACGTTCATCTCAAAGATCTCAGAGTCGGGTTTTGGTGATCCTTGTTCGTATACGCTAGCTGGACCTCCAGAGAGTATCAAGCCTTTGGGGGTCAGCTCTTTGATTTTATCAACTGGTGTACCATATGGTAAGAGCTCAGCATAGACTGCAAAATCACGTATCCTTCGGCATATAAGATGACTATACTGGGAACCAAAATCCAGTATGACTATTTTGTCCATGCAATCACCTGCTAGTTTTTTCAAGCATTTTGTTAAAAGACCAAGTGGCCGTATTGATTATTTCCATGGCTGTTTGATGATTACGATAGTTTTCAATAATAATCTCACGCATTATAGAACCTACTTTGTTTATTGTATAATCCATAACTTTTTGATCCTCTCCTTGAACCTTGGCATCTTTTTTCTTCATATCTGCCATGACCCTATCAAGAAAATACGTCTGAAACGGTGGTGTAGTCTGCTCCAAATCAAGATCTTTATTCAAAATTATAGCTAGCCTGTCAGGTGTCAAGTAAGCGTTTGCAATAACACGACCATCTGACGTATTTGTCATCGGAATACTCTCAGAGGTATCATCGGTTTGGGTTTCAGGTTCGATTTTGGTCTTGGGTTTTGTATTCTCAGGTTCAAGGGGTATTGAAGATGCCTTTGTAAAACTAGATCTCTTTAAAAGTAGGTCGACGGCTTTGAGAGATTCTTCTAGAAACAGCAGATCTTCATGGGCAGCATCTATCTTTTGTTCTATTTTATCTCGCAACCGAGTAATCTCGCGTATCTCTTCAGGCGACTGCATACTGTGAAATAGTCATATGGGTATTAAAAGCGCACGGTAAACAGATGTATTGATCAAAGCTATGCAAAATCTAGACGGTCGTATCGGATATTTTCAAATCCTCGAATTCTACTAGACGTTGTGTATAGACGGCTTTTGGATCTTTCGGCAAGCCATTCCAAGAGTATTTTGGCGCGGCGCAGTTTTGCCATCTTTGTTTGCATATCTTTACGGGCAGTGGATGAATGTATTCCTATACGTCTGCCAAGATCCATTCCAAAGAGTATAATTTTTTCAGCCCCAAATGATTCAGCCAAGAAAACACATCTATCACCATCGGTAAATCCACCATAATTGCGAACGTGCCCCACAGGTCTACCTTGTGTGGTGGCCATTACGTTCACAAATTTTTTTGCTATTGGTAATGTCTTTACATTATCACCATGCGCATGAACTAGCATCAATGAGCCTAAATCATCGGCTTTTTGTAACGAGGCTAAATCGCCGTCAAGGTCTGTTACCACAATATCTGGAATAATACCTGTCTTTAATACTGTCTTTACGGCACTGTCTGCCACGATCTTTGTGACCGGCAGTCTGCGAGACGCCAAAATCGTCTGCCCTAAAGATGGGCCAGCTCCAATAACAATTACTGTCTTACCAAAGATCAAACGACGGATCCTATTCTCCGAGATGGGTTTTTTTATTATTCCATCTAGAATTCGTGCCGCATTCGTATCGTCTGATCTTGAATATCCAAAATCTTTCAACAGTTTCGAATACTGCGTGTACCAGCCTCTTATTGGCATAACCTAATTTGTAGGGAGATTGTCTTAAACCCTATGAACATATTCGATTCGACAAGAAAAAAACATACAATCATCATGGGCATAATCAATACATCACCTGAATCATTTTATTCTGAATCGGTGCATACTAGTGCTTCTAGTATATCAGCCACGGCTCGTAGAATGCAAAATGAAGGAGCAGACATTATAGATGTCGGAGGCATGTCCACTGCACCATATCTAAAGACGTTCATAAAGTCAGAGGTTGAATTGCATAGGGTGGTTACGGCCGTAAAAATCGTGCGTGCTGCATCCTCATTACCTATCTCTATAGATACGTGTAGAGCTAATGTGGCCGAAGCTGCACTAGATGCAGGTGCAGATATCATAAATGACGTGACTGGGTTGCAGTATGATTCATGCATGAGCAGTCTCATAAGCCGATACAGACCATCATTGGTGCTCTGCGCTTATGGTGGCACCAAACACCGTGGAAACGGTCTACTGACAGATACGTCATCGTTGCTTAAACGTAGTACAGATATAGCATTCAAGGCAGGAGTGCATAGTAGCCAAATAGCGATAGATCCAGCAATTGGTTTCTTTCGACGTGCCTCAAAGTCGCCGTTTTTTACAAAGACAAGTTCGAATCAGATCAAGAGGGATCTTTTGATATTAAAAGATCTGAATAGACTAGGCAATATGCTAGTACTCGTTTCCATATCACGTAAATCATTTCTTAGAGGTATGTTTGGATCTCCTGATCCAAAAAACAGACTCCCAAGTTCACTTGCATGTGAAATGTTTGCGATACAATGTGGTGCCAATATTATACGTACTCATAACGTACGTGAGAGTCGTAACATTGCAGATATGGTGTATATGTAAACATTGATTAGATTTCATTAATAGAAAATTTATAATTATATTAAAAATTATAGATAATTTCTAGATGCATACTAATCTTTTTATCATACATTATTTGTAAAAAAATATGAAGAGAGTAATTTATGGTGGAATTGTCATAGCCATCGCACTTGTTATTATATTGATATTAAGATCAATCGCATTTGACACCACACCTGGCACGGATTTTGCATATCATGTTCTTTTATCTGGAACTGATGATTACAAGGCTGGAGTATACACAGAAAATTTTGATTTAACCGCTGGAGATTATGCCATTAGATTCATAGCTAGTGGGAGTAGTCCGAAACAGATCACAATAAATCTCAAAGGTGAAACACTTTCATTTTTAGAAAATTACAAGCTACAAAATATGCTACACAAATCCCCAATCTCTGAATATTATACATGGAGTTACAATGGAACCAAGATGATTCATAATTCACAAGGTCAGATTGTTGAAATTACCATAGACCCGCACGGAAAGACAGATGGTTCTGTGTCAATTTTGCTTGAAAGAAGATAATGTCGGCGTGATCCCTAAATTGTAGAACCAAGGGAGATTTCCTCCATAGTCGGAATATCCGACACGTGTTTTGTTCTACGGGATCACGCTAGTCTAAGCAATGTATTTTATCGCTTTTGACATGATATACTATACGATATATTGATATTTAAGATTTTGTATAAAATATTACATAAAAAAGCGTATTTTTATGAAAATTTTACTTGTGTGATAAAGATGTCTTTTATGTGCAATAAGACAAATAGGAACAATATCAAAACTAAACAATGGTAAAACTAAAGATAAGAACAATAGTTCTTTTGGCTACAATTTGGTTTGTGGTAACACTGCCTTTACCTTGGCTCATAAACAATCCAGATGTGCAAGCACAGCAGTTCTATACAATACTTGGCATAATAGGTGTCATGTCCATACCGTTTGTAGGTCTTGGAATAGCTTGGACACTAAAACCAGAACTTGTCACATAAGAGATTAAAACCGAGACCAACAATACTCGTCCATATGAGTGCCACAGAGACGTTACGTAAGGATCATCAACATGTTATGCGACTTGATGCCATAATTCAAAGTTGCTACAAGACATTGTATTCTGGCATACACGTTCCGATCTCAGACATTAGACAAATCACTGTAATCATATCAGAGTTTTTTGATTCTATACACTATACGAGAGAAGAGGATTCTTACTTTGCATGTGTTGCCGGATATGGTGAGCTAAAAGATGATATACGCAAATTTATGATAGAGCATGAATTTGGACGTAGAATAGCATCCAAAATTTCAAAACATCTAGATGATTACAAGAGAGATGAATTAAATACGTACGAGCCTGTAGCTAGATTTTTGCGGACATATTCGATATATCTAAACGATCATGTTTCAAAAGAAGAAAAATTCTTCGATCAAGTAGAATCAACAATACTTTCTGCAGAAGAGGAGCGTGAAATGTACGAACAGTTCAACTCTTCCATGGCCACTGCAAAAAAACTTTCAGGGATTATAAAACAAATGGAAATTCTTGAAGACCTTCCATGGGCTCGGATATCGTAAGGTCTTTAAGACCTCTTTATTGGTTTAAAGTAATGGCGTTTGTTCTTTGGATGACAGGTCTACCATGTTCTGGAAAGACCACTCTAGTAAAAAGATTACAAAAAGACATTCCAAACCTTGCAATGCTAGACGGTGATCAGCTTCGGGAATGGCTGTCACCAAAAGATTTCTCAAAAGAAGCACGTAATGAACACAATAAAAGAGTGGCACATTTGGCAAAACTCTTGCAAAATCATGGCATCTCTTCTGTCGTCTCGTTGATCAGCCCATACGCGGAGAACAGAAAAAATGCAAAAGAGATCATAGGTGATGGATCATTTTCAGAAGTATATGTAAAATGCTCTCTAGAGCAATGTGAGAAACGCGATGTAAAAGGTATGTATGCAAAGGCTCGAGCTGGTGTGATCAAAGGGTTTACAGGCATCGATGACCCATATGAGGCTCCAGAGGCTCCCGATTTGGCACTCAACACCGAGGTTGAAGATCTTGAAGAGTCTACAAATTCCATACTAGACTATCTGAAATCAAAGAATCAGATCTAAATTTCACATGCACACTTTAAAAAAAAGTTCCCTTTAAATCAGAGCGTATGATACTGCCTAGATGATAGAAATTTCGCTCTTTAGTCTATTAGATCTTATCGGCGAATATCTTGGAAAGATTGATGGATTAGCGAATATGGAGCATCTGCACAAGCTCTTAGAGGCCATATCTATCACGGATGGATCAATTGCATCAGCTCCAGTAATTCTGCTAGCTGCTGGCATTGTGATCTTTATGGGAGTAATTGGAGAATCATTCTTTAAGAAGACTGGTATTCCAGATGTAGCATTTTTGATGATACTTGGGGTAATACTTGGACCACTGCTTGGTATAATCAGGCCTGACGCCGTAGCGCTTATTGTACCATACTTTGCTGGAGTGGCACTTATTATAATCATGTTTGACGGCGGATTAAATCTAGATCTAAAACGCATGGCAAAGACGGCACACTTTGCGATTATTTTGGCACTAGTGGGATTTATCATTTCTGTTGCAGCTGTAGCCATTTTTGCTCACTTTTTGTTGGAATGGGAATGGTTGGACAGTATCTTACTTGGTAGTATAGTTGGAGGTAGCAGTTCTGTAATTGTTTTTGGTCTTGTAAAAAACATACAGATTACAGCCGATGCTCGATCTATGCTCAGCTTTGAATCGGCCATTACGGACATACTCGCAACGATAATTGCGTTTATACTCTTTGAAGCAATACTGACTGGTCAGTTCAGCATACAAACTCTAAGCCAAACTGTGGGTAGAGCTATGGCAGTTGGGCTAATTCTTGGACTTGGAGTTGGAATTCCATGGATGTACATTACCACAAAGCTTGGCAAGGCAAAACACAGCTATATGCTTACACTCGGTGTGTTGTTTATGCTCTTTTTTATGGCAAACACGTTTGGCGAATCTGGAGCCCTAACTGCCCTTGTATTTGGACTCATGTTAGGTAATAGGAACAGGGTCTCAAAGATTCTCAGATTCAAGATAAGGGCGATCGAGTTAGACGACTCGATGCATAATCAGCTTACATTTTTGGTTCGATCGTTTTTTTTCGTCTTTGTGGGGTTATTAGCAAGTTTTGGGCAGATAGAATATGCAATATTTGGAATTATAGTTACGGTCGCCGTATACATGTTGAGAGTTGCCATAGTACGAGGCATACTAAACGGTAGAGTGTTACGCGATAAATTTTCGCTTTTGGATAGAAACGTGACCACTGCCATGATACCACGGGGTTTGGCAGCTGCTGTGCTTGCCACCATACCGCTGACCATTGGAATTCCAAATGCACAGGCTATCCACAGATTGTATTTTTCATAATACTGACCTCTGTAATCATAACAACTGTAGGTTTAGGTTCAGCAAAAAAGACACCTCCGCCAGAAAACATAGAAGGTGGATATGTAAAAGAAGATGAATCTAAACCAGATGCGTCTAAGGGTCTAGAGATTCCTTGAGTCCTTTGTAGCGGTTGCGTATTGTAACTTCGGTAACGTTTGCAGCCTCTGCAATATCCCTCTGCGTCTTGTCCTCGTTGTTATTTACGCATGCCAAATAAAGTGCAGCTGCAGCAAGACCCATAGGATCTTTTCCTGCAGAGATTTCACATTTTTGTGCTTCTTTTAGCACTTTTATTGCGTGACGTTTTGTTTTTTCGGCAATTCCTATTCTGCTAGATATTCTTGCAACACATTGTACAGAATCTGTTACTGGCATTCTAAGATCAAGCTCCTTTACTAACAAGCGGTAACATCTTGCGATATCTTTACGTTTTATGTTTGCTACTTGTTCTACGTCTTTTAGATTACGTGGAGTTGCAGTATCACGACATGCCGCATACAAGGCAGAAGCCATCAGAGCCGAGATTGATCTCCCACGTACTAGACCTTTTTCAAGTGCTTTACGGTAAATGTATGCTGCTTTTTCTATGACGGCATCAGATATTGCAAGTTTGTCCTTTAGTCTGTTTAATTCGCTAAAAGCTTGACGAAAGTTTCTGTCTACGGGTTCGTGCACTTGACTTCTGCTGTCCCATGTTCTGAGTCTTTCTATAGTGCTCTTCATAGACGAGGTAAGAGGTCTACCAGATGCATCCTTGTTTTGTGGGTTGATTATTGTTGCAAGACCCATATCATGCATTGTTAATGACGTTGGAGCTCCAGCGCGTGCACGATCCCCGTGTTCATCCTGCGTAAACGATCTCCATTCTGGTCCAGATTCTTGAATTTTCTCACTCATAACAAAACCGCATTTAGAGCAAAACATTTCACCAGACTCATTATCAGTAACAAGCTTGCCTTTTACACATCTAGGACATACTCCTTTGTTATTTTTTTGAACCAAGATGAGATAACCTCTAATATGATCTATATAAAGTAAATTAATTTGTGCCTTTATTCTAGTAATATGTATAGATAACGAAGAAAAATATATCTAATCAAATTCAAGACAAGTAAAGATCATTTATAATTATACCAAAGATAGTTAAAATGTACTAGCTAAACGGATCATACATAATCGAATACAGCATCTGATTTGAAATATTATTTCTTAGTGATGAGATCTCTAAATGCCCATTTTTATAAAGACGCAGATAATCCCAACTTACAGATGTATATTATTGAGATATAATTTCACGTTCTACTAACAACAGTTATAATTTAAGACATTGTGTATAAAATATGTCAAAAAATGTATTTCCTGGAGACAAAGTATCATCTATAGAAGAATATGAGGTTGGAACCAATACATTTGATGATAAAGGGACGATCAGAGCGGCGGTCATTGGAACGACAAATATGGATTCAAGCTCGCACGTAGTTGATATAAAACGTGCTAGCTCCCATCAAGTTGCACAACCTGATGACATAATAATTGGTACAGTAACTGCAGTACTCTCTTCCATAATACCAGTTTCTATAGAATATGTTAACGGTAAAAAAGTAACAAACGGAGTAGAGTGCGTATGTTCCACACGCAATCGCAGAGAAAGGATCGTGGCATTGGTAGGCGATTTAGTTAAACTAAAAATTATTAATCAGATCAACGGAACCATACATGCATCTGTGTCGGACCCCGAACTGGGGGTTTTGCATACAAAATGTAGAGTATGTGGTAGTAGAGTCGTAACCATAAACAATGGTGTAAAATGTGTTGAATGTGGTTGGAAAGATGATCGCAAGTTATCTTCAGATTATGGTAATATTAATACAATCATCTCACTCAATGCGACATGACTGCACATGTTTCATTTCAAGGAGAACATGGAGCATATAGTGAATCAGCGGCAATTAATTTTTTTGGTAAAAATGTACAAACATTTCCCTGTCCTACATTTTCAAACGCCCTAGACGCAATATATGGCGGAGAGTGTGAACATGCCATGCTTCCCATAGAAAATTCCATAGAAGGGAATGTGGGTGAGAGCTATGACCTGCTATATGAAACAGATCTAAAGGTGATAGGAGAAACATATCAAAAGATAGATCACTGTTTGATAGGAACTGCATCTGATATGGCCAAAGTACAGACAATATACTCACATCCACAGGCGTTAGGACAGTGCAGAAAATTTATCCAATCACGAGGGATAAAGATTGTTCCCACATACGATACGGCCGGTAGCGTACCAATTGTAAAAAAGCTTGATGATTCAACGGTTGCTTGCATAGCAAGCGAAGATGCAGCCATCATACACGGTCTGCCTATTATCGCTCGTAATATAGCAAATAGTCTAGACAATTATACGAGATTTTTAATCATGGGTAAAAAAGAAACAGAGTGTAAAGGAGATACAAAAACATCCATAATGTTTACCTTAAAACATGAACCAGGTGCACTTTACAATATAATTGGTGTTTTAAGCAAAGCTGGAATAAACCTTACAAAGATAGCATCACGGCCACGAAAAGGCATGGTTTGGGAATATAATTTTTATTTAGATTTTGAAGATAGCTGCCAAAGGGAACAAAATGTTGTGGCATTAGAAGAGATATGTAAAACATGTTCTTTTCTAAAAGTGTTGGGAACTTATCCAGTAATACGGTTTGGTTAGAATCCGCGTGGTTTACGTTTGCTAAATCCTGCACTAAATCCAAGTATGACAATACCTGTGATTATGACCATTATATGATATGCAATATGTATGGGATCTGTAGATATTACAGCTACTCCGCTTACGGTCACATCTGAAGATCCAGTATTTGATACGACCATTATACTACGGCCTTCTTTAGAGTGAGACCAATTAAGGATAGTTTGATCAGAATATGATTCATTTTGAGATATTCCTGGACCCTCTATGAGAACGTTAAAAGAATCTCCTGTAATCTCAAAGGTTTGCACCGCATCCGGTGGAGCATTGAACGAGTATTGTATTCTATCACCAACTGGGTATGCATCATCAATAATTACATCTTGTAGCCCAAACGAAGTTACTAATGAATACATACCGATCGCGATGATGATCACGCCCAATATGGTACCGATTACTGGTATCTTTGTCATATAGAAAGTATCCATGCTATGAATAAAAGAATATCTACATTAACGTAACATCGTGTGGTTGACTTTCGGCAAATCCAGCTCTCGACATTTTGATAAATTCGGCGTTTTGTTGCATCTGTGATATGGTATGTGCTCCACAGTAGCTTAGACCAGAGCGTATACCGCCAGTAAGTTGTTTTAGTATATCGTTAACGCTTCCCTTGTACGGAACCATAGCTTCGACGCCTTCTGCTACGTAATCGTTTAGATCGTCTTCATTTTGTGCCTGTGCTAACTGTTCTTTTGATTTACGTCCCAACGAAGCTGCAAGAGATGCCATTCCGCGGTAGACTTTGAACCTTTTACCGTTTTTGGTAAGAACTGACCCTGGGGATTCGTCGGTGCCGCCAAGCATACTTCCTACCATTACAGATGAGGCGCCAGCAGCTAGTGCTTTTGTAGCATCGCCTGAAGTACGTGTTCCACCATCAGATATTATCGGAATTCCGTTGTCGCATCCTACTTTGGCGCATTCAATAACAGCCGTTAGCTGTGGCACACCAGAACCAGTAATCACACGTGTTATACATATAGAGCCAGACCCTACTCCGACTTTAACAGCATCAACGCCGACGTTTATTAGATCGGTGGTTGCTTGCGCTGTAGCTACATTGCCAGCAACAAGTTCACATTCTGGAAACGCTTTTTTGATATTACGTATCGCGTTGATGGCATTCTCACTATGACCGTGTGCAATATCAACTACTAGTATATCAGCACCTGCATCTAACAAGGATTCGGTACGATCCATAAAATCACCTTTTACCCCTACTGCTGCACCAACCAAAGGTCTACCTTTGATATCTTTGGATGCGTGTGGATAGGCTTGAGCGTTTGAAATGTCCTTTGTAGTAATGATGCCTTGCACTCTACCTTTTTCATCTACTAGTGGAAGTTTCTCTATACGGTTTTTGTATAAAATATCCTTGGCCTCTTCAATGGACGTGTTGTGAGGAGCTGTAACTACGTTCTTTGTCATAAAGTCAGTTATTTTACATTCTAATTCTGTCTGAAATGCCAAATCACGTTCGGTTAAAATTCCAATGAGTTTTTTTGTATTTGGATCAACTACCAACAATCCAGAAACGTTCTTGTTTGTGGTATAGTTTATAGCATCATTAAGCGTCTGATCTGGATTTATTGTGTATGGATTTTCAATTATAATACTGCCCGATCGTTTGGTTTTTAGAATCTCGTTAGTTTGTTCTTCAATAGTTAAAAATCGGTGTATAATTCCTATACCACCAAGTCTAGCTAGGGTTACAGCCATTAAAGATTCTGTTACAGTATCCATATTTGCACTGATTATGGGTATGTTGAGTGGGATGTTACGTGTGAGTTGGGTAGAGAGATCAGTCTGCGCACGGCTTGTGATATCAGAATATTTGGGTACAAGAAGTACATCATCAAATGTAAGCCCTTCTCTAAATTTCAATGATACCCTGTACAACAGACACAGGTTATGTTATAAGTTTTTGTGGGAGTTGAAGGTAAAATGTCAGATTTTGTCGTGTATAAGCAAAAATGCATTTGCTGTATATGATTAATTATAACCTCTATGTTGGTTGTACGTGCGAGAGGAAGTTACAAAAGCAATATCATATGCCCTTAGTAATAACATTCAGATACATCCGAGTGTAATAGACGTATTGGAAGATGTAGACTCTACAAAGCTAATGCGTATTATGCGAGATATTATTATTCAAAAAAACCGTCAGCGTAATTCTCTGATAACTCGGGAGGATGTGGAGATTGCCTTGGGTGTAAAAGAGTCCTTGGGTGTAACGGCTGCTTTTGACGTGTTGTTTGATCCTAGTCCAAATATAGCATCAGGTGAGGGCATAGATGGGTATGGAACCTTGTTTAAGAATAGATATGAAGAGCTGTGTAAAATTATATCCCAAAGACCCGAAGCGAAAAACCTTAGATCTATCATCTCATTAAAAGGAACTAAAAAACCTAATACAGAAATGTATGTGTGTGGTCTTGTCATGGAAAGAAGAGCTGAAGAAGATCGTGCCATATTCAAATTAGATGATCCTACGGGGAATACGGAACTAGCTGCATATGATGAAAAGGTAATAGAGAAAATATCTTTGTTGTTAGATGATCAATTGGTTATGGTTAAAGTTATTGAATCAAAAAAAGGCAATCTTATAGCAAAAGATGTAATATTGCCAGGAGTTATAAGTTCTGAAAAAAATCGATCTGAAACTGATACATACGCAGCTTTTGTATCTGACTTACATATAGGAAGTAAGTTTTTTATGGAAAATGAATTTAATGCGTTTGTTGACTGGCTTTCAAGTCAAGATCCAAAGGCAAAAAAAGTACGTTTTTTGATCATCGGAGGAGATCTTTTAGACGGTGTTGGCATATACAAGGATCAAAATAAAGAGCTAATATACCAAACCATTGAAGAGCAGCTTGAAAAAGCATATGAGATATTATGTCGCATGCCAAAACATATTCAAATTTTTATCTCTCCTGGAAACCACGATCCAGGTAGAAGAGCTCTACCACAACCAGCCATACCCAAAAAATATCATGCTAAAATCTGGGAGAGATCAAATATTACCATGATAGGTAATCCTGCTATGGTGGCACTTAACGGTGTTAAAGTTTTGATTTATCATGGACAATCTATAGACGACTTGGTTAGAACCACACCAGGTATGATATATGAAAACCCAACAAAGGTTATGACGCATCTTTTAAAAGCTCGACATCTTGGAACTATTTTTGGTGGCACTACTCCAATAGCACCTGAAACCAAAGATATGTTGGTAATAGATGATGTTCCAGATATTTTTCAAACAGGTCACGTACATATATCAGGTATTGAAGTGTACAAGGGAATTCTTTTATTAAATGCAGGTACATGGCAAAAACAGACTGGTTATCAATCAAGTGTAGGAATAACACCAACGCCTGGTATAGCCATATTGGTTAATCTTAAAACACTAAAACCTGATTATTTTACAAACTAGATAATATCTTCTAGTACTGGATCGCCTTCAAAGGCTTCTTTTACCATCTCTGTTGAAATATTAATTTTGTATTTTTTTGTTCTGCCGTGTATGCCTTGATGGGATATACGACCAGATATTATGCCAGAGAGTTCTATATCACCTAGTATTTGGGTGGTTCTTCTAGGCGTTAAGGCATTCTGTCTAACGGTTTTTGCAAGATCTTTGTAAGCTGTGTATATCTCACCTGTAGAATTTCCTTTTGCACGCATTACAGCTAATAGTACAAGTTTTTCGTGTAATGGATATGAACAAAGAGCCGAGACTTCTTTGTTTTCTTCTATTTTTTGAGAAGCGGTTCTAACGTGTTCTTTGGTAACCAGTTTTTTGTTCTCTCTTTCAGCTATCTCTCCAGCTACTCTAAGTAAATCAATGGCTCTGCGTGCATCGCCGTGTTCGCTGCCAGCCATGGCCGCACATAGATTAAGTGCTGCTTCATCAACACAGCCGCTACAAAACGCAGCATCAACACGATCATATAGTATCTTTCTTATCTGTTCTACTGTATAATTTGAAAAAACAACTTCTTCTTCACTAAGAGTACTTAGTGCTCGTGGATCTAGTTTTTCTTTAAATGTAAGATCGTTAGATATACCAACTAGAGTCAAGCTGCCTTTGTTTAGATGTTCATTAGCGCGTGTTAATTGATACAAAATATCTTTACCTGTTTTATGAACAAGTTGGGCAAGATAATCAATCTCATCTATAACAAATACTGCATTTATTTCATTTTCAGATATTGTAGACAATAATCTTTTAAAAACTTCTGCTGTAGACAAACCAGCTGCCGGTAATTTTTTTTCGTCGAGATCTAATTGACGGCCAAGGTTGACAAGTAATCCATAAAGAGTTGTCTCATCTTTAGAGTTTGCATAAAGTAATTTTATAGTGAAGTTTGTTTTTTTAACATGCTCTTGAATTTTACCAAGCACTTTTTTAACTACAAGTGTTTTACCAGTACCAGGTTTACCATAAACTAAAAGGTTTGATGGTCGAGATTGTTTTAGAATTGGTAATAATGATTGGGCAATAGATTTTTGTTCGATATCACGATGATAGATTACTTTTGGAATGTGAGTAAAATGTAATGTGTTTCTATTTTTTAAAATTGATGTGCCATTGGCTGCTTCTGTTAAAAGGGCATCAAGTGGGTCTTGTAATGTAATTGCACTCATTCTAGATCAGTACTCCATCTTTATTCTCTAATTGAACTGATCAAATTGCGAATATTTACACTACTGATCAAGTTTATTGACTGATTGCAGACACACCATAATTTCGTCTCTAATGTCATCATTCATGAATATTTTCAATTATGTTTATAATATTAATAATAATTTTTTTTAAAAAAAATAAAGAAAAGCATAGAGTGGAAAGTATGGTGTGTGTGTTTGGAACTATGTTAACAAGATGTTGTTATCATTTAATAAATAAACTAAATAACCATATTTTGACCCTTTCATTTCCACTCTAGGCATAATTGAAATATTAACAATGTTAATAACCATATTTTGACCCTTTCATTTCCACTCTAGGCATAATTGACTGTTAATTATACACTAAAATTTAGTATATTTGTTAAGGTTTAACCATATTTTGACCTTTTTAGGCAGTCAATATTAACAATTAAGAATATTAACAAATTTCGGTCAAAAAGTTCAATTGTCAAGGTTTGTTGATACTTGATCTTTATGGCAAGAAAACGTATACGAATTGATATAGAAGACTCTGATGGTGCCAAATATGATATCAAAGTAGAGGGGAATGTTACAAGAGAAAAAGTGCTTAAAATATTTGAGATGATGGAGTTGATGAATATTGAAGCAGAAGAGAACGCTGTCACACCAACCTCTGTTGGCGCAAAGATTTGGCATATAATTGATAAACATTATCCAGTTGGTCCGTTTACCTCTACTGGTATTAGAGAAAAGTATGAAGATGAATATAACGAACCAATAAAATTAAGTATTATATCTACATATTTGGCCAGATTTACAAATAGAGGTAAAACAAATCGCACAAAATCTGGTAAAGAATGGATTTATCAAATTCAAAGACCAACACCGATTTTAAATAAACCATAAAAAAATTTAATGATGATTACCAATCATTTTTCAAAGACGGCTTTTGTTTTCTTTTAATATGTAAAAATTGATATATTTTATGACGATAAATTGTATACATAATTACGCTAGTTATAACACCTGCAAGCACAATCATCAGACCACTATAATCTGTTTTGTATACAACACCACCGACAACATCAGAATTTGCTATAAATGATACTTGTTGTAAATCATCAACATTAACATTTTCCCAACTACTAAAAACTTCTCTAACCAAAAAAGAATAAACATCACGTGAGGGCGCAAATAAAATTACTGTGCTACCATATGGATAAATACCAGCACCTTCAGCATTAGATACATTTATCCACACAACTCTATCATAATGCACAACAAGATTATTATCTGAATTTACAACAACATTCAAAGAACCATCTATATGATCAAGAGGCCGTTCCCCAAAAATTACATTTGATATTACATAATTATATCCATTAATAGTATGTTCTACTGGAAATTCAAGATTAATTTGATCTGGCTTTATCTCCAAAACTTGTGGGGTTTGTATATTCTCATACAATTTGTTGTTTGATGATTGGATGCCCACCCCCAATTTTGTCCCATCATTTCCGATAGCCTGTATATCCAACAAAACAATTTTTTTAACTGTAAGCACAAACTCAGCAACAGCTAGAGAATATCCTTCTTTTTTAGCAGTAAAAACAATAGAAAATACCCCTTCACTATTTGGCGTAAACACAAACACATCATCTAGCATCTCTCTTACAGGCACAACTGAATCCACACCAACATCAATATCATCTATGTCTGAACTGATCGTTACGGACACATTCTGACCTATTCTTGTCACTGCCAACGGCGGTAGCACATCAAAACGCATTTGATTGGTAAACAACTCTACATTGAACTTTGCTGTACCAAATGGAGCAAAAGCACTCATGCTTGTAGAATTCACATCATATATGATTAATCTTTGATCTTTTATTTGGGCGTTTCCAGTGACAGAATTTGGTTCTGCACGCGCTAATGGAATTCCATAAGGATCTATTTTATGCATAACAAATGGAATTTCTTCTGCAGCATGAACTTTTTCTGGAACATCAAATTTAGCAGATACTACCGTTTGTGCAGGACGAATTTCACTATACGTCGGTTCCATGCCTTGCATTGAAGCTAGAACAAGCGAAACTTCATCAACTTTATCATATAACACGACACAACTTTCTTTAACAAAAGTTAATTTTTTAGATACATCGTTGACGGTTACGGTAACTAGTGCACCTGAACCCAACGTTTCACTGACATCTAATACTGCTCCATCTAAATCTACAACACAAATCATAGCTAGGGGCTGTTGTATACCAACAAATGTTGGTAAGGGAATTATCACAAGCTTGTACGTTTCTTTATATGGTGTTGTAGATGTTATCTTGGTTTGTGATCGTTCAAGATCAGGACCAGAAGCAAATATGTCATACGTACCAAAATTCTCGGCAACAATATCAAATTTTACCGCATGTAACATACGTCCATCAGTAACACCTCCATGCATAAGTATTGAATCTGAATGAACCAAACCAGTAGAAGAGAGAAGAACCGTTTGTCCATCTAGTTTTATCGGAGTTATTTTTTCGGCTATTACTTTACCCGATTTGATCTCTGGTGTTAAACCTGTAAAATTTTCTACTGTGGCATTGACACTTGAATATTCTATCGTATATAACGAAACAACTCCCACAAATTTATCCATGCCTACTTTAGGATAAGCCCACACTACAGCTATATTTGGCGACGATCCACTAATTGTACTTACTAAAGACTCAGCTACTGTGTCTATTTTAGCAGAACCTACTATAAGGGAAGTTTGAGCTGATCCAAACCCTTGAACACTAGCTGATATTACCGCCGAGCCAGCCTTGTGTGTGGATATTTGCTTAAACCCGACCCCATCGATCATTGAAATTCGTGCTACATCCTCACGCGCAGATCCTAGAAATTTTTTAATTCTTACTACATCTGTATTGCTAGAAGAGATCTGTACATCCACCACACGTGGAGGTTTGAACGGCTTGCCATCTTTTTCAAACCAAACTACCAACAACACTTCAGAGTTTTCCATGGCTATTGCAGGCGCTATTGCCATTTTGATTATTATTTGATTTTGTTGTTTTACAATTTCATGTTCTCCATGTTTCAAATGTAACGCATTTGCAAATACCATGCCAGTTCCACGTACATCGACCTCAAATTTTGCATAATGCGTACCAGCAAGGATAGTTATCGAGTTTGGAACAAATATAGATCCAGAAGAGTCTAGAAAAACCTCAATGTTTGCATCTGCCAAAACAGGAACTCCATTATCATCTGTTATTATAACAAACCCCGTAGCAGTTTTAGCTCTAGTTATATTTGATAAAATTATCTCTAATTTATGTGGCTTTCCTCCAGTAGAATAGATCTGTGATGTTGTTTTAATCACATTACCATCAACTTCCACATACAGTGTTACGTTTCCGTCTCTATATGGTGTAATTTTGAATATTCCATGATTTGATCCAGGAAGTATCGTTACAGAAACATCCGCAGTTATTTTAGACGAATCTTCTAAATTCAAAGAAAAAACTCCACCAGAAGGTTCTTCTAATACCAACACGCCCTCATAAGTAATACCTTGTATCATCTCGGGTGGTATCCAAAGATATGCTTCTTCTGCCAAGGCAGATTGGTTGATCACACCAAATCCAAACACAACAAACACAATATACAATGCAAATTGATTCCATTGTATAGATAATGGCAAAGGCATTCTATGACATTCCTACGATAATGGATCCGCTAGTAAATCCTGCAGCTGTATGTACATATGCAGACGTAGTACTAGTTGCATGCACTCCTGAACTATACTCATCGATCGTCGGTACAGGCGTTCCATGTGCATCAAGACCTACACGAACCACAAACTCGATCATATCTCCTGCATTCACATCAACTTCCGCTATGTGACTTGTTTGCATAGGCGAATATTCTATATGCACTTGATGCATTGTATTAAATTTAGAAAGACCACCATTGTCATAATATCGAGATGGACTGAATGGTAACGTATCATATGTAGCATTAATTACGTTTGATACTACGCTTGCTGTCCCAGCATTTGCTTTGTAAATTCGTTCTGTTTTTATATGTTTGAAATTTTTATACACATCAACCTCTGCTACTAACGCAGAGATCTGACCACGGTTAAGCGCAATAATTAATTCGTTGGCATGATTTGTGGCCAAACTATTCATATTGCTGATTGATTCAGGTGGAGGAAAATAATACCAATACCCCACCGATTTGGTAGATCTTACTGGGAAAACTTTGTTATAACTTCCATGTGCTTTGGCCAATTCTCCAGTGTAATTGGAATTCATTGTAAAAGTCGCACTACCGCTTATACCGTTTATGTCTATTATGCCATATGTCTTTCCTGTATGTGAAGCTGTTACAAATGTCGATGTACTAGCTTCTGTTGTAGTATAGACTGTTGAATCGCCTACTCCATACCTTGCATTTGTTGCCATATTTTCTTGTATGGGAACGATTTGAGTTGTGGCCGCAATATGAGCCAACTGTACGGTCATATTGATGCCATCTACGGTGGCATGCATTTTTTTGGTACCTGGCACTATGGGGATCATAATGGCCGAACCTGCTTCATAGTTGGCATTTAGGTATGAAAGGGCAATTTCATCCACCAAAACATTTTCAATCGTTGAAGCAGCAGGCAACACCCAACGGACATAGGCATGAGGCACATAGATGAGCTTACCATCTTCTAAAGGGGCAAGCTGTACGACTTTGTCATTCACAGCATCCAACATAAGCGTATTAAATTCTCCAACATGCCCAGTAGAGTTGGGATATAGTCTGAGCACCCCTCCAGCAGAATCACCTGTATCAAAATCAACATCAGCGGTAGGTAGCGAAATAGATCCGTCAGAAGCCGTTATTGAAATAGCCGAAGTAAATCCATCTCTTTCTATGCGATATGGCGTATTTGCTGCAAGCCCTGTTATTTCAAAACGTGGAGAATCAAAGTTTGGTATTTCACCTCTTACTAATATGACATAAAATGAATTGGTTGTAACAGTCAGATTGGCAGAATATGGAATTGAAAGTGTTGTCTTGTAATACATATTATCACCAAACATGCTAGTGCTAATGCCTGGTTTATTAGGAACAAACGCCGTGTTTATCTCACGTATGTCTACTTGTGCTATGTAACTAGAATTGTAACAATCTACTATTTTTAAATATCGAAATAATCCTTCATAGTTTACATCAATTGCATTATTCGTATGATGATATATGTTATATTTGGCTATTTTTTCAAATGCTTTACCATTTGTATCTACATAGATACACAAAAATATGCGATGCCCATCACTGCGATCTAAATCTATATTCATGGATCCAATTGTACGATATGATAGAGTTTCAAAATCAAAAATTATTTCATTTTGATTTGATTTTACAGTAGCATATGTTGACACATCATCATCAAAAGCTGCATTTAGATTAGTTACATGATCAGATTGCACAGAAATATTCTCAGGAGCAGCTGAAATACGCAAAACAGTCTGTATCTCTGATGCTGAATTATTTGGTCTCCCAGAAATTTCTATCATGGATCCATTTCGTATTGTACCACTTAGCAATATGGTTTGATTAGCTAATTGTGGATCTAATTTTACCATAATTTGACCTATTCCATAAAACATTAGATAGTCATGATTTACAACCGCATGAGTATTACCAGTATGACTTTTACTAACATAACCTAAAATATTTGGGCCATCTTGTTTTTTTATAATATGCCCCAAATAATAATATGAACCATCAAAAGTGGGAATGGACATTACTTTTGATACATCCACATCACCTAACACAAATGCATAGTCGTCGGTTTGATGAGCTGCCGAATATGGCTGTACGGTTCTTTCGATTCCAAGTTGTTCTCTGTTGCCCGATATGATACTACCTTTGGTTGAGACTTGTACTATATTCATATGCGTGCCTACAGATCCACTCGATACTGAATTAAGAGATAAATTTCCACTAGCAGCAAATATGTTACCTAGACTTGTGATCACATAGACGTCCTTTTCTGAGTAATTACCAGACACAACTATGTCACTAGTAGGATTTAGCGTTGTTTCATATGCTTGTATTAATTCTATACCAACTCCATCCATAGTTTTTATCGCTATAACATGGGAAGACTCTATACCTTTATTGTGAATTACAAGATCTCCATCTTTGATCAAGACATCTAAATTTTCGGATCCTTTTAGATTTTGAACCGCGGTTATCTCCTTTGAAGTCATGGCCAACTCTGCCCCATCGATCATAAAACCTAGAATTGTTCCTACTGTGATCGTGGCTATGAAGGCTATGCCGATAGCTACTAGTGGTATCATACATTATAAAATAATATTTAATTTAAGGAATCAATTCTAGTGTATTTGAAGCGTTCTTGATTGACTTTATTATGGCATTGTATACTAGCGAAAACATATGCAACGTCTCTGAATCAATTTCAGGATATACGTCCGACAACGGTTCATGCTTTGACACATTTATCACAATGTCGGAAGGTGGTTTATCCTCACGCACGAATTCTTTGATTGCATCTGCACTATTCTTTAACGCAACAAATGATGACTCGTTTGAGATTTGTACAGTAAACCGGTTATTAAAAGTAGAAAGCTGACTCTTTGCTTCAATTCGTATAGGAAATGGAAATTCTTCTTGAATAAACATCTTTAATTCTGGATAACCTATCTCATACGTTGGTATATCCAAACTTAGACGTTCCCTAACCAACATCTCGGATCCGAATCCATAATGTAAAGGTCCATTACCCCAGGATCTGCCAACTGAGAGTACCTTTGGATCATATTCAGTAGATAAAGAAAACGGCAAAAAAAGTGTCCTCTCTATTGATTCAGCATATTTTCTATTTATTACGTGAGCAGATTTTGTTTCAAATGAAAGGGGGTCAATATGTAACACGGCATTTTGTAAATTTCCATCATGCTCTATCTTTGCCTGAACCACCCACACATTTCCATACGGCCCTTGTAACATTTCTTCAAAGGAAAGCATTACATCATAACAAGGATCAAAAGATGCATCAAAACGATATTCATAATCGCAAATAGTATAATAATATCCCACGTGGGGCTCTATACCTGATCCTAAAAACCATGATGTAGGCGAGTCTTGAGCCCAACTATATGGTACAAGAACCGTAAGGATCGATAAACACAATATCGTAGCTATTGATACTCGCACACACAACAAAATACTAGACAATTTAAAGCCAAAAACACGGTAATATTCGAATCAACATTTGCGTTCAAATCCTCTACATGCGCTAGTTTTGGTAAAACCGTCACTGTAATTCATTTCCTTTGACCAATCTAAATTTATTTTTCTTATTTGATCCATGGCAGACTTGGCATCTTTTTTTACAGTAATCTGATATTTCCACCTTGAACCATCGTGGTCATCCCAAACTACTAGTATGTGATTTATGTCCACGTATGTAATACTCTTAATATCTGACCAACGCGGCGATAAAATTATGCCATCTAATTTTGTTTTATATATTATGCCAAGATTTGTCACACACAATACTGTACCAATTTTTGTTGGTTTATCATTGGACGTCCATAACACTACTTCACATTCATCCTTTTTTAGATCCATATGATTTGTAGACATTAATATCCAACATACGTTATCTTAAAAGTTCAAAATCTCTTTAAATTATCTACCTGTCGCTTCGTTTTAAATTAGAACGAATCAAAGTTTTCCTGTTGGATGCATAACCTACTCTGTCACTTATATTTTGGTATGCCATAACTCCTTTTTGTAACGCAAAACTGCCTAAATGTATAATAGAGCTCGTACCTGCATGTGCAGCAAAACCTCCCATATTCGTCATTGATCGCGAAAATGTGTTTAACTGAGGAACTATGATTGTAGGCATAAATGCAATCAATGCTAGAACCGTAATAGACACAAACCACGAATGTAACGCATTTGGGATTTTACAATTTGGGGATGAATGAGGACTCTCACATGTAAAATCTGCTAGATATGCAGAACCTCCAGCAATTGCAAGTGCGGTAAATATGGGCAATAACAAAAGTGCCACCAACATATCTCGTATTTTATTAGACAGTTTTGTAAAATATGGCACGAGTCCGAGCATCTCGGTTATTGGAATTATGATCATAAAGACTCCCGTAAGGACGATCCTACCAGTTCCGACCATGATCATTGTAACCACGACCATTAGAACAAAAATGCCTCGAAAAAAGCTCAAAAATATATCTGTGAGTGTATCGGATATAGGTTGATTATCTGGATGATGTGATGATTCTACTGGACATTTATCCTCCCATACAGATTCTGAATCTGTATGTGTGTTACCAGATAGCGTATTTACTATCGTATCCCATGGGCTGTTTAAACCTGCAAAATGATCGGGTTTTACGTTGTCTATGCAATTATAACTAATGCCAGAAACTTTGGATAGTATGTACTCTGTGTGTTCGTACAAATATTCTGGCCCTGCTGGAGAAATTATCCAATGAGAGACCCCCTCTACCCCCGCAGCTGCTGTATCCCATACATATGGAAAAAACGTAAAAAAGAAAAGCATGATTATGGTTTTTGTAAATATGCGATATCCGGTACCAGAGCTTAGAAAACTTGCTTTTTCAAAAACCATGGATATGGCAGCCATGCCAATACCTAGTCCCATGAGTGCGCCCCACACATTTCTAAGCTGTGAATATTTGGCAAATGCCGCATTACCGATCTCTTGACCATCTACTACTTGATAGTCAAACCTTGGAATTTCAGTAGTTAGATAAATTATGGAATCACTGAGAAGATCACTAAATTGTACAACTAGAGACACCATTGCTCCGATGGCAACTACTGCGCCGATCATAAGAAGACCTATTGCAAATCCCCTACGTCTTTTTCGTGCTGATTCAAATTTATTATGCATATGTGTTTCACTGTATACTAGTTGCATGTCTTTTAAGATCATAAACTAGTAGGATAATACGGCTCTGCCCAAATTGCTACGAATGTAATTGCAGATATGATGGCCAAATTTGACGTGTGCGTCATACCAAAATTCACAATTTTATTCATAAGTATACCCAATATAACGGAACTAAGGGCTATAGTGATGTTGATCAGATTCAAAAATTCTGGAGATGCCGAGAGTACCTCAAATGGCAGATAATTTGTTCCCACACCTTCTACCATAGAGTTGTTCTCAAACCATCCCTTTAACATCTTGGATATGTATACCATGATGAACGGATTTACATACGCTAATATCCAAAATATTTGCAAGGCTGCCACCAACCCTTGCCGTTCATTTTTTATTTTGATCATATATCCAGTAAGTATTTCAAGGGATTGTGCACTTACATTTCCCACTTTTTCCATTTTTCCTAGCATGAAAAACGTCATACGTCCAAGCCATGAACGCATTTTAACCGTCTCTAGAGTTTTATCATTACCATGTTGTATGCATTTTGAGAGTGGCGTTCCAAAATGCAGCTGTGAAGCAATTGAGGAAATTTTTTGATCAAATATATGATTGTATTTGCGGTTCTTGGCGAGCCGGTGTATGGCTACACTGATAGGATTTCCTATCTTTCTAGACTCTGTAATATCACGTAGAAAATCTCCCAACGCTGTATTAGTGGCTTTTATTTCTACAACCGCCGTAAAAGTCAATAACGTATTTGTAAGTGCAAGAAACAGCACACCAAGTACCATTGTAGCCCATAACTGACCCAAAACAAAATATCCAAATATGACTCCGACTGCTCCTATAGGCACAGATAATAGATTAAATTTTACATTATCTGCAAATTTGGGCTGTACAGAATCGGCCATCATGTATATGATCACGCCAGCAACTGGCAACATGATAAACATGAGTGTAGTGAGCGAAGAGAGCACGTCAATAGTCATAATGAACATGCCTGCCACAAGGAATATTGGCATCATGGAAAATATTGCGTTTGTTAATATGGCCAAACTCTTTGCTTGTTCTTCATACCTATGAAATCTCGATTTTAATTGGGAGAACAAATCTTCCGTTGTTTTTTCCAAATAATTAACAAGATCTCCTCCGTCTTTGTATATGGATACATATCCGACAAACAGGTTACGTAACATCTGATTTGGGTGTTCAAGTGCCCTTTTATTGACCACATCTAGAGGATTTTCTGGAAAAAATCCCACATCACGAGACAGTAAATCTGCTTCTTTTTCTATATGCGGCAAAAGTTTTGACCCACGTATTCCAGATATTATATCAATCAACGATCCTCCGATCGTTTGTAACACCCATGCGTATATAGAAAAAAATGCCACTTCATCACCGATCTTTATTTTACGTTCAGAAATTAATACCATTAATTTGATCTTTGGCCATATCAAAACAATTGGAATAATAATAATCGTTAGCAGTAAGATTGGTTGTTCAAAATAAATCCATAACAAAATAGCTATAGGTACACCTAGCGCAAAAATTAACATCATTCTTCCTAAATTTTTAGCTGTCTCAATATGTGAATCCATAGCAATACCTGCTGTACGTATGTCAGAATGTATCAGCATTGATAATTTTTGTGAAAGATATGAAGCATGTTTATTTTTTACAAGTGATGAATACCACACGTTTTCATCAGGTACTTTTGTATGACTATCTAACAACATTTGAATGCGGATTTTTTTATGATAAAACCAGCTATACAAAGCTGTATTGTAAAATAACACCAACATTACAATTGTTGTTATTAAAAATACCATAAACAGCATCAACTGGCCTGATGCTATGGATGTCCATAATACGATAAGCATGATGGTAATTAGAACCACTCGATAGTTTCTATTCCAAATTTCTAATTGCATAAAGTAAAAAAAGACCTTTTTATTTAATGCGAATTTTTTGTTATAATGAATACAAAATATCATCTAAAACGAAGAAAGGCAGGAAGTCAGATTTTAGCTGCTGCTATATTGATGGGAATAGCAATTTCCGCTGCAGGCGTGTATGCATCTGGAATAATGGATCAGATAAGCGTCACTACTCAAAACTCTCGAATTAGCGTACAACACGTTGGAATAATTCAAGATGATAATGAAAATGAATGGTTTGCAGCTACAATCAAAAATGAAGGAAGTGTGGTAATAGATCAGATCAATATAACAATACAGATTGATAACATTACCGTAAAGTATTACATAACAGATAATGTAAAACCAGGTCGAAGTGTCATACAAGAACTAGTCCAAATCTTAGGCGATGGAAACTCTCCTGCCGTAAGCATAGGAGAGTCGGTTCCGGTGGAATTTCGAGCAATTTCTCTAGATGGATCCATATTTAGCAAAATAGAGTCGGTTCGTATATCATAATAATCATTTTTATTTTAATTATATGTTTTAGAATATGGTTACATTATCCGATCTGAAGGATCTTTTATGGTTTGAAAATATTACTCCTCACAACGAATCGATGTTTCCAATCTTAGGTTTTGGTACGTTGAGTATTAAGCAGCTTGGAATATTGGGAGCTGGCATCATGTTTACATGGAGCCTATGGCAGAAAACAGGAGATTATTTAGCAGTCATTCCAGTCGTAATAGCTTTGATACTAGTAGTTAAAAAAGAGAATGTTATTCCCATAGAGATAAAGATTATCAAAATACTTTTGTTTCATATTAGAAAGCAGGATAATGTTACACCAAAAAACAAACCCTCAATAAAAAATAATTATAAATCCAATTCAAAACTCTCAATAGCAAAACAATATCGCGTTAAATCATCCAATAGGCAGAATTTTATCAAAGAAACAAACGTGAGAAATATTCCATACATATATGATAGGATGTTTAGAATGAAAATACGTTTAGATAATGCTAAACAGATGGCAGTCAACTCTCGCGTTAAAATAGTTCTAGATGATGTTTTGTATGAAACGGCTTGCCCTAATAGTAACAATGAAATCGTGGTAAATTTTATACCAAAATATCCTGGCAAAAACCTGCTTCAAGTATATGCAGATGATACTGAACCCATATATGAAGAAATATTGAATTTTATCAGATAAACCCCAAGCAACGCTAAGGAAGGAATTAAAAATATTTTAAAAAAATTTAGTTTATTCGTTTACGTATGCTTGTTCGCCGTGCTGTGCAAGATCAAGACCAATCTCCTCTTCTTTGGGAGTGACCCTGATTCCGCCTGGCCATACAGCATCCATGACTTTGAGAATAACAATAGTTACGCCAAATGCGTAGCCTACTGATATCGCAGCGCCAATGATGCTGATAGCTTGTTGCTCGTAGCCTTCTGGGGTTCCAGTCCATGCACCAATACCGTCACCGGTATCCCAAATGTGTGGACTAGCTAGTGTGCCAGTAAGAATGGCGCCAGTAAGGCCTCCCATTCCGTGTATTCCCCAAACATCTAGTGCATCGTCCCATTTACGTGCGTTCTTGAAAGCGATACATCCGTAACAAATTGTGCTTGCGGCTATGCCGATTATGATCGCGCCCATAGGTCCAACCCAACCAGATGCTGGTGTAATTGCCACCAATCCAGCTACTGCACCTGATGCGGCTCCTATGATGCTTGGTTTACCTGTGTTGGCCCAACTCATAAGCACCCATGTTACAGCTGCAACGCCAGTGGCTGTGTTTGTTACCACCCACGCGCTTACAGTAATTCCGTCAACCATCACTTCGCTTCCTGCGTTAAACCCGAACCAGCCGAACCAGAGTATAGATGCACCAAGTACCACCATTGGTATATTGTGTGGTTCCATTGGAACTTTTCCATATCCGAGTCTGCGACCGAGTACTAGGGCTCCCGCCAAAGCGGAGAATCCGGATGAAATGTGTACGACAGTACCTCCAGCAAAGTCTAATGCATATGATGGTGATAGATCTGGATCTAGGTCAAGAGCGCCTCCTCCGATATATCCGCCACCCCATACCCAGTGGGCAATAGGATCGTAGACGAATGTACCCCATAGGAGAACAAATATCACTAGCGCGCTGAATTTTATCCTGTCAATCAAACCTCCAACAATTAGTGCTGGTGTTATGATTGCAAACGTACCTTGGAACGCTGCAAAGAGCGCGTGTGGTACGGTGCCAGGCCAGCTATCACTACAAGCTTCTTCAGATTTCATTTGTTGCATTTGATATGCATTTGACCAAATGTCCCCGTCACATGCTGTTGGGGCTCCGAGTGGTGCATAGTGTGAAACTTGATTGAATCCGACATAGTCTAGAGCGCCCATGAACATATTGGCATCATTGTCAATTGGACCAAACGAGAGGGTGTAACCCCATGCGACCCATTGCCAAGCCATAATGCCCATAATGATAAACGTCATTCCAATGACATTTACTGCGTTCTTTGATCTTGCAAGACCTCCGTAGAAGAATGCTACACCAGGAGTCATAAACAATACCATTGATGTTGCAGTTAACATCCATGCAGTATCACCTGTATCGATATAACATGCAGTAAACGTACCATCGTTATTATCTACCCAACATTCTTGGGGATTGCCAGTGTAAATTCCAGAAGTGCCTTTAACATATCCGTCCATTCCATCGTTAATGCTTTGTGCGTATGCAGTAGACATTACACCTGATGATGTAATAGCCACTGCGGCTACAAGTAGTAGAGCATACTTGTGGTTTTTATTTCTCATTGATCTGAAAAATCTGATCTGTATATTTAAAACTTGATACAACTAATCGCTAAAAAGAATAAATATTATATAATACAGTTTTATGATAGTATCATATAATGAAAAAATTAACATACGTACGTGTTGGTAGTCATGACTGAGAATACAGATGCCCTGGCCATATTTGATACATTCAAGACGAAGAGCATGGATTTGACGGCCAAAGCCATACGCCAAAGGGCGATAATATCTGCCTTGACAGGCAACGTCAACTCTGCAGAGAAGACTAGAACTGCCATAACACGTAGAATTACAGGAAGTAAAGAATGGAAAAATACCTATTCTGGAGTGTTTTTAGATATTGAAAGAGTCCTAATTCCATTGGGGTTTGTGCAAGAAGAGGGCAGAATGCCACTAAAACGTGGACCTAAAGCACTTCAAGAAAAAGGAGTGCCATATTACAAGCTTACAAGAAAGGGATCCATTGTGGCTATGGCCTTGAATGACACCTCTAATGTAGATGCAGTGCTTGCTGAATGTTTTACTGATATGGTTAAAGAAGAAGAGGAAATAAAAAATACAATAAATATGTTATATGAGATATCTCCAAAACTAGTACGTTATCTTTTTGAAAAATATGTACGAGCGTACTGTAAGGGAAAATTCGAGGATCTTTTACCCATGAATTCTTCTAGATTTAGTGGAAATGACGAATTTATGATCATATTGGAAGAATTTCTAACTAATATACCAAAAACAAGTAAAGGCGACACCACAAAGATTCACAACGTGATCCGACAACTCTTAGATCAAGCCATACATTAAAATCAGTTGTTGATACTTGGTTAAATATGGCATCGGGAACACAGAAAATGAAAATATATTCTGCTGTAAAATCCTACAGTCAACGTGGAAATCTTTTATCAAAGGGAGATCTACAGGCCTTTGCAGAATCAAGAAACCTTGACGAATTACTTACTAGAATAAAAAATACTAGATATGCCAATACCCTTGGAAAAATTGTGGCTCCGATAACAGCCGAAATGTTAGAATCAGCATTACGTGTGCATTTAGCAGATATACATTACTCAATTTATAAAACCTCTGGAGAGCCTGCACTGAAAACATATTTTATGAAATTTATGATATGGAATCTAAAGATAATACTAAAAGGTAAGATCTTGGGAAAAACACAAGAAGAGTTGGAATCAAAATTAAACCTTCACGCAGAAGAGCTCATATCGCAGCGCGATATAGTGTTAAAAGCACTTGTTGCAAAAGATCTAGATGAAGCCGTTATCAATCTCTCAGAAACTGTTTTTGGTAAAGATATAGAGAAAGCCGTAACCGCATACAACGAATCAGGTAACATACAGGTATTTGATACGTTCTTTGATAAAGTGTTAACACGACAGCTTGCTCAATATAGTAGAAAAACTTCAGACAGATATCTGTACACACTCATATCGATGGATATTGATTTTTACAATATACTAAGCGTTATCAGAGGACGGTTTTGGGGATTAGATCCAGAACGAATACGCGAACTAATCGAAGGAAAGACCGCCAGTGTTTCACAAGCATTACTGGATCGAATGATCAACGCCGCTACGGTAAAAGATGCGTTTACAGAACTATCTACAACACGTTACCGACACCTTGTGTCACAAAAAGAGAATGACATGGAAGCAATATCTGAATTTGAAAGAAACTTTGAGATGGCAATATACAAATCCGCTTTAAACACGTTTACTAGAATGTTTAGCCCATCTACAAGCGTAGGAATTACAAAGCTAACCGGATATGAGATAAGAAACATTGCTGCAATAGCCTTTGGTATAGAACAGAAAATACCTGCAACAGTCATCATGTCAAAATTGATTGTGGATCAAGAATGACTATAGATTCAAGAGGCGTAACTCTAGAAGTTTTGTTACGGCTAATTTGGGTAAGCACAATACTTGCCATGATATTTGTCTTGCCTGCATTGGGACTTTTTTATATCATATATGAAATATCGGGAAATCTAATTGTAGGTATTATCGCAGGAGTTGCTCTACATTTTGTAATTCTTGCATTTTCACCAAAGATCTCTACTTGGATTACCTCATGGCTGACTGAGCTCAAACCGTCGGAGAGCAACAGCTAAATGATGGGTGATCGAGACTATCGTAGTCTCATAAGAAGAGTGATTGACGCGATAGGCAAAGAAATTGAAATAAATATTGATGTGTCAGATAATGA
This sequence comes from Cenarchaeum symbiont of Oopsacas minuta, assembly GCA_029948415.1. Lineage (NCBI taxonomy): Archaea > Thermoproteati > Nitrososphaerota > Candidatus Cenarchaeales > Candidatus Cenarchaeaceae > Candidatus Cenarchaeum > Cenarchaeum symbiont of Oopsacas minuta. The sequence continues at coordinate 158,860 of JAJIZT010000001.1, forward strand.
TAAAATTGGAATACATGAAATAACTGGGTGTATACGACGTGCATATTTTAACAGAATAGATCCTCTCGAATACAAACATCAAAATTTTGGCGAACTCTCAGTAGGATTGTTACATAAATTACATTACGGTACAAAAAAAATTGAATTTGACATGGACGGAATTAAATTGATTGGTAATGCAGACATGATCATAGATGATGCTATAATAATATTCAGATCTACAATAAAGACTATGGAAAATCCACTAGCTGCAGATATGATTTATCTAAACGCTTGTCTGTGGATGTATAACAAAAACGATGGCATAATTGTTTACATAACAACTGACGGACAAGAATCTTCATTTTCACTAACTAGAAACAAATCCATGTTTGAAGAAACTGCAAGACGTGTGAGAATATTACATAATCTATTGGTCGAAAAAAAATTACCAATATTAGAACCGTCTTCAGAGTGTTCTACGTGCCAATATTATCAAAGATGTTATATGAAACAAAAGATAGGAAAAACTATAACTATCAGTGATATCATGGGAATGAAAAAATAACGTTTTGTCCGAGTTTAGTCTAGTGGTTCTTTATGACCGCCACCGCGGAGTGCAAATGTTACTACTGCAAGAGCGATAGATACTCCAATTGCTGCTCCGAATGCGCTTATTGCTGCTTCTGCCATACATATCGCTCATGATATACTCATATATAACTTTGGCAATTATTTGTCAATTTTAAAATATAATCATAATTTTAAAGAATTATGATACATACGTATGATGCGCCATGTAATTATCACACCTGTGATTATTATTAATAGTGTATACAGATTTGAAAACTGCTGATCGCCTTCTTTTATGATAATCGGCTCATATAGCGCATATGCTCTTCCTCCCCATATGTTGTATGCTTCAATCAACACAGCATTTTTTGGTGTTGATAGAATACAACTGTTCAGGCAGTTTACAAGGCGAGGATGATCTACACCATCAAGTTTTATGTGTTGTATATGACCAAAACCATCTGGACCTTTTATTATTATGCTAGCACGGTTGTCATCTATGTGCAATATGTTGTGTGTTTCTTGATTTGCAATGTATGCATGATCGCCTATGTGTGAATACAAAAGCGTATCAACTATATTTTTTTCTCCTACTGAAAGATGTATGATGTATGGAGACGGTGCATTATATCCTTCATTTATTGGCATAGAAAAAAAATCATCTAAATAGGGTGCATTCCATGTTGATATACGCGGTAGATATAAAATTACTTTACCAAATGCATCAGCTTGTGCTTTCTTTGGATACATATCATTTACTAGTATGTTTCCAATTTCTCTTAAACCAGTGTCAAATTCTACTTTATCGCACACATAATCATGTGTATATGAAACCCCATTCATTCCAAAATTTGGCATCACATCAATAGAAACTGGCACATCTTCAAGTATTTGTCCGTTTGAATTTATTGTAACAAGTGATATATTGTTACCAAAAAGAATATCTGGATATGTATATTCATAGTTGAAAATTTCTTTAGTATAATTTCCAGCAAAATTATTTGATATAATGTTGGCGTTAACTAACGCATGTGAATACAATGGATCTTTCATAATATTTGATATGGGGAGATCAAATATTAAACTGCCATAGCCTGAACGCACAAACATGGCAGTTTTTGGAGACCTTGATTCCAAAACGTTCAAATCAAATTGGGTTTTTGTACAATATCCAAGATCTTTATGATTTGCTCCATATGCCTCAGACCAAATCATTTTTGTGTTGACTGGCACTATATTGTCCACTTTGATTGCTGTAATAATGGAAGAAAAATTGTTGATCTTACTACGGCGATCACTATGTACTATGAGTTCGTCATCTGGACCTGAACCATTAGATCCGCTATAAAACATGGCTACCCCATGACGATTATCCCAACTTGCAGATTTCTTATCAGATAGAACAAGATACGGATATGTCTTGAAGACTGGTTTGTATGTAACTGCCAACACCGTGATTTTTGAATCTTTTACCGCTATATCTTCGCCACTTACACTTTGTAATTTTACTTTGTGTAATATGTCATGACTCCCAAGCATATGCTGATCTGTTGCATTGTATATTGTAATGTCTTGACCATATGTGGAATTGTATGTTGTTGGTAAAAATCCTGGCAGAATAAAATTCAAGAGGCATCGAGTATTATCACACGTCTTGTTAACCTCCATGTGCAATTTTACATTTTTATCATATTCAACAAAAAGTGTTTTATTTCTTTCATTTTTCCAGTTGTATAAAGGTACAGAATGTACAATAATCGGATCCCACATATAATGAGTTCCGTCCATATTTGTTGCATTATATCCATCAGAATCATTCATAAACTTTTTTTCCATATGAAAGATCAATTTTGGATCAGTTACATTTACAAAAAGAAATGACGTTTTAGATATCCAAATATATTTACAAATTTCCACATTTTGGGATTCACATATGACTCTCCAACCACCAGCAGAAAATTTCATACTTTTCGATCCAATTCTCGCAGCGGCATCAATCTCTGCATGACCTAAAGTGCAGTAACTAAATCTACAATAAGAATTTGCGAAATCTTTAAAAGCTTTTATCGAATAATCATCTTCGTATGTATGTCCATCCATGATCAGATCATCTGAATATACTGGTTCATGTACGACAGGTTGAAAACAAGATCTTAGCCCAGGATAATTTGCTACATAGTTGAAAGCATCTCCTGGATAATATGTTCCGTCTGGATTGTTTCTCTGCTGTCCATCATATGTGGCATACACTGTTTGTGAAGTTGTTTCAAATTCACATGGATATGATGTACCTGCTGCTATTCCAGGGGTAATTACCATTATAAGAATTAACCATACATTCACAGCGTACCATCTATGGAAGATCTATGTCTATTACGTTGGTATTGGAGGTAAGAATTTGCATTGTGTTTGCTCCATTAGATGCGTCTACTCTAACAAGTTTTTTTACAGGCATGATTGCATCATAAATCTTTTGTATTCTGCCCTGTGAATCATATTCATATATTGTATACGAGGCGTTTACTGAATCTATTCTTACTTGATCAATTGTTATGGGCGATGATCCATAATTTATCACCTGTACAGAAGCAGGATCATTGGAAGTGCTGACCACTTGCACCAACTCTGAGATCCGTCCCTGGTAATCATTTACCGCATCCCGTACTGTGACTTTGCCACCGTAAACAAGATCAGCAGAACTCTCCATGGTTATACCCATAGCTATAGTCAATACAGCACCTATGGCTATTATTCCAAATATTTCGCTGCTTGCACGTCTTTTCATACTGCGTCCACAGTCGCCTGTACAGAAAGCTCTGAACCATCAGCCGATCTAGCATTTACATATAGAACATACCTACTATTCTTATCAATCTGCGCTTCAACAAAATGTTGTTCTTTCCATGACTCTCCTGGATTAATGTGTCCTATAGGAGTAATGTTTGTGACAGTTCCTACATCATCACGAAAGGACAAATCTGCTGACATGAGTGTGGACGTGCCAGTATTTACTATTGTAAATGCAATAAACGCTTTTTGTGCACCATAAAGTTCTCGCAGTTGGATTGACGCTATCTGCATATTTGATTGTAACGCCTGCACACGTGCTTGTTCTATTAAAGAAGATCCAGTTATGGTTGCAGCTGCACTTGCAATTATGATGAGCATTGTAGCTGCAACAAATTTTGATGTCATTTCTTTGATCTCTTTTTTGTATGTGCAGGAAGCATCACTGGTCCTTGCAATACACATCTGTCTGTTTTATTGTCGATAACTCTTACATGATATAAAATACCTGATGGAGTTCGAGTCTTTTTGAGTAAATGTATGCTGTATTCTGATAATCGAATTATGGAATCTTCTGCTACGGCAGATATCATAGCGCCAAGTACTTCACGCCTCTGATGTAACGTCTGGCATAGAACAAGAAAATTTTGTCTGTAGAGTGTTTTTAAATCCATTATATCTTACCTCCTGTTGGATCCGTATTGAAAAGCCGTAATTCATCTGCAGATGGTCTTATCTGAGCGCGTATTCTGTATCCTTTGGTAAGTAATAATGCTTGACCTCTACTGAATGAAACAATCAACTCTACTTCCCTATCGGATAACCCTAGTACTTTTTGAGTAAGATTTGCTGCATCAGGTTCGAGCCCTAGTATTATTTTTAGTCCAGAATTATTTGCAAATGCACGTCCGTATTGATTGGTTGTGATATCGTTTGGTTCCTGTGTGATGAATATTCCAATTGCATGATATGCCCTGCCCATTCTAGCAATCTCTTCTATTATGCGTGAAGTATTTTTTTTCTTAAAAAGTCTCCAACCCTCGTCAACAATGAGAATCTTTGGACATGATTGTTCGGCCATCCGTATGCTCTTCCATGCCTTGGCAAAAGCTAGTACGGTTAATATCGAAACCATGGACGATGGTTTGTTTTTTAAAGAGATTACAGTTCTATGTCCAAATTCTTTGTCACCTCGTATGATTTTTTGCATATCTGTTGCCATCAATCTTTGTACATATTTTGCACCCTTGCCATCAGAATCGAGCTTTTCATAAAGCTCAGCAACGCTATTACTATTCTCAGCAGCTGCAAGTATCTCGTTACGTGTTGGGGCATCATCTTCGGCCACATCACATATGTCGGCTATAATATCAGCCGTATCGCCCACGTTACTAAATAGATGAAATGGATCCATGCCCATAGTTACATCACTTTCAGGATCTATCTCGTCAAGATTCCACTTACTAGCTGGATATTCTCCCTTGGGGTCTACAATGAAAATCATTGAATCTGGATGAGCTTCTACAAGTCTAGTTAGTATGGTTTTTGCAGTAACTGATTTGCCTTTACCTACCCTAGCAAGTATCAAAACGTTATAACTGTCAAGCGTAGTATGATCCCAAACTATAGGCGCGCCTGTGGTCATGTTTATTCCTAAACAGATGCCGCCAGGTGTTTCGATAAGATCAGATGATGCAAATGGGTAGAAAATATTTAGAGATCCAAGTTCTATGTAAAGCTGCTTTCCCCACCCATGGGATAACATGTCTCGTTGTTTTGTTGGAGTGGCATCCCATTTTGTCATGGTAGCTGCGCTGTGGACACGGAATTCTTTTTCACGTATCTTTAGATCCTCAAGCGTATTTGCTTGAATTAGCGCATTACATTCACATATGAACAGCTGTGTTACTTGCCTAGCTAACGCATCCATGGTGGCAAGACCTTTTTCATATCTGTAAGCATGATCTGGCGATCGAAGTTTTGTGGCACCTAGTATGTTCACATATCTACGCATCTTTGTAACCGCCTGATCATGAGGAATTGGCGTAAGTCTAATGGAGATCATCTCAGAATATCCTAGAACATTGTAAATCCAAGCTGGATACAGCTGGGATGGGAGTCCATACAGGGTAAAGCATTTAGCAAAAGCACCATTATCAAGCTCTAGATAAGACTTACCAGAAACAACCGAGTGTTGTTCTTTCTTTATAGGATAAAATTCCCTATCCGATATCACGTGATGATCAAACCCGTTTAGATTGGTCTCCAAACTTATGGGACTAGTTACAAAAGTGCGAGGACGAACCAAATTTACATTCTCATTACCCATTTGAACCGTAAGAGGTTCATTGATCATGGTGATGAGAGTTCTATTCCTAAGAGTACGTAAAAATCCCAAATATTTTGCCATAGCCTCCATCTTTTTCTCATCTGGAAGAGTTTCAAAATCCGTCGCGGCAACTTCATAGCAAAATCTTTGTTCTGTCATTAGTTACTAAAAATGCATATTCATATAAGGCAAATATTCTAGATCTACAAGTGCATATTAGAAAGCATCTTTGTCACATCTGTAGGACTGGAGATCTTTTCTCGTATGCATATATCTAACAGATTTATTCTCCTTGAGAGATCTTTTGATGCATCAACGCCAAATTTTTCTGCAACATCATGTACTCTACTACTTTTAACTAAAATATCTTCTATGCATTCTGTGTCGTAACGATCATCAGAAGACAAGTATTTGAATAACGGTTTGATTTCAGGTTCATTTAAACCAGGTGTGATCTCATCTATACGCAATATCTTGCGCTGTATTTTTTTACCGCATCTTATCTCTCCCAAATGCACCATAAACCACAAAAGTACTAACTGGTTGCGACTCAGACCAATCTCTCTGTCAGTTAAACGCACCCGTGCATACTCTGGACTTTCTGCATGAAATGTGGCCATTCCTCCATGCCCAGTAGCAGCAATATCAAATAACGAATGTACTTCTCCACCATTACGCACTTCACCAAGAACTACAAAATGAGGCTGCATGCGTAATGCTTCGTAATTTAATCTTTGAAGATCTATTGCAAATTTTTCATTTTCATAGTCCTCTCTAGTCACAAGTCGTTTCCATCGTTTGTGTGGTATCTGTAGTTCTGGCATATCTTCGGCCGTAACTATAATCCATTTTGGATGACATAAGAACATCAGTGCGTTAAGTACTGTAGTCTTGCCTGCACTAGTTGATCCTACTAGTATGCCAAAAGCACGCGCATCAATCATCATCCATAGATATGCTGCTTGTAGTTTTGTCATAGTACCATTTCTTATCAAATCCACAATGGTTAAAGGAACATTGGTAAATTTTCTTATAGATATTATCGGACCAGGCAGTGAAACTTTGTCATCATATGTAATGTGCATTCGATGTCCTTCTGGAAGGCGCAAATTTCCAAATGGTTTGGCATCAGAAACCGTCTTGTGATTACGCAACATGACACTCTGCACAAATGCATTCATGTTTTCCTTTGTACCAAATGACAGATTTGTGTCTAGTACAGGATATTTCCAGCTTTTGTATGCTCGATGTACTATTCCTACATCTGCATCAAATCGTTCACATGTAATGTCTTCTACTTTATCATCTTGCATAGGAACATCAAGTATACCATATCTGAGAATATCCCGCTCTAGACGATACCTTAATCCTCTATAACATTTTTTTATTTTGTCTGTTTGTCCGATCAAGCTAGCACGTCGCCATATGTTTTCTTCTATGTATGCTATTGGATCTCTAGACTCTTTGAGTGGTGCAAGCGACTGATACATGTGTATGAGCATCTCACGGTATATCTTTTCACCCTCGAAAGTTAATGTAGGTTCATCTACAATGTATTTACCGTCGTTTGTTATGGTAACATTAGATTGGCCTACTTTATATCTACTAATAACTTGAGCATCAGGAAGTCTGATAGATCTGTTCATAGTTGTTCATAAACGTATTATATCTAAGGAAGAGATATCGTATGAGATCAGCTACTCTGTATTTTTATGCGTAAATGCAAAACTTTCTTGATAATTATAGGCAGGGACGTGACCTCATACGAGATATCTCAATGCAGTTTTAAATTATGGCGTCAGAATAAAATCCACTATATTTTCCCCACCAGTAGTCATGGAGCTTAGTGAATAGTATGCTTGTCCATTTACCTGCCAGTTCAAATTTCCATCGGTAAGAGATCTCCAAAGCTCTGGCATATTGCCTGTATTTTTAAGTACAATTATGTCTGATAGAGCAACTGTTCCATTACCTAGCACCGTGAAATAATTTGAAGATGTAATAAATCCCTCAGGTCTTTCACCGATCTGTCCTGCATATATGCTGGAATCAGACTCTTTAATCTCATATTTTATAAATTGCAGTATGATCGATTTGTAATTGGGATTGTATACAGAAAAATGAATATTCATAGTAGCTGACTTTTTGTCTATATATGATACCTCAAGCTCTTCCAAATTAATTTCGAGTGGTTTAACGTTGACTGGGTCTTTTGAAACTTGGATTATACTACCTTTGGATATATCGTTGAGGTTGATTTGTCCTGATAATCCGATTATTCCTATTATGATCGCAAAACCTACAACAGCTATGCCAATTAGAATTCTACCATTCATGCCAAAGATCCATACACGGTTTATCTTAAATGTTGGGAAATTTAATTCATATATGACTTGTCGTCTAAACACAATCTTGAAAAATTCTACACGAGAATCTGATTCTCTTGCGTATATGATATATCAAGTTTTATAACGATGAACCAAGCAATAAATTCATGCAATATTTTCAAGCAGTACAACAAGGACGACAGAGGGCAGCAAAATCACAGATGAAACTTTTTGATATAGCAGGATTTGCAATGCTTACGCTTACAACCAAAAAAGTGAATGATATTTTTGTCCCAGTGGGAGAGGAGGATTATGTTGCGTTGATACAAACTAGAGATGGATACGTGACAATACTTGCAGACGGTGACGGAAAAACAAAAGCTCAAACAAAAGCACTTGAAAAAAACATAGCAGCAGATATTTTCAACAAAGTCATAGAATCTGGAGTGCCTAAATTTAATGGAGATCAAGTAGAGATTTGGACTGAAAAATATCCTATAATTCAGGTCTAGCGTGTATGTTTTTTCTTGGAGTGAATTATTTCCGTCCCTGCTGCATCGCCTTTGATTACGCGTTCTAAAACTGTCGTATCTGCCTCTAGTATGCGTGTTTTTATGCGCGAGCGTTCAATTATTTTGAGAGCTACAATATCCATCAGGTCGTATCCTCCAGCCACCGTATCTTCATGTGCAAGCATACTGCGAAGATCACTCAGATTAATTTTCTTTAATTTTTTGGCATTTTTGTATATTTTAGGATCTTTGTTGTATACTCCGTCTACGTCAGTTGCGTTGAGAAATTCAACGGCTCTAATTTTTTCCGCTATAAGAGCGGCCGTTCCATTTGTACTTTGACCCGGATGTAGTCCACCTGTAACCACCACAAGTTTACTCTCTATTGCATGCTGGACTTCGCGTAGGGTGGTAGGTGTATGTGTATATGCTTTCCCTCCAAGTGCGCATATCAAAAGTTTGGCGTTGAGTCTTGAGATCTCTATACCAAGCTCATCTAATGTAGACTCATCAGCACCTGAAGCTCTTGCATGTTCTATGTAATGACGGGCAATTTTACCTCCTCCTGCTATTGCAACAGGTTGGCATATGCTGCTAATCTTTGTAAGAAATACTGCAAATTTTTCAATCAGATCCTTGCGTTCAGGATCAAAGACGCTACCGGATATCTTTATTACTATTCTTTTTTTCAAGTATTGTTTCCCCTCCAAGCGCACTATCTACTATAATTTCAACATTACCGTATGCTTTGTGCGTGGTATATACGCGCGTTATATTTAGAAACTTTGAGAGAGCTGAAACCAAGGGTATCTCAGATATCCCAAGCGTTTGTGAATTCTTTGAACCATCAGATCCTCGAGAGACCAAAATCATCGATTGCTCTTCTTCGCTAAACGTTGTAACTGGAATAGCTGGTGCCATAGGAATGTCAACAAACACTTGATCCTCATCCACTTTGGCTTTTTTTGCAATATCTGCCCTAATCTCAGTGGCTGGAATGCCACCAGTGGTGTCACCTAATTGTTCGTAGACACACTTGAAGAGTCTTCTACTCTGATAATCTTTGGCGTAGGATTTTGCTTTTGAGAGATCCATAGTATCGGCATCCATGGATAATATACGATATAAAAGTGCCTCATCAGTAAGTTCAAGATACTCTGAAATCTCAAGCGAATCAAGATCCAATCTGTGAGATGAAAGTCTCACAGCCTCGGCTAGCATTACTTCTGCAGCACGCACCGTCTTGTGAAAGTAAACTGCTTTGAACATTTGATAGCGTGAGTGCATCATGGATTCAAAAGAGTGCAATGCAGATTTTTCAAGTGCAAGCCTATCATTGCTTATATCTAGAGAGTCGGTTATACGCCGATGGTCAAGTTTGCCGTGTTCGACTCCAGTAAAATAGCCATCGCGTAATAGATAGTCCATCATATCTGCGCTCAAATATCCTGAGAGAATTTCAGTCATGTGTCTATTTGCTTGCTTGTCGCCAAACGCAATGGAGGTAACATCCTTTGGGTCATAACCGGTAGAAGAGATTGTATCGGCAATTCCGGTGGTCTCTATTATTTTTTTACCCATCTCTTCATGAGATGCACCGTCTCCAAAATCTAACGTCTCAAACATGTGGGAGAATGGACCGTGTCCTATATCATGTAACAGCCCTGCTAATCTGAGAATTTTTATTCTATCAGAATCAATTGCACCTTTGTTTACAAGCGCGTGTCCTGCCATGTCAGCTATGTGCATCACGCCAAGCGAATGTTCAAATCTAGTATGTTGTGCTCCAGGATACACAAGATATGTTGAGGAGAGCTGCCTGATACGTCGCAATCTCTGAAATGCAGGATCGTTGATTAGTTTTTGTTCTACATCAAAGGCGCGCACAAAACCATGTATGGGATCAATTATATCTAGAGTATCCAAATTTATGAATCCATCCTCTTCTCTACCATAGAAAGTAGTCGATCATGAACTATTCTACGATCTAATTTTGCGTCTATTATCTCCCATCCTTTGTGTTTTGCCACCTTCTTGTATGTTAGCGAAACTTTACGTATAAAATCACTATTGTTTTCAAATCGATCGCGCCCATTGCCTTTACGTCGGAATGATTCGCTCTGCGTTACGTCCAACAGTATCACCATGTCTGATTTTGGCAGACCTGCATCCAAATTCTCCAACCACGATTCTTCTATTCCGTTGACCATACCATATACCAAGTTTGAATGATAATAACGGTTCATTATGACAATAGAACTCTCTTTTGTAGCATGGCGTATATCATCTACGTGCTCCCATCTGTTGGCTGACATTAGACAATGAATTACCTGAGGTATTAGCGCTTGCTTGCTGTTTAGGACACCCTTGATTATCTTACCTGTTGGTGTTGTATAATCGGGAAAACTAAACGTTGAAACTTTTAGCCCACTTGCACGAAGCGCCTTTGCAAGCATGGTTGACTGGGTTTTCTTTCCTGCCTGATCGCCGCCCTCTATGGATATGATCAACGGCATATCATTCTACCGTAGGAATTAAAGCCTATCAGTTCTCTCGCCTAGAGCGTATCCATCTAAATTCTTGGCTATTTTTTCATAGTGTTTACGATCTTATCTAGCAGATCAGTCTCAGATTTATCCAACTCTGTACCCACTGTGTCAGATACACCTTTTAGACGCATATCTGCCATCATAAAGAGTCGATTATTCTCCTTCCACAAGTGCTCACTAACGTGTTTTGCATATTGTTCAATGTCAGAGATAAGTCTCTAGCTTGTTGGATTTTAGATACTCCTCTGCAGATCTTTTCATACTCTCTGCTATCTGTCGTGTTTTCTCATGTTCTACTAGCATTATAGCTATTGGACCCATTATTGGTTGGCATTCTAGACTCTGCTAGTGCAGGAAACAACACTTTTTCTTCTTTTGAATGGTGGCACACATCGGTAAAGTTTGTTGTAAAATCTATCACCTGTTTTAAGATAGGCTCAGGTACATTGTTGCCTTTGCGTAGCATCATAACAGTAACTTTTAGATTTTATCACTTTTTCTATGAGATCGTGATCACGTCGTAAGGATTTTGTTGTAGACATACAAAGTTTCCGTATGGGGATTATTAAAATATGGTTAAACGCACATGATCGATCCAATGTATGAGAATATTGATGTATATCATATCTGTTGGTAAATCAAAACCATTTGTTTTGACTCAAATCTTTTTGGTAATCTAACTTTGAGTTTTATCAAAGATCTACTCTGCCGTCTCTTTCCTACCTGCAAAGCTTGTGCATATCCTCCTCTTGTTGACAGATTTTGTTTTAGAAATTATTTTTACTTGCTATCATCATATACAACTTGAAGTTTTGAATAATTTAAAACCATCTCGTCTCCATACCTAACTGCTCTTTTTAGAACAAGTTTTGTAGACTTTGCTATGTATTTGAAACCCACTCCATCCACAAGTGTCGGAGCAGTTTTGCCACCAAGCAAATATGGTGAAATGGTAATTACGACATTGTCTACAAGCCCTTTGTTGATAAACTCCCAGTTCGTTCTCCCACCTCCCTCTAACAGAATAGTTTTTATTTTTATTTTCCAAAGCTTGTAAAGTAACAACTGTACACTAATATCATTTTTACCTGTAATCATCACATGTACACCATAGCTTTCAAGTTTCAGACGGCGTAATTTGGTAATTTTTGATGATGTAGCAACAATAGTGGGTATCGAATTTGCAGTTTTTACAACGCGCAATGACAGTGGCAATGTTCCACGTGAGTCTATTATTATGCGCACAGGATTTTTTCCCCGTACATGCCTTGCAGTAAGAATGGGATCATCGGATATAGCTGTACGTCGTCCTATCAGAATGGCATCGTGTATGGTTCTCATCCGGTGAACTCTTTTCATATCGTCCATCGATGAAAGTTTTGAATCTCCACAAACACTAGCAATCTTACCGTCAAGTGAAATTGCTGCACTAAGAGTAACTTTGGGTCTAGATCTTACCATATGCGATTTTACCTCCTACCATAACAGCCCTTATTGATGAATTCGAAGCTCGATGTACTAGTGCAGCATATGGATCGTGCATCGGTTCCAAATCTATCGAGTGTTTTTCCATCAATATGCAGTCTGCTAACCTTTCTGATTCTATAGAACCTATGGCTCTTTTGAGAATTTTACCTGCATTTACAGTCGCCATCTTTAGTATGTGTCTAGGTTCCATGTGCATTCTACGCGAAGCCATAGTTGCCTTCCATAGATAATCCATCTCACGGAATATATCAGGCGAGTTTATCATTACGTTATCTGTCCCAATTGCTACATTGCATCCTGCTTGACTCATTGCATATACATCAGGTAGTCCTTCCATAAGCGTTGCATTAGCTCTTGGGCACACCACAATACCTCGAGTTTTTTTTGCAGCAAGGCGTAGATCCGTTCTTGAAGCTTGTGTCATATGGACTAAAAAATCTGGTCTAAGAGCTAGAGCACGTATAATTTCAGATCTACCCGTTATTTCTCTAGAGACTCTGACACTATCACGTGTTTCCATGCAGTGTATGGCACGTATCTTTGGCATCTTTGAATACATTTGAAGCGTTGCATTGCTATGTTCATTAGCCCCGCTTATTCCAACTCCGTCACATTTTTTTAGCAACTCTGCAAGCTCTTGTACATATTCTCGAGCCCGTGTATGGTTTTGTCGTATTTGTTGTCTGTTTTGATAAAGATTGAGCCGTCCTAGAATTATGGTGCGTATGGGAACATCCGAGACGGCATCACGAAGTAGGTTTATTCCAGCTAGACCATCTTCTCTAAAATCAACAAATGTAGTAATGCCATTTTTTATCATACTCTTGCACGAAGCACGCATAAATGCAACAAGATGTTTTGGATTGCTCTCTGCAAGTATTTTGGATTTTATTCCGTATACGGGATGAACTTTTGAATCAACTGACGCACCAAGTGCAATATCTTTACCTATGGAATCGCCTATATGCGTATGTGCGTTTATCATACCTGGTACTATGAGCAAACCTTCACAGTCTATCGACGTTTCAGACGAACTTGCATGTATGTTTGAACCAATACGACCAAATCTTCCACGCACAATTTTGATGTTGGTAGATTCTACATAGCGCAACTCTTTGCCGATTAACGCACTTGTATTTTTTAAGAGCAAGGCAGCTCGTATATCCGAGGATTTTTACCATTAGAATCTCTCATTTTGCGTATGGTATCGAGCGACTCGGTGGCAAGACATGCTGCTTGACGGGATCTTTTGGCAGTTCCAATTCCACAATTAAGAGTTATTCCGCGTTCTTTTTTGACTTTGCTGATAAATTCAGCAACTGATTCTTTTGCACTAGGAGATGACACGATCATGAAATTATCTCCACCCATGAAGAAAGAGAGGGATTTTTTTGCCATGAAAAATTCTGACATGTATGCGTATAGACTGAATATTGTTGAAGTGGTATCATATGGCGACAGTTTTTTTTGTGATTTGGTAAAGTTATCTATGTCAAGGTGCATTATAGTCACAAAATCTCCATCACATGCCTCTCCACACACAGAATCATTTTTACCGTTGAGTTGAGATACTTTTCGTGCTTCATATGCGGCTAGATTTGCCTCGTATGGTGTGTTTGAACATCCTATGGAAAAAGAGAGTTTTGTACGTGGATCAAACATTCGTTTTTTTATTTTTTCATGTCCTTGAATATCTAATCCATTTGTTACAGCAAAAAATTCGTCTGCACGGTTGACAAACACAAGACAATTTTTTTCAGAAAAACTCTCCTGCAGATTTTTGTACAATGAGGCTTGAAGCATCTGTAAGATATGTTCTCTATCACTACCTAAAGTGAGAGTCCATGGTCCATACCCAATTATTTTGATAATGCACAACTGTATCATGTTTTTACCTTCACAAGCTCTGAATGTATTTTTATCGCTGCTTCCACTGCGCGTTCAGCTACTGGTCTTGTGCGCGCATATGCCTGTCTCTTTTGCATACCCGGACCGCTTATTCCAAGCGTGACTGGTTTGTGATGTTTTATTGAAAGTTCCATAAGAGTTTTCGCTGTTGCATTTGCAATAACTTCATCATGTTTTGTCTTACCATGTATTATGGCTCCAAGTGTAATTACTGCATCAACATCGTTTCTTTCAAGTAGTGCATCTACCACTACAGGCATATCATATGTGCCAGGCACGTGACTTGTAGCAGTTATGATTACATCTAATGACTGTGCTCTCTCACGAGCAATCGACAACATACGAGAGGTTATCTCGTTGTTAAATTCTGAAACAATAATTGCTATTTTCATGATTTACACCTTTGCATGCTCTAATAATTCAGCTCCATCCACAAAAGGAATATCATTCTGTTTGGCATATTTTGAGGCTTTGTCAAATGAGAGTGCTGTATAAGTTTGAGCATCCATCATTTCACAAATTATGGAGACAGGAGATAACCCTGCTACTTTTAACAGATACACTGACATTTCTGTATGCCCACGTCTCTCTGTAAGCATGCCCTTTGAAGCAAGTAACAATGGCAAGTGTCCGGGAGTAACAAACGAGGAAACAAACTTTTCCTTCAAATTTGTCTTACCGTATAGACTCGCAATTTCACGTGCGGTAAGTGCTCTATCACTGTCCGTTATACCAGTATACGTATGACGGTGGTTCACATGTATGGAAAAAGATGGTCGATCTCCATAAGGAGAACGGTTTGGAATCATTTTGTGTAGTTTGGGATCTAGCGAATCTTTTAACATATCATGCATATACTTTAGACCTAGATTTTTACCGAATTGACCGTCAAGTGCAAGGCATATGAGTCCTCCACCATGTTGACGCATTCGAGCTATATGTTCAGGTTCTGCCATTTGGGCTGCAACAACCATGTCGATCTCATTCTCACGCTCTTTTGAGTCATACAAGAGGATGAATTTACCGCATCGTAACGATTCAATGGCGTGCTCTAGTGTCATGTAGACTGTTGTTAAGATTCGGATTATAAAGCTAACTTGTATATTGGTTATTACCAAAATATTGGTAGTATCTAGGCGTCCAAAACGTATTTGCCAAGTATATCCGTCTCGATGTTTACCATGTCCCCGACCTTTTTGTGTTGAAAGTTTGTAGCTAATATCGTATGTGGTATGAGACATACTGATGCTTTTGATTTATTTGTATCAACTACAGTTAGACTAATCCCATCTATTGCTATGGAACCTTTTTTGACTATAAATTTGACGAGTGGTTTTGGAACATCAAACCAGACACATATCTGACTAGGTTCTTTGATAATATTTTTAACAGTACCTACACCATCTACATGTCCTAGAACAAAGTGGCCATCCATTCTGCTACCAGCTTTGACGCTACGTTCAATATTTAATGAATCCCCAATTTTTAGTAAACCCAATGATGTATTTTTTGCAGTCTCATCAATCATTTCAAAATTACATACGTTTCTGATCTTTTTGATCACTGTAAGACATACACCGTTTAATGCTACACTTTCTCCTATTTTGAGTCCCTTTGAATGTTTACCTAAATCTACAGAGATTCCTATTGCGCTACGAGTTTTTGTCTTGTCAATTTTTTTTACTTTTCCTATACCTCCGATTATTCCTGTAAACATTACAAAATATGTTATTTGTTTGCTATAAAATTATTTGCCGTTACCACAACATTTTCACATAATATATGCCATCTATGGGAATTTCATTTCACATAGTATGACATTTTTAGGGGAAGTTACGAATGAATTTTCTATTACTATAGTATGCATCAAGATGTAACAAACCAAAGATTACTGCAATCACACTCATATATCCAAAATTTGGAAACCCAGACATCACGGTGGTGATAAGCAACACAAAACCCAAATCTACTAACGCTTGTATGGGAACAGCAAACAAACCTAGTTTTGTATACAGAACAGAAAATACTATATTACTTTCATAGTGTATCATGCGCTTATTGAGAATAGTATATGCTGCATCACATACAAAACATACAAACCATATGCTAAAAAACCCTACAGTAACCATTATTGGAATTTGTATATTATAATATTCTAAAAGAATAAGCATTGCTGGAATACTTGTGGCTACAGGTAGGGCAAAGGCGATCTTTTTACGTTTGTGATCTATGTTGTTTCACACACTATCCTTTGGTCCACTCGAGCTTTATCACGCCAATTATTCCCCCTACCACAACCATTACTCCTCCAACAAATTTCAACGCAGTAGACGCTTGAGTCCACATGGCCGCCCATGAATTTGGGACGTTTTGTGGATTGCTAAAATCTATCCCCAAAAACCACTCGATGGTTTCTGGTAAAATTGCTATTATGATTCCAGCCATAATGGAGCTTGATATTATTCCCATCCATTTGCCCTTGTCTTCTTCACCAACCATTGTCTTTTCATACATATGAATATAGTATGCAATTCACATTTAAGAAACAAAATACATTTAGATCAAAAAATAATCTATTCTTTGCTGACCTGCAGCAGGTGCATGTCTTGCCGCGGCAATCTCTGCAGTAACCATCTCACGGGTAAGTGAGGGTAATAACATGTAAAATAATTTTCCTTTTTTTACAATTTGCACGGATGGAAATCCTAAAATTATTTTTATTTTTTCTTTTTTTGCTACAATCCCGTCACAATCCCCTGTCTGATCTTGGTATTTTATTTGATGTGGTCTTTTGCGCAGATCATCATTGCGTACAAAGTATGGATTTAAAGTGACATATATCTTTCGTGCCTCATCAAACCAACAATCATGCCAAACAAATTTGTCTGGCACTGATGATGGAACTCTTTTCGAACGTACTAGCTCACGCGTTGGTGTATCGATTTGCCAGTCCACAGGATCATTATAGCTCGAAAATGATCCATCAAACTCTGCCTTGGCTGCACACATTCTTTCATATACTTTATCTGATTCTTTTGTTGTAATATCTAGACTGTTGTTCTTGTTAGAGAATTCTTTCCATTGTATGCGCAGTTTGTCATCTCTAGAATATTTTATATTTATAATCTCTGGATATAGCAGATCCAATATGGCACCCGTTTTGCGTGTGTGTACTGCTAATCCAAAATTTGTCACAATAATTACTCCGTTACCGTATTTTGTTCTTGCAAATACAGAAAAGATCTCTTCTTCTCCTTGATTCAACGGTTTCATCGTATCCAAAGTATTGTTTGTATATAACACGAACATTAAACGCATATGCGTATTGTTATGACCATGATTGTGGATTCTTTTTCCAAATCTGTTTTCCGTCTATAAACACGGAATTTTCCTCTTCAAATACCGTATGCCATTTGCCGTTGGTGGGGAAGATCCTATCCATTTCGGTTATCTTGTCATGTGTTGGACGAGTGTTTGTTATGGCTCCCCATTTCATGTTTGGAATTTTTGGCATTATTTCGTTAATATCTCGCAAATTATTGACTCACCACCAAGTTGCCATTCTCTATTAGATATTGCAATGCTCCAACAAATGTTCCATCATCTATCTCTCCTGTAGACCACCATCCAGCGTTTGACTTTACCCATTCGGGTATTACATTGTCTGTAGATTCACTCTGTGGTGTTGCTGGTATTAGGATGATCTCCATTTTTACCAAATATTGCAATGCTCCAACAAATGTTCCATCATCTATCTCTCCTGTAGACCACCATCTAGCGTTTGACTTTACCCATTCGGGAATCATAATATCTGTCTGTTTATCTTCAAAATCAGTCTTGATCTCTGTCATAGGACTTGCGCCAACTTCTATAAATGCAGAACCAATACCTGCATATTTTGGATCAAAATCAAGTCCCATCGTGCCCTGACCAATAATTGCAACATCTAATCGGTAAATTTTATCGTCAGGTATTCTTAACACCTGTGTGTCTATTCCTTCAAAAGCCAATATTCCAAGATTTTGTGGATCGTTACCAACATCTTGTGTAATAATTTGATTTGATTTGTGTTCTGAAAGAATGTACGCATACCGGACATTGCGTATAATTTCATCTTTGGCATCAAAGAATGTAATTTGGAATGGTATTTCGTCTCTAGAGCCATATGAGGAATCCCAAGATATCTCCACGGCGGCACCATTGTTTTCCTTTGTATTCTCATTCATCAAATAAAAATCAACAATATTTTTTGATATTTCTGAACTGGGTACCAATTTGAAATTCATCTCGTCTCGTTCTTCATGTTCAGGACCTAAAAGTTCATTTATACGTTTTAATTCGTTATTTGTAACCAAAAAATGAATTACATTTATGTTCTCTTCCTTGAAGGTATAAGGATCCAAAACCAATACTCTCTGATCCACTTCGACTCCATCTATGTATCCTTTGAATTGTTTTTCATTACCAAACGGCGTAAACGTATTTGGAATTTGTATCTCCTCGTGAACTAGCGCTACTTGAGATATATATTCTGGAGACCAGTTAAATGGCATATTGAATGATATTGCATCATCGGATTCGTTGTATTCAAAATTCTCGATCTCATCATAGTATGTCTTTATCACTACATCTACTTCTGCTGAAGCTGTCTGTATACTAAATAGCTGTTCTTGAGCTATACTGATAAAAGTATCATAAGAGATATCATTTGCAATCAAAGTTTTTGGACTAGTAGCACCTTCTATGTCTACGCGTATGTTGTACAATCCTCCTTTGTCAAAGAGTGGTCCTTTTATTACTAGTTGTTCTCCAATGCGGGCATAAAGAGCTCCTACAGACACGGGATGTTCTGCTCCATAGTATTTGGTGCATTTTGAAAGCTTGATCTCATCACAATTGTATGTAGGACGTATATTAATATCCAAATTCCCATCGACATCGTAATACAAGTTTCTTGCAAGAAGCTGATCGCTCCGCCACACTTCAACCCTGTACGTCACTTTTTCAAGGTTTTGATCTGTATCTAGATTAAAGAATCGTATAGATATATTCGCATCATCAATAGTGCCTACAGTAATATCCGAAGGTGTCATATTGGCACTTATTGTTATATTCTCTCCATCAAAGTTTATCGGAGGTGCAACATCTCCACCGAGACCATGTCCTGCTGCATTTCCAATAAAGAATGGACATATGGCAAGTACAATATATGCAAATAGTGTCAATTTCATATATGTCAACTAGTACAAACAACCATATTTACTTATCGTGGTAAGCTATGTACAAACGAGGATTTTTAACACCAATGAAACAAAAACTTGCATGAATACATTGTTATTCTTACTCACACTGATTTTATTTTCATCCGTTCAACTAGATCCCATATATGCGGAAATATCTTCAACTGAAAAAGGAACACTTGATGTAGATCTTGTAGTTGAAACCTCAAAAGATGATCCGTTTCAGTCAAAATTAAAAATAGATTTTTTAAATCCAATTACTGGAAAAACGCAAGAACATATTGACTATAGAATTACAGTATTTGATGAATCTGAAAATAATGTGTTCGGTCCTATACCATTTACCCACACATCCGTTGGTTCTGTAACAATACCTATCGAAATTGCCCAAAACGAGAAGCATCGTGTATTAATAGAAGTGGTAGGTATACTCTTCCAACCTATAGACTCGGAGACTGTTACATTTGTAATAAATGATATGGCAACAGAGCTAGAGAACGGAGGATGTTTGATTGCAACTGCAGCATATGGTTCTGAGCTTGCCCCACAAGTTCAACAATTACGACACACAAGAGACATGATATTGCAAAATTCTGATTCAGGATCTACATTTATGAGATTGTTTAATGCTATATACTATACTTTCTCTCCTTCTATAGCTGATTTTGAAAGAGAGAATGAACTTTTTAGAGAAACAATGCGAGCGTATATCACTCCAATGATTGTAATTCTATCCATCATGGATAATGCTGATTCTGAAACACAGATCATAGCATATGGAACGAGTGCCATATTGTTAAATGTGATAATTTACATGGCATTACCTATAGTAGTGGCCATTTTGATGCATAAAAAGATCTCAAAGATAGTGCATACAACCGTGCGTCATAATGTCTAAACAGCAATGTATAGTTTTTATAAAAGTTGAATATAGTGTACTGAATGAGGTCATGTCCCTGTCCATAATTATTAAGAAAGTCATACATTTACGCATAAAATTACAGAGTAGGTGACCTCGTACGTGTACTTGATGAATATAAAGACAATAGGCACATTATTTGTTTCATTTTCTTTGGTTTTTGGTGTTATGGTAACACAAGCATACGGAGATCCTGATAAAACATACGTAAGCATACCTACAGAAACCAGTATTCCTGGATGTGAAACAACCAATATGTGTTTTATACCATATGATGTTTCAGTGGACAAAGGCGGTGAAGTGATTTGGACAAACGACGATACTGCAGCTCATACTGTGACAAGTGGTACTCCATCTGACAGTATAGGTGATATCTTTGATAGCAGTTTGATGAGTCCAGGATCTACCTTTTCTCACATGTTTGAAGTTTCAGGCACATTTGATTATTTCTGCATAGTACATCCTTGGATGGAAGGAATTGTTACAGTTGCAGGTCAGCCTGAAAACAAACACGATGATAGATATGAAGATAAACACGATGATAGATATGAGGATAAACACGATGATAGATATGAAAACAAAACACAAGACAGAGATCCTGATAAAACATACGTAAGCATACCTACAGAAACCAGTATTCCTGGATGTGAAACAACCAATATGTGTTTTATACCATATGATGTTTCAGTGGACAAAGGCGGTGAAGTGATTTGGACAAACGACGATACTGCAGCTCATACTGTGACAAGTGGTACTCCATCTGACAGTATAGGTGATATCTTTGATAGCAGTTTGATGAGTCCAGGATCTACCTTTTCTCACATGTTTGAAGTTTCAGGCACATTTGATTATTTCTGCATAGTACATCCTTGGATGGAAGGAATTGTTACAGTTGCAGGTCAGCCTGAAAACAAACACGATGATAGATATGAAGATAAACACGATGATAGATATGAAAACAAAACACAAGACAGAGATCCTGATAAAACATACGTAAGCATACCTACAGAAACCAGTATTCCTGGATGTGAAACAACCAATATGTGTTTTATACCATATGATGTTTCAGTGGACAAAGGCGGTGAAGTGATTTGGACAAACGACGATACTGCAGCTCATACTGTGACAAGTGGTACTCCATCTGACAGTATAGGTGATATCTTTGATAGCAGTTTGATGAGTCCAGGATCTACCTTTTCTCACATGTTTGAAGTTTCAGGCACATTTGATTATTTCTGCATAGTACATCCTTGGATGGAAGGAATTGTTACAGTTGCAGGTCAGCCTGAAAACAAACACGATGATAGATATGAAGATAAACACGATGATAGATATGAGGATAAACACGATGATAGATATGAAAACAAAACACAAGACAGAGATCCTGATAAAACATACGTAAGCATACCTACAGAAACCAGTATTCCTGGATGTGAAACAACCAATATGTGTTTTATACCATATGATGTTTCAGTGGACAAAGGCGGTGAAGTGATTTGGACAAACGACGATACTGCAGCTCATACTGTGACAAGTGGTACTCCATCTGA
>JAJIZT010000001.1:481029-616479 GCA_029948415.1 Cenarchaeum symbiont of Oopsacas minuta
AAATGACATCGAAGAAGCAATTGGCGATGGAGATTCGGGAACTATATCAGCTGGAACAGTACAGCTACAGCTACTTGCAGAGAGATACTTGCCACAAAGGGAACGAGCAGTAGTTATAGATGCATCATATCAGAACGACAAAATACATATTACTGGCGCAGTGGATAAACTAGTTGAATTTAGTGAAGATCTATACGTAGACATTTATGATGAAAACGGTAATATTTTAATCTCTGTGGCTGTCAAGGATACTCCGACTGGATATATAGATGAGAGTGTAAATAAAAGACTTGATTCTGGACTGTACGTGGCTAGAATACACTATCATGATTTTATGGCCAGCGACTTTTTCTCGGTAAACTAGTATCGCTTCATCATACGGTACATTTGCCGTAGCGTAAAAAGTGGATGCCGTAACGTCATCTTTGTTGCATATCTTGATCCAAAATCTGCTTTCATAAATTGTACAAGCTCTGTATCATTTAGAGTCCGTATAGACTCCAACTCTGCATCCCATTCCTTATCGGAGAATTTGAGCCATCTACGTTGAATGCGAAATGCTGAACGTATCTTTGAATCAGTCTCAGCACGCCATTTACTCTCATATGAGTAGAGTGCACTAGCTGATACATCTCCAGAGATGGCCGCATCTGCTGCTATAGTTCCTGCTATCTGACCATATCGTATGGCATATCTGATGCCTTCCAAAACAAGTGGGTTTGCTTGTCCTGCCGAATCTCCAACCATGAGGAGCCCATCATATGCAGTACGGCGTACAGTTCCATCGTTTGGTATAACGCCACTATGATATTCAATAGGTGTTATCTTTCCAAGAGATGCCACAGGACCTGTCTTATCTTTGATTATTTTATCCAATAATCTTTTTGGATCTTCTGGCCAATCTGGTTTGCCGACACCGACACCTATTCGTATCGTATCTGAACTAACTGGAAATATCCATGCATATCCAGATGGTGTATATTCGGAGCCAACCATGAGCCACCATGTATCTATATCTACATGTTCAGCATGTGCCTCATACTCTGCACCAGAACCAAACTTTGTCCATCGTTTGACACCTCCAAGACGCGAGGCAAGCACCGATGCAAATCCACTTGCATCTACTGCGACACCACACGTATATGATGCTGAACCAACAGAATCTGTTACTCTCATACATATGGTACCATCTGCAAGGCGGCTTGCACCACTCACCACAGTACCTGTCATAATCTTGGCACCTGCATCGCGGGCACGTTCTGCAAGCCATCTATATGTTCCACGTACATCCAATACGGCAGCACCAGGTTTTTCACCCTCTATGATGACCTCATTGTTTTTAGAGCAAAAAGCATAACGTCGAATCGGATTGTATAGGTGAGATGGAATTCCCATGGATATGGCGTCCTTTATCCACGTAACACCGCTGGTTCTGACCGTGGTGGCAACCTTTGGTTCTTTTTCAAATACTGCTACTTTTGCACCAGCACTCGCTGCAGCGTACGCTGCCGAAGAACCGGCTGGACCGCAACCTGCCACCAAAACGTCATATTTTTGCACCTCCAATTCGAACCTGAATGTGCAAAGACTTTGATTTAATCCTTGGCGAATGGATTCGCAGTCAGATACCCCAGGCGTCTTTCATCATCTAGTCAAAAAGCCTGCTCATCACTCTGCAGATCTCATTTAGGAGTACTAAAATAAAGACTTGTTGACCAGTCCGATCTTTTTTATGACGTATAACGCTGCCTATGGGCATGTTAGATACGGTATTGCAGGCTCACGAAATCCAAGATTCACTTGCTACTGGCGTAGGAAATGTTATAGATCAGATAACACCAGAACTGCCTCATACGACGTTTGTTACAGACCTTGCAATAATTATGATCATAGGTTCTGTTATAACATTAGCGTTTTTCAAGATACGTCAACCACTCATCATAGGATATCTTTTTGCCGGTATGTTGATTGGACCACTCTCACCGTTGTGGTCTAATATACTTCCAGAAAGTGGAAAAAACTCTGCAACTGGAATTGGAATTCTCTCAGATGTGGGGGCACTAAATCTTTTTGCTGAGATTGGAGTGATATTGCTTTTATTTGTAATAGGGATAGAGTTTCCATATTCTCGAATACGGTCTATAGGCAAAGTTGTAGTTGGTACTGGAACTGCAGGACTCTTTGCGACTTTGGGCGCAGTATTTTTTGCTACAAGTGCATTTGGTATGGAGTTTATGGATGCATTATTTATCGCAGCAGCACTGTCAATCAGTAGTACTGCTGTTATAGTAAAAATACTCACCGATCTTGGAAGAATTAAAAAACAGTCTTCCATACTTGTACTTGGCATACTTATTGTAGAAGATGTCATAGCGGTAATTCTGATATCAACACTACAGTCAGTGGCTCTTGTAGGATCTGTCTCCCCAGAGTCCATAATTGCAGTCATACTTGTAGCAGCTGGTCTCATCATAGGAACATTTACCGTTGGCACTCGCGTAGTGCCTCCACTCATAGACAAGATGGCTGCTACCGAACATCGTGAGATACTCTTACTAGGAGTTCTAGGAGTCTGCTTTGGATATGCACTGTTGGCAAATATTGTGGGACTATCAGTTGCAATAGGGGCATTTCTTGCAGGCGTACTTGTGGCAGAATCTAAATCCTCAGAGGTCTCAAAGATGCTCTCAAGTCCCATAAAGGATATGTTTGTGGCCATCTTCTTCATCTCAGTTGGAGCATTGATGGACATTGGTGAGATTCAAAACTATATTCTGTTAGCGTTGGCCGTTATTGTTATAGCTACTGTAACAAAATTTGCTGGAAGCTTTTTGAGTAGCATGGTAATGAGAGTATCGACAAAAAACTCCGCACGCTCTGCGTTTTCACTTGCAGCACCTAGAGGTGAATTTTCAATCGTCATAGTAAAGGTTGGAGTAGATTTGGGTGTTGTTAGTAGCTATCTCTTCCCTCTAATTGGAGTTATAACAATTATCACAACGTTTGCTACACCGCTTTTGATCCGACTTGGAGATGTGGCAGTTGGACGATTGGAGTCAAAGAATGCCAATTAACGATAGCATTCCATGCGAAGAGGATCTTGAATCTCTGCGAGCACGGATGCATGATGATCTTGAGTTAATATCTGAAAAAGTAGGATATCCGTGTATTATAACTGAAAATGATCTCTTTGGACGATTTGTTTCAGAGTATGAATCAGGATCACTTGTAGTAAACGTGGATCTTGATATACTGCGTGATGGATTAGGAAATGTTTTTGTCAATGTAAAATTTTCCACAAACGATGTGAATGAATCATTTTTGATCGACGCAGTAAAACACATGTGGTTTTTTGAAACACTTGCAGACTCTACCATAGTGGGAATTAGAGCAAAGAACGTAGATGGTAAGATCTTTGCTGTACAGCTTCCAAAACCAGATGCTGCAAAAGAAGCACTTGAAAAGATTCGTGATGGAATCAAGATGAATAAAAATTGAATGGTGCAGTTGCCGGGATTCGAACCCGGGTCACCAACTTGGCAAGCTGGAATAATAACCAAACTATACTACAACTGCACGGCATAAAATATCGGTAGAGTCTATAAAAGCCTAGTGTACTATTTTAGAGGAATTACTTTTACAGTTGGTGTACAAGGCAATTTTACACAAGCTCCTTTTAGAGCTTTTTTTGTATGTTCTAGGTGCTCTTTTTTGACGTTTACCTCGTATATGCATTGACCTCGTTTTATCCGTGCCCCCAAGCTCACAGCTTTACCAAACGCACGTCTCATTCCTTCCTGAAGCCTATCTGCACCAGCAGTTGCAATCATCTTGTTCTCACGTAGCAGTACGTGTGGATAAATTCTAAGCCTTGATTGATATCCATTCTCACCTGCTACCTTTTCTATGGTTTTGTTTGCAGCTAGACGGGTGGATTCTATGGCCATGTGGCGAATTTGTACCTCTTCATTTGTAAGTAGCTGTACACAATAATCATAGTCACCTGGTTTACCGCTCTGAAATTTGGCGATCTTTATCTGCGGCTTGCCTTTGATG
Source organism: Cenarchaeum symbiont of Oopsacas minuta (assembly GCA_029948415.1). Taxonomy (NCBI): domain Archaea; kingdom Thermoproteati; phylum Nitrososphaerota; order Candidatus Cenarchaeales; family Candidatus Cenarchaeaceae; genus Candidatus Cenarchaeum; species Cenarchaeum symbiont of Oopsacas minuta. The sequence continues at coordinate 485,086 of JAJIZT010000001.1, forward strand.
TATTTTTTTCTCGCGTACGGTTGCCCATTTCCTCTCCGATAGTTTGCTCCATGCATACAGCATATCCACTCTGACCCATATTTTAATGGTCAAAAGACGGATATCGTTTGTATACATAATTCCATGCGTAACACATTCGATGTATGCTTACAACTATCGAAATTATACAAACTAGTAGATTATCTCGGCGTTGGCTTATATTGAAAAAATCGCCAAATATGTTGATGGATGATGAACATGATGAGCCAGTAGTAGCAGCAGTTCTGAGAGGTACTGTGCCAGTAGTGCATGAAAAGTCGATGCAGGATCTTTTGCGCTCTAGAGGTTACGGTGAAGAAGACGGAGATCGGTACATTCTTAGACCGTTTGAGGCACTCTACCTGCTTTACAAAGGAAGCCTCTCTCTAAAAAAAGCTGGAAAGATAATTGGATTTGATTCGTTGATGCGAATATACAAGTCAGAAGATGGAGGTGCGTTTACAGATTATTTAATATACCGTGATCTTCGCTCACGTGGATACATGGTACGAAAAGGATTCGGATTTGGTTCTGACTTTTTAGTATATGAGCGGGGCGACTTTGGACAAAAAGGAGCAAAGTATTCTGTATTTGGATTCCGTGAAGGCAGTCGTGAAAAAATCAGAAACTTGCAAAAAAAAATTCATACAATGTCCAAGATGGGGAAAGAACCAATAATAGCTGTCATAGAACGTCGTGGGGAGATCATATACTATAAAGTTTCAACATCTATTTTTACACAAAACATCAAAAAAATGGAATAATTCATTCAAGATCTGTGGCCCACTCGGATGAATATTTTAAGACGTTCTCACGTTCGGCTTTTGCATAGTCGTACAATTCTAAATATTTTGTTTTATTTTCCCAAAGGTTTTCAAAGTCTTGCATCTTTGTCATTGTTCTACTTGCGTCGTTCCATGAAGTAAAAACATCAACTGATTCAAAATCTCGATCCTGCATGTCAAATGTATGTGGTGACGTACCAGTAAAAGCCACCATGTCTCCAGATTTATCTGTAAATATTCCAACGCGCTCAGTGAACATTCCTGAAACTTCTTCATCATTTGAAACGGCAACTTTTACAGCTAGACGATTTTGGCGAACGGCCTCTTGAAGTTTATTGAGCTTTGTATCTCGTATGAAATCTCCAACAATTGACGTATTATTTGAAAATATCTTATTCATTAGAGCAATGTCTGCAGCTCCAAATCTGTGCCCAGAGACTATGCGAACCTTTGTAGCAGGTTCATTACCTATTGCCAAAATTATTGTGGTAAGACTCTTTGCTGAAATACGTTCGACACATCTATCATACTCTATACAATTGGCAAGACAAGGAACAAAAAATTCAGCTATAATATCGTCACGATCTGATCTATAGAGTTCTTTTAATGGTATGTCGTGCAGACTCATTGTGCCGTATGTTACATATCGGATAATAAAATGTTGCAGATTGATGATCAAACACTCAAATCTATCAAAATATGAAACATTGACAAATAACAATCATAGTAACTATCTAGAGTTTTAAAGTAACCTGACCATCTAATCCAATATTTTTCATCATTACATTTTTGGATCAGGTGCATAATACAAAAAGTCTACCTTTACCAAGTTTGTGTATTGTGTGTATTCGCCGTCTAATAATGTGCCTCCACACATTGTCATTTCGTATCAATCTAGAGAACATACCAACTCTGCATTTACACGGTCATACGTGAAAAGTATACTGCATTTCGGATAATAGACAGTAATACCCAATCTTTAAAATAAATAAGAAATAGTCTTGTCACATGGCGCGCCGTACACGTAATATGACTCAAACTTCGATCACAGTGGGCAGTATGTTTGCAGGAATAGGTGGAATTGATCTGGGATTTACCAATGCTGGATTTACCATAAAATGGGCCAACGAGATCGACAATAAATCTTGCAAGACATATTCTGAAAATTTTGACCATAAAATGATGTGTGGGGATGTCGCCGATCTAAAGACCGTACCAAAGGTGGATGTCATCACTGCTGGCTTTCCATGCCAACCGTTTTCCATTGCTGGTAGAAAAATGGGCTTTAATGATAATAGAGGAGTTCTATTTTGGGAGATCTCTAGAATAATTAAAGCCGTAAGACCAAAGGCGTTTCTTTTAGAAAATGTAAAAAACTTAAAAACACATGATCATGGTAAAACGTTTGATACAATATGTAATATATTAGAAAACGAACTTGGATACAGAATATTTTCAAAGATTCTCAACGCTAAAAATTTTGGCGTGCCTCAAAATAGAGAAAGACTAGTTATTGTAGGATTTAGAAAAAACATAAAAATCGATCATTTTGAATTTCCAGATTCAAAAAATAATAATGTTAAATTAAAAGATGTCTTAGAAAAAAACGTATTGCTTAATTTTTTCATATCAAAAAAACGATACATTGGAATGAAACGACATAAAAAAAGACACGAAGATAAAGGACATGGATTTGGATATCGCATATTAGATAATAATGGTATATCAGGCACTATTGTTCTTGGAGGTATGGGTAAGGAGAGAAATTTGGTAATAGATAAAACATCATTTAGAAAATTAAAAAATACACCTGGAATTGAATCCAAAACTGAGGATGCTGTACGATATTTAACGCCGAGAGAATATGCAAGATTGCAAGGATTTTCAGATAATTATAAAATACCTGTTGCTAATATTTGGGGATATAGACAATTTGCTAATTCAGTGCCAGTTCCAATGATTAAAGCTGTAGCACGTGAAATGAAAAATTTACTTTGTGTTTAAACTCTATACGAATATAATGTCTACTATATTTAGGACAATAGGACATCTCACTCGTTATGTAAGATTTTTTATTCAAATTGACACTCTACGTTTTGAAGAGTTGCCATTTTATATCTATATATATTATGAAATGTACTGTATACATACATGTCTACTACACTACAAGCAATCATCATAGTGGTGGCAGTTGCAGCATTATCCATCGTAGCGATAGACTCGTTGGATATTTGGAAACAAGAATCGTTACAACAAAATGATGTTACTGTTATGACCAAAGAACATGCCGTCTATGCTACATATGAGGATAAACTCAGAACTATATCAGTTACTGGAACGGCTTCAGCGTCAGTGGATCCAGATATTTTCACAGTGCGACTTGGTGTGAAAACGCAAGATGAAAATGCAGGCAAGGCGTTCTCATCAAACTCAGAATCCATGGAAAAGATAATCTCTGCTCTGATGGATACTGGAATTGAACGCGACGAGCTCTCAACGTCTTCGATCCGTATCTATCCTGTATATGGTGATTATGACTATGAAAGAAACACATCTCCTCTAGTAGGCTTTAAGGCAGAAAACATTGTATTAATAGAAACTAGAAAACTTGATTTGGCCTCATCTATAATTGATAGCGCATCAGATGCAGGAGCAAATAGTATAGATGGAATGTCCTTTACCTTGTCTTCAGAATTGCGTACAATGACGCAAAATTCACTCTTACAGGATGCAGTAAAAGATGCTAAAAAATTAGCAAATGAGGCACTGCAACCTTTGGGTAAATCTGTATCTGACGTACAAACTGTAAACCTTTCACCTATATCATACGGTGGACATAATGTGCAATATTCGATGGCAAAAGCAGAATCATTTTCATCAACACCAATATTTTCTTCATCAGAGGATGTAACTACTAACGTCTATATTGTATTTTTAATACAATAATATAAAACTAGAGGTGCTCCCGTCGGGATTTGAACCCGAGATCACTGCCTTGAGAGGGCAGTATGCTTAACCGGACTACACCACAGGAGCCTCGAGCATAAGAAACGAATATCGCAATTTAAAGTTAGTTTGAGAATTTTCGAAGACCCTGTTTGCGCATTTTTTTGGACTCTTCTAATACAGCATCGCGACGGTTAACCTTGAATTTCACAAGCTTTGTAGCAATATCTGAGAATTCATTCGCAAGTATTTTTACTGCATACAATCCCGCGTTTGTAGCTTTGTTTATTCCAACGCATGCAACAGGAGAACCTGTAGGCATCTCTGATATAGATACAAGAGAGTCGATGCCACCAAAAGCAGAAAATTTGTGGTCTTTACCTTGTTTGTCGTTGTATACAAGTATTGGAACACCAATTACTGGCATATCTGCATACGATGCGATCATTCCTGGAAGATGTGCTGCACCACCCGCTCCAGCTATTATGACACGAAATTTAGATTGTTTTGCATGCTTTGCATACTCTTCAAGTTTTGTAGGAGTTCTGTGAGCAGAAACTATTTGATCTTCATGCTTTATGCTAAATTCATCCAAAATTTCTGCAACTTTGACCATTATACGTGCATCTGAGCTAGAGCCCATGACAATTCCTACAAGGGGACTTTTTTTATAGCTCATTTTCATTCAGAATATCAAAGTGGGCATTTTTATCTATTACCAACAGTCTACATTATACCTAAATATCTGGTCATGACATGACGCATATGCCAGAATGGACAGGAAAGCCAGTCATAATGACTCCAAAATCTGGTGAAATTATTGCATATTGTATGTGTGGATTATCAAAGAATGGACCAGTGTGTGATGGCTCACACAAGGATACGGGGACAACTCCACACGTGATAAAATATGATGCCAATGAACGTATATCTGCATGTGGATGCAAAAGTTCAAACACATTACCAATATGTGATGGTACCCATAAGAATCAGAAATAAATCAATGGTACGCAATTTGTTAAATTATATGATTATTGCATATTTAAGACAAGTGGAAACAAGATGACTACAATGGATTTTCAAATGATACTTGATGAATATTCCTTGGGGGATTTTCCTTTCGGTCTAATTGGTTGTAGAAATAGTGATATGACATACGAATGTTGTGAATATGATCTTGCCGTCTTTGACGAACGTGACGAACTAGATACCATGGTAGAATACAAAGGCACAACCATCTGCATAAAACATTGTTCACTCTCGGCTCTACGTTCTCCTGACATGGTAATGTATGATGATATGAAGATAATATCTGATACATCATGGGATCTACATATGATGCTCTCACGCATACGTGAGAATCGAAAACATCTGTACTCTGATTACATGAGGAATTCGTTAATAGATTCTATGTTTTGTATCACAAAGTTTCAGGAAGGAGTAAAAATATCAGATCCTTTTGCAGTATGTTGGATAAAATGTTCTACGCTTTACATGGTCGATGCTATGCTCTTGTCATGTATGGAAAAACCATCTCCAACACATGCATTACAAAAACTTCGAATTGTACAAAAAAAAATATCTAATGATGCATTTTCATTGATAACAGATTGCATTGGAGTGGAGCGTACTACACCTTTGCTGCTTGAACGTATGGCAAAATCCACAGCTGGATTTTCAGATATTGTGTATGGAAATGACCAATCTAAAACAATACTTGAAAAGGTTAGATATCTTTCATCAGAATCATTCTTGGCAGACTGTTATTTTTATCTGCAATATGCAAACCGAGATATGCTAATAAAAATAAAAAATGAGATTAGAAAGAAGCCCGATCTGATCTACATATTAAAAGTCTCGATGGATATGGAAAACGACATAACGATACTAGATAATTATGCACACAGGCTGTACGATGAAGCAAACCGTATGCTTGCAGAACATTCATGAACAACATGAGTGGCTTGAACAAAAAAATACCCTCACAATTCATGATTGGAGCTCATTTGAGATTATGGTAAAGATGATGTGGCTGATTCCATATTGATATTCGTATGAGGTCACGTCCCTACCGATAATTATCAAGAAAGTTATGTATTTACGCACAAAAATACAGAGTAGCTGACCTCATACTGATATTCTGTCTAAACCTTTAAACTAAACTCTTTGAAAATATAACCATGTCTGATGCAGCATGCGGTTGCGCCGCTTCAGTTGATGCTGGTAGCATATGTGATTGTGACATGCAAGGGCAATGTTTTTGCGACGGAACTTGTGAATGCAGATCCAACCTTTGTAAAGAAGCAACAAAAGCCATGTAAAATGTCTAATATACTATATTTTTTAAACTTCGATATATGTACATATTCAAATTCTTACAACATAATATATTAAAATGGGTTCAATTAGCGTATTGTATGAAATGTATTGTTGTAATGTTCATGTTTATGCTCATGTTTGGCGCTGTACAATATGCTGCGGCACAAGATGTGGGAGGAGGCGTGGACAAAGACGGAGAATGGCACGTGGGTGAAGGTCTCAAAATTGGAGACAGATTCAAGTATACCATGTGCCATGTAGAATACAAAGATTGCAAGGTACTAACAATGGATTTTTGGTTTAAAGATGAAATCACAATTAATTCTGAAAACAAATGGCTAGTTGAAGCAGTCGTATATGATGGCCGCGACATAATAAAAGGTCAAATACATCTTGGTAAAATAGCTCCAGAACCCACTGGTGGATCTGAAGAGTTGCGCCTATATCGTAGTGCATTCAAATCATCTATTGTGTGGCTCTCTTCATTTGCTACATCGTATGAAGGTACAGGTGATGCAGGTCCGAAAAAATTCAAAGACATCTCTTGGGGAAAGATTGCAAATATTGGAGGACAACAGGTAAAACCGACATCGATAGAAGACGTAAATACGCGTGCTGGAGTATTTGAAGATGCAGTATTGGTAACATGGCGTACTGGGGGACTTACAAGTCAAATATGGGTCATCGATGAATTTCCTTTTCCAGTAAAAGCTAGTACGTGGACCCATGTGTCAGAAGGTATTGCACCACAGGAATACAAATTTGAACTATTAGATTATCAAGAAGGAGTGACAGTCGATCCATATGTGGATATTTTGTCAACAGCGACAAATGATGAAAATCTAAATTGTCCCAAAAACTCTGATTATGTTAAAGTCAAAAAAACTTCCTCATTATCTTCATATATCATAGATCTTAAATATCGTCCATCAGAGATTAAACTTGGCTGTGAGATTGATTGGATTATAAACTTCCGCAGTCCGTACGATGAGTCTGACTTTTTATATCAAGTACATTATGATATCCTAGTGATAAAACCCTCAAAAGATGGAGGAGATAATACTGCAGTAAAATCACTTGCATATGATGAGGACAGATTATTCATGTTTTCACAATCTGGACAAGTTCAAGCATCCATGGATGTAATGCATTCTTTCAACCCGACTCAATATGATATCATAGTGTATGGATTGGGTCCAATCGATGAAAAACCCTCTGGACTCATAGAATCTCTGACGGTAAAAGTGCCATTTGATGGCCCAACAGAAACACTGCCTGTCTCTAATACTACCATTCCAAGTTGGATAAAAACTTCCGCATCGTTTTGGGTTCAAGGAGATACAAGCGATGCTGAGTTTGTCTCAGCAATACAGTATCTAGTAGAAAATGACGTGATAGTGTTACCTCCTACTGAACAAGGCTCAAATTCTAGTAATGATGTCCCAAGCTGGATAAAAACAACCACTGGACTTTGGATTGATGGAATCACCACCGATGATGAATTCATAAACGCCATACAATATCTTGTAAAACAAGGCATCATAATCGTCTCATAGACGTTTAGGGTAGATTTAAACCGCACATACAATTGTAATCTCTTATGGTGGGATTTTTTTCAAAACCAAAGCGTACGTTGCGCAAGATGGTAAAAAATGGTGACTACAAGGAGGCATTAGAGTTTGGACATAGTATTGCAGCAAAGTACAACAAAGATCATGATTATCTGTTCATAATGGGTGGCATACATTATATTTTGGATGATTCAAAAAATGTCTTTTATTACATGGATCAGGCACTCGAGATAAATCCATTCGACGTAGATGCATTGCATCTAAAGGCTAGTGTGTATGCAGCATCAGGAGAAAAAGAAAAGATGATGGAATATTGTAAAAAGATACATGAGATAGATCCTGAACATCAGGGTGCAAGGGAACTACTTGACAGTTCGAGATAAAAGATATACATTTTTCATCAACCAGTCGCAATATTTGGTAACTTTTAGTGTAAACTCACACCATACATGTAGCGAATGTGGTAAAATATCTATGCGCCCGCCTCTGTGAAACACCTTTACACCTTCTTTTCCTTCGTACATGTATGCATCTTCGGTTTTGGCATCGGATATGATCTCTTGTGCGGTACGTTTTATCTGTTCACGTTCGATGGGAAATCTAGTCTTACTCTGATCTATAATGATGCTCAAGTCGCGCTTACCATACATATCAAACTCTTCTATGCGACCCTCACCAGGAAAATTTACCACAATCTTTACTCCATATATTTTCCCAACATTGCTTCCAATCTCCGTGATTAACGAATATGCCATAGCTGGGTTTTTCTTTAAAACAATTCTAATCTGTGGCATATTGGATCGAAGGTGTGCCTGTAGCGTATTGGTAATTTCAGAAAAAAACATTACAACAACAGGTACAAATGGTGTGGTATATTTGTAATGGAGTTGGGTTTTTAATATGAGCATGTTGTACAATTTCAATGGCGTTGCCCATGGAAAGTTCGGATGGATACGATGAATCTGAACACACTGATAACGTGGACAACTATCGTATAACATGCATCTCTTTCATAGAGGATCTCTCTTTGGATTATCTTGCATGGGTGGATAGATATGATCTTCCAAATGACGAAGATGCTAGACGCCGCTCCGAGATTGCCGCCACCATTGAAAAGACAAATCATTGGATTGCTAAAATTGCCCAGTCGATAAAGGCAGTAGATGTAGTCATGAACGACGGAATACAAAAGATGGCTGAAGCCACAGCTGGTAGACCATTTGATATTGGCGTCTTTGTAAACGGTGTGGCCGGATACACAACTGCAAATCCTGGCAACATAAAAGTAATGGTAAAGGCTTCTAGCAAAAAAGATCGAAAAACAAAGCTCGGATTTCATTTCCAAGATACAAGATTTCGGATAGAATCTACAGCATCGGCAACACTTACTGCACCAAAAGAATGCGAGTCAGAGTACGAACTGTTAGATCTTATGTTAAATCTTGATGCGAGTTTATGTGTACAACGTGATCTAGTCTCGTTTACAATAACTGTTTCAGAGACAAAAGATGGACAAGAGTTTGACAAGCGTGGACTCTCTACTATTGTGCATCTAATCTAACACGTATTGCCACTCTATGCTCTGTAGCACGTACTTGATTGGGATATTTTAGCTCTGATATGCAACGCACGATATTTTCATCTTTTACAGGTTCTGCCATCCCAAATATTATATCTTTATCTATGGTTATAGATACACGTCCGTTGGCAATACAGTTTTTGTACCAGTCACTGTCAGGTTTATGTCTTGTAAGATATACATCTCCATCAAACATAACTGCATAGAGCTCGCTTTTGTGTACTATGCCTGTTACCCGACCTCGCGTTGCAAGTACGGTGCGAAAACGACCGTCTTTCATGTGATTTTTATGACGTCAAGTAATTTAACTCTGTAGTTGGATTTATCTGATTTTTGTACTAATAAATCTAAATTCAGATAGTGAGCATGTCTAACATTACAGAAGGGATGCATGAGATGGCAACAATTGCTGATGCATTTACTGGCAAAAAGGTAGTAGACAAGGAAGGCGTTCAATACGGCACTGTAAAACATATCTTTGTGGGTCAAGAGAGTCTTTCTGTAATAGGCGTTGGAATTAGATATGGTTTCCGTAAAGAATACTATCTTCCAAGAGAGTTTATAGCTAGATTTACAGAAAAAACACTCCAACTCTCAAAATCACCAGTACGCAAAGGCGTGAATGTAATGGATATTGATGGCAAAAAAATAGGTAAAGTGGCAAATATAAATCGCAATGTGGATACGGGTAATCTCGAGTCGATTACGGTCTCATCTAGACCATTCTCTTCAAAAGTGATAGCAAAAACCTTGATATGGGGAGTCGGAAAAAATGTCTCACTAAATCTCACACATAAAGAATTTCAACAACTAGATTAAACAAGAATCTTATCTATTCTTCTTTGTGTAACATTCTTTGCATGTGGGTAGCCCATCACTTATGATGATATCCATGTTGGATCTACAACAGATATGGCATAGGCCTTTCATAACACGTTTTGAAACATGGTTATGTTTATCCTTTCCTGTGGTTTATAATCGGAATATAATCTAATGTGCATATGTACGCTGTAGAGACAAATTCGCTTACAAAAATTTATGGAAATTCGGCCGCACTTGATTCAGTATCCCTTAATGTTCAAGAAGGAGAGATCTATGGATTTTTGGGCCCAAATGGAGCTGGCAAGAGTACCACTATGATGATATTAACAACTCTGCTAAAACCAACGTCTGGTACCGCTCTAGTCTGTGGTAGTGATGTAGTATCAGATGCTAGTAAAGTGCGCCGTAGTATAGGGTGTGTGCAGCAAGATACTGTGGCAGATGAGTTTCTTACTGGCAGAGAAAACTTGTACTTGCAAGCTCGACTTTGCCATATCCCGTCGGGGGAGGCACGACGGCGCATAGATGAGATACTGTCTATGATAGAGCTTGAAGATCGGCAAAACGATGCAGTTCTAACATATTCTGGAGGAATGCGCAAGCGATTAGATATTGCTAGTGGTCTGTTACATATGCCTCGTGTACTGTTTCTTGATGAACCAACTGTGGGGCTTGACACACAGACACGTAGAAGAATCTGGGAGTACATACGCAGAATACACGGTGAATATGGAATGAGCGTATTTCTTACCACACATTATATGGATGAGGCAGATCAACTCTGTGGTCGTGTAGCCATAATAGACAAAGGAACGATACAAGCAGTTGATTCTCCATCTAGCATGAAAAAAGCACTTGGGGGTGAAGTCATACGGATATCTGTGGGATCGGGAGCAGATGATTTGGCAAAGAAACTAGTTGGTTCTGATTATGTATCAGAGATTGCATCTATTACTGGTGGAGAGATAAAGCTGTATGTTAGCGACGGAGTAAATGCAGCTCGTGACGTGATACGGATATGTGGCGAATCAAGTGTGGAGATGCTCTCACTCTCGGTCGGACAGCAGACACTCGATGATGTCTTTGTCTCGTATACGGGTCGTGATCTGCGGGATAGTGGAGGCTTTGATCGAAAAAAAGAGAAACGCAAAATGAGGAAGATGCGTCTATGATTATCTCTGATGTATATACTGTATTTTGGAGGGAGATGAAACGCTACAAAAAATCCCGCAGTGGAGTGTTGATCCGACTCATACAACCAGCAGTCTGGATTGTAGTAATTGGTAATACGTTCTCTGGAACACAACCGCTAATAGAGACGGTAGGATTTGACGGAGAATATATTGAGTTTATGACTCCTGGAGTCATAGTACTTACAGCGATATTTACTAGTATATTTGGAGGAGTGAATACACTTTGGGATAGACGGTATGGGTTTATGAATAAAGTTCTCATGTCTCCAATCTCACGAGTCTCAATTGCTTTGGGTAAGATGCTGGCAATATCTATGATTGCAGCAATGCAAGTTGCACTCATAATAGGAATATCGTTGATCATCGGTGTACGCTATCCTGGAGCTGATGCAATTGCGTTGGTAATGGGAATAGTATTATTATTCTCTTTGGGGTTTTCTGGTATATCCGTTGCAATTGCAGCTACTGCGAAATCCCAGGAAACTTTTTGGGGAATGATAAATTTTCTAGGAATGCCGCTCTTTATGCTAAGTCCTGCACTCTTTCCACTAGAACTTTTACCAGAATGGCTCTCTTTTGTAGCAAAACTCAATCCTGTAACATACACAGTATTGTTGATACGTAGCCTGATGACCGGAGTGGGTGAGGGGGTCTCTACTGCCACGAGTCTAGGAGTGATCTCTGTCTTTGTAGTGGTTATGGTATTTGTTGCTGGATATGTCTTTACGCGTGAGGCTACAAAGCCATTTTAATCGTCAAATTTGACTAAATCAGCAAGAAATTATCACACCAATGATCTTTTTAACCCTATTTGATCTATACTCGTGAAACTTTGGTATTTGATGCCAGTATTGGTAATGTGTGTGGTTCTTATCGCATTAGTCCCTATATCTAATGCAAGCTATGATCATTCGTTTATCCTAAAATGGGGAGAATCAGGATTGGATAGTCCAGGAGAATTTTTATATCCACAGTATATCGCAATTGATTCAAATGGTTCTGTATATGTTACAGATCTTGGAAATAAACGCATTCAAAAATTTGATGCTAATGGGGAATTCTTAACCACATGGGGTAGTTCTGGTAGTTTGCCAGGACAGTTTCGTGCTCCAGCTGGAATTACAGTGCATAAAGATAACGTCTATGTTGTAGATCGAGATCTAAATCGCGTACAAAAATTTGATCTCGATGGTGGTTTTGTAAACGAATGGGGAGTACGAGGATCTGATGATGGAAACTTTTTACTTCCAAACGGAATTGACACAGACTCTGATGGATATGTATACGTGGTTGACACTGGAAATCAACGTGTACAGATATTCTCTTCTGATGGAGAATATGTTGCAAAGTTTGGATCAAGTGGAACGCAGAATGATAAATTACTAAATCCTACAGGAATATCCATTGATGATACAGGTATATACATAGCAGATGCAGGAAATAATGCCATAAAAAAATTCCAAATTGATGGAACCTTTGTAAAAAATTACAACTCGCGCACTGCTGGACTCTTGATGAATCCACACGGAATGCAGGCAGATGGAGCAGGAAACATATACATCGCAGACTATCGTAACAACCGCATACTATACCTTGATGATACTGGACTAGCTATAACCACATGGGGAATAGGAGGTACAAGAGATGGGGATTTTATGTCTCCAACTGATGTAACTATGAACGATGATGGATATCTTTATGTAACAGATACCAACGGAAACAGAATTCAAAAATTCAATTCACCTCATGTAATATCAGTACCCATATCAGATATAGTGCAAGAGGATATAGTGAAAGAGAACAGTACGATAAAAGCACAGGCGCAAGGATATGTGGATGCTACCCCGTCTGTACTACAATCCCCAAATCCAATACTAGGTGATGTCATAAAACCAACAATACTGCCACCTGAGGATCTAATTATAGAGGCCACTGGACATCTTACCACAGTCATAGTTGGTTATGCCACAGCTTATGATGAGAGTGGCATTCAGTCTTTGACAAATAATGCTCCACAAAAATTTACGCTTGGATCTAGTACCATAATTTGGACTGCCATAGATGGCTCTGGAAATCTAGCAGTGGCATCTCAACAGATAACCGTACGAGATACTACGCCACCAACGATAATTCCAATCAACAATATTACAATGTTAGCATCGCACCCATCACTTAATATTTTGACGTTAGATGAGCCAGACGTTGTTGACGCACTAGGTGTAATTTCACTTACAAACAATGCTCCAAAGCATTTTCCAATCGGAACGACAGCTATAACTTGGACTGCAGTTGATGTGGTTGAAAATATTGAAACATTTGTCCAGTATGTTCATATGATAGATAAGGAGCCTCCAATATTGCAAGCACCTGAAACAATTATGTTTGAGGCAGTATCATATTTGGAAAATTTTGTGAAACTTGGAGATGCAAACGTAACTGATAACAGTCTTGCTGTATATGTGACAAACGATGCTCCAGAATATTTTGGACTTGGAAACACAACTGTGACATGGACTGCAACCGATGATTCAGGGAATTTAGCATCAGATATACAAAACGTTTTGATACTAGATACAACTGCACCAAAATTTGAACTAGTGGAAACTATCGTATTAGAAGCAGTATCAGCTACAACCAATACAATAAATCTAACTGCGCCAAAAGTCAGTGATATTCAGAATTTTACACTTTCAAACAATGCTCCAAACACATTTCCACTAGGTACAACTTTGGTGACATGGACTGCTATTGATGCATACGAAAACATGGCAAAAGTAATACAAAACATTACCATAATTGACACTACTCCACCGATAATAAATTCTACAGAGTCAGTAATCGCAGAAGCTACAAGTCCAAACGGTACAACGGTAAACCTTTTACCACCAGAAACACATGATATGACATCTACTGTAACCATACTAAACGATGCTCCAGAACTTTATCCACTTGGAGTGACAAACGTAACATGGACCGCATTGGACGAGTACGGCAATAATGCAACTGTTGTACAAAAAATTACTATCATAGATACAATTCCTCCAGAACTGACAATATTGACAGATATTGTTGCAGAGGCGATCAGCTATACTGACAACATGGTGGATATTGGTTCTCCAAACGTGAACGATATCGTGGGAGTAGTCGATCTAACAAACAACGCATCAGACACGTATGGACTTGGAACATCGATCATAGAGTGGACTGCCTCTGATGAATCAGGAAATATCGCAACTGCGATACAGACTGTTACAATAGTGGATACCCAGTCTCCTCTAGTAACGGCTCCGGCTAACGTAATCGTAGAAGCACACGGTTTGACAGAAGAACAGGTTACAATCGGAGTGGCGCTAGCAACTGATGCTGTAGGTATACTAGAGATAACAAATAATGCACCAGAGACATTCGAGTTTGGAAATACAACTGTGATATGGACTGCCATGGACATATCTGGCAATTTAGGTTCTGCAATGCAAAACATAACTGTACAAGACACGATACCGCCTAGCATAACTGCACCTCAAAATGTGACATTTGAAGCACAGAATCTAGATGCAAATTTGGTAGAATTGGGTACACCACAGGTAAATGATGCAGTCAGTATAGATATGATAACAAATAACGCACCAACATATTTTCCGATGGGTACTACATTGATAACGTGGATGGCAATTGATCATTCTGATAATTCTGAAACTGCGATACAGACGGTAATAGTACAAGATACGACAGCTCCAATATTGACGACTCCACCAAACATCACAACAGAGGCTACATCTGCTACTGGCTCTGTTGTACAGATTGGTAATGCTACTGCAGTCGATATTGACACAGTTGTAATAACAAATAATGCTCCTTCTCTCTTTCCAATTGGAACAACACAAGTAACATGGACTGCAATAGATGATTCAGGTAATTTTGTAGATGCAGTACAGACAGTAACCATACAGGACACAATTCCACCTATAGTTACAGCACCAAATAACATTACAGCAGAGGCTGTTGCTAAAAACAACTCAGTCGAGATTGGTCTAGCTAGTGTATATGATACAGTAAATGTGATATCCACAACAAATAATGCTCCTACATTCTTTCCAATTGGAACAACACAAGTAACATGGACAGCAATCGACGGTGCAGGTAACCAAGCTTTTGCAGCGCAACAAATTATCATAATAGATAGTATATCTCCTATAGTCATGGCGCCTGCCAATATTACCGCCGAAGCTCAATCTGCAGATGGTGCAAAAGTACAGATTGGTAACGCAACTGCAATTGATATTGATACCTTTACGATAACAAATAATGCTACACAGATATTTCCAATTGGAACCACGCAGATAACATGGACTGCAACTGATGCTTCTGGTAATGTTGGAACTGCAGTACAGACGGTAACTATAGTGGATACGGTCAAACCAACAATAACAGCTCCGGCCAATGTAACAGTAGAATCAATCGCGCGCAACACTCCAGTAGCAATTGGTTTTGCAAAAGCCTTTGACACAGTAAGTGAGGTTTCTATTTCAAATAATGCACCAGAATCATTTCTGATAGGTAATGTACAGATAACGTGGACTGCAGTAGATAACTTTGGCAATTCTGCAACGGCTATACAGACTGTAACTGTACAAGATACAACTGCACCAATAGTGACAACTCCGCCAAATATTACCGCCGAAGCTCAATCTGCAGATGGTGCAAAAGTACAGATTGGTAACGCAACTGCAATTGATATTGATACCTTTACGATAACAAATAATGCCCCACAATTCTTTCCAATTGGAATCACACAAGTAACATGGACTGCAACAGATGTTTCTGGTAATGTTGGAACTGCAGTACAGACTATAACTATAGTTGATACAGTTAAACCAACAATAGTTGCACCTCTTAATATTACCGCCGAAGCTACATCTATGAATGGCACCATCGTACATCTACAGGATCCACAAGTCTCAGATGAGACAGGAATATTATCCATAACGAATGATGCACCAGAAAAATTTCTACTTGGGAATACTCTAGTAACGTGGACCATAACTGATAATCATGGAAACAGCGTCAATGCAATACAGATTGTCAATATTGTGGACACGACTCCACCCGTACTATATATTCCAAACATCACAACATTTGAGATAACTGGCATGGAAACTTTGGTACATCTTGATACGATAAATGGAACAGATATTGTGGATGGTGTATTGACTGCAACAAATGATGCTTCCGAATCATTTGGACTAGTTCCTGTAAACGTAACATGGACCGTTACAGACATGTCTGGAAACACTGCCACGGCAGTACAGATTTTGGATCCAAATGCATGTGGTAGATCTCTCTCATACTATGTTATGACTATAGGAACTGATTTGGATGATTCGATTCGTGGAACCGCTCAACCTGATCTGATGTTCTTATTGCGTGGTGATGATGTTGTATTTGGAGAACGTGGCAATGACTGTATATTCGGTGGGCAGGGTTCTGATGTGATATTTGGAGGAGAAGGAGACGATCTGATACATGGAGATGAAGATGGTGATGTTTTACGCGGTGATTCTGGTTCTGATGAAATATTTGGTGATGAAGGATATGATATAATCGATGGAGGAGATGGCCACGATTCATGTAATACAGTTTTTGATCTAGCATCGGATCTGACCATACATTGTGAATAGTTTTGAGACTTGACTTTTATTTGCGAGACAGATGACTCATACCGAGCGGAGATCGCCTAGCCTGGTAGGGCGTGGGATTGCTAATCCCATGTCTGAAAGGACACGGGGGTTCAAATCCCCCTCTCCGCGCCATATTGTACAAAATATGCTTAAAAATTACAGTTAAAATAGGTGATAGCTATAGATTTGGTATGGGTCGTAGAAAATCACAAAAGATCATCCGCTCATCTCCAAGAAACGTTACTACTGGCATGTGTCCAGAATGCCAAACCATAGGTCGTATCTACATTATAGGAAAGCCAGGCAAAGAACACGGCAAGTGTCCTGCATGCAACCAAGATTTCGATCTCTAGTCTAAACAAAAACAATAGCTTTTTAAGTAAATTTTGAAAGAGTATAATAGATTATGGTAAAGAAAGATTCAGAGACAGTATATGATCGCGTAGCAAAACTTGAAAATGAGGTTGTAAAGCTACGCAAAGAGATGAACGTGGTATTGGGTGCTGTGAGAAACAAAATTGCTCGCCATGAAATATCAAAGATACGTGATGGCGATGATATCTCTTCGGTGTTGGATTAGATCTTTTCACGTATACTTTTTATCATCTCTAAAACATGATCAACATCATACCCGCTTGGATTTATTTCAAGATATCTGTTTAGATGTGTAAGTGAATCTTTATAGTGCAAAAGTCTTCCTTCTATGATTCCTTTATCTCTAACATCTTCAGGAGACTCGGGATCAAATGCAAGTACCATGTCGGCACATCTCTTAGCTCTTTCATAATCGTACGAATACATGTATGAATTTTTTAAATTACGTGCCATACGAATCATTATATTTTCAGGTCTAGCCTCATCAAGATATTCGGGTCTAAACAAAACTTCTCCATCAAATGTATTGTCCAAAATTATCTGTAGATCTCTATGTTTTACAATCATTCCTCCATTATATGGATCAAGTATGATAGTCTCTCCAATCTTTGCTAAAACATGTCCTGGAAAGTCTACTACTCTAACATCTAGACCAGTATGTTTTGCCACTTCTGCATACATGATGGATATGGTAATCGGAATACCTGTCTTTTTATCTACAACTTCATTGAGAAAATTATTGCGTGGATCATAATAATCGGCTTCGTTGGGACCATATCCAAGTGAACCAAAAAACTCTCCATTAAATCTACTTACTCTATCTATAATTTCTCCTTCATCTGGACACACCGACCAGCAATGTTTTCCTAGAATGTTTATCTTTTCAACGTATGCGCCTATGTCCAAGTCAGGATATTCTAGCAGTTGAGCCATTTTGAGGTATTTTTCAATAGGTCCAAGATTTGGATTGTTTACATAGGATGCCCATTCTGCCACAAACGGATCAAATTTAGAGTCTATCATATATTACACCCTTGATAGATATATTTTGGGTTCTTTTAACTCACGCGTTGTAGGAGGATTGTCTAAAATTAATTCAAATGCTTTTCTTCCTAATTCTTTGTATACGATACGTGTAAAATCTCTACCCATACTCTTTCGTACTCTATAAGATGAAATATCGGTACCTGCAAACGTGGATAGGTATGACACAAAGTCTAAATCATCTTCAAGCACATTCTCCACCACAAATTCAGCCATTCCTTCCATTGCTGTAAACACTGCATGATGTGATTGTATAGGTTCTAGCCAGCGCTGATAAATATCCAACAGTTCTGGAACCATCTTGGATATCTTTGGGTCTATCTCAACTCTGTTGAATGTCATGACATCTGGACCTAGAACGTTGACGATAAAATTATCTGGGTTTAACATGAAAAATAAATTTGCCCTCTTTGCTATGGGAAAATCATTTGGAACTGTCTGTAACTGTAGATACTCATAAAGCGATGATGCAGTATCGTCATCTAGTAAATTTATTATTCCTGCAAGCTCTTCATTTATCAAATTGACATCTAGTGAAGCTTTTTTGTTTATACTGTGTAATTTTTCTTGTCCTGAATGGATCAATTCTTCAAGTATGGTCATCTTTAATGCTCCCATGTATCCTGAATTTACAGTTGTAAATCTTTGATCAAATGGTTCTCCTTGTCTGTATAATATTATCTGTGGATAGTTTGAGAGCACAAATTTGTTTAGATAAATGGTTCCATCCATATAATCGCCATATGTGGTGGATATCTTTGATAGGTATGCTTTTGCATATGTTGAATAAACAAAAAACTTTGATCTATCCTCTTTGATTAGATTTGATATGCCTTTAACATCAGCTGCAGCTACTGCAGCAAAGAGATTGTCCACATATCTACGCGAGTCGTCATTTACAGCCACTTTTTTCCCTTTTAGAGCCTTGAATTCGTCTAGATTTGTAAACTCTAATTTTGTATTCTTGCAGTCAAGTCCAGTAAATGAAATCATCTTTTCTCTCATGGGATCAAGGAATTTTTTTGCGGCATCTTCAAGCGGTTCAAATTTTACATCAAATGGAGTATCGCATGCTATCTTTTCAGCAAGATCTGCAATTACCTTCTCCTCGTCAGTCTCTACTGCAATTTGATCTAGCAGTGCATCTGCAAATTCTTCAAGCTCTGACATAAATGGTAAGATTAATGCGTTAAATTTAACACTAGTGATGGAATATCGTACAGGCGTCAGAATAAATCTATGATAATATCTTGTAGTGCCGGAGGTGGGTTTCGAACCCACGACCTCCAGATTATGAGTATTGCCCTGTGAGGAGCTGGCACTCTAGGCCAGGCTGAGCTACTCCGGCACAAAACAAAATCTATCTCTTGTCAAATTAAATGATTCGTATGTATGTGGTCAATATTTTTTGGAAACTAGAGACCATTTACTGTGTTCGTCCTTTACCCACAAAAATTTTCTTTGCAATGCAGAAGTGTATAGTTTTTCCCATGGAGCATCTACATGATCCGTCCATGATTTTAGAACACGAGGGTCTATATAATTGCGTAAGGAAGTGCCCAAATTATAATCTCGTGTTTTTTGGGCAAGCTCAAGTTGCATTTCGAGCTTGTTTATTCTTTCTTTTTTGCGAATTTTTTGCTTTTTCGTCTTTGTCTTTGCATTCTTTGCCTTTTCGAGTGTCTCACGTTTCTTTTCAAGTGATTTTTCAAAAGTCTTTGGTATTGTTCGTTTATGATTACACATTTTTGCAGCTTCCAAGTTTGCAAGCTTTGCATAATAAATTTTTTCGATTGGTGTCTTTTTTGATATGTCATCTATTTTTTTTAGATATTTTGTGACCACAGTAGATGCAAGGTATGTTCTGAATACTTTTGCCGATAGGCCATCTACTATACTAGAAAAATATGCATTGACATGTCTAGATGTAATATCGCCGAATATCTCATCTTTGAGGGATATCTTATCTGTAAGTTCTTTGAGATTTGTGTGAAACTGTTTGTCACGACCTTCTACTTTTATGGTCTCACGCCATCTAACACTGTCTTTTCCAAGAAAGTCAAACTTTATTGCATCGGGCATAATTTTTACATGTTCTTTGCGTAATGTGGTCGCGCCAACTGTATCTGCCTCGTCGGGATCTTTTTCGTCTCCTACCCGCATGGCAGTTCTATATATGAGATAACACGCAGTGGATATGATCTTCTTTTTTACATCCCCGCCTTTCATATCGTGCCTAATCTTTTCGCTTATACGCTCGATACTTTTTGCAAGATTTTCTGCCTTTACGTATTTTGCCTTGTCGTTTTTCTGTTTTATTCCAACAGTATCAGCAAACCAAACATACTTTGTATTCTGTGTTAGTTCATCAACCCAGCATGCAAGCCACGTAGCCTTTTGATTATGAACAATTTTTCCCCATTTACCAAAAGGAACATTTGCATCTTTACCTAGATTCAAAGTTATATCTTCATATGTGATGCGTTTCTTCCACCTGCCTCTGAGTGGATGCGCTCCTCTTCCTATGAATATGCCTGGAGGTTCTGCCATATAATTTGCAACTTCTACCTCTTCTCCATCGAGTATAGCTATGCCATACTGTTTCTTTAACTTCTCTCGTAACTCTTTTCGTTCTTTTGCAAGCGCTTTTCTACCCTCCTTTGTCATCCTTTCTTTTGCATCTTTTTCTTCATCAACAAGTTTGTTTAACTCTGAAAAATCAATATCGTGATACTTTATACTAGAAAAGCTCTTTCCAAGTTGCCGTGAAAAATCTTTTGTAAAATTTTTCTGAAATACTTTGTCTTGTACATATGGTGTATCTTTTTTCTTTGCCCACAGATATGCCATCTCTTCTTGGAATGGGGTAAGATTTACTTTTTTACTATTTACGTATATGGATAGACCCTTTGCCTCATATACTGGTGGAAATAATATGCCATTGTGTTGTAGCGTGCGCCACTTTTTCTCTCTCGTACTCTTTTTCTTCATATGATACTCACCATAACTGCAAACTTTGACAAAAATATTGTACATTGGTATATCAATTTACCTACAAAATCGAAATTTCTATTGGTATCCAAGTAACTACGCTCCGTCCATCTTTGCTTGGCACATACTACGGTATTTACAAACTATGCATTTTCCTACAGTGTTATGATGTATAGGTTTTATTGCGCCTAAAAGAAGTGAAGCAAATCTCTCTACCGTGCGGTTTAGATGTGCAGTTTCATGCGTGTCACATTTCCCAGAAAATCGTTTTACAAGCATATTGTTGTTATGTTTGTCGCGTATATTTATTACCCATTCTTTTGACACATGTTCTATTTCAAACCAATCATCATTATCTTTTACATGATGGGAATAATCTGAATTCAAATATACGAGAATCTGAAGTAGTTGGTTATCATATGGTGTATCTTTTTTCAAGTAGGGAAACACTTTTTCAGGAAACTTGTCATCTTCAACACTTAATACACTATTGGTTCTTTTCATCTTGTCAGTTCTTCCATACAGCGTTACTATCGTATCTTTATTATCAATTTTGATATTGGATTGCATTCGTGTATGTATATACTCTCGAGGAAATTCTATATTTTGAATAGGATCGGCGATCTGTTCTAAAGTAACTTCTTCCAACACAACATGTTCTTTTTCATATTCTTCTTCTTCAATGTGAGCTTCTAGACCTGCTAAAACAGCTTTTGATGGCTTTGTTTTTATTTTCTGCAACACCATTGGTGCTTCATATTCACAGTATCCCATGACGCCAGTAAACTCACTCACAGATGCGGCCACATGGTTGGTATTACTGTTGAACCAAGTACTTGCCATGATACAAGATGGATCTTTGACTTTAAAAATATGTACTTTAGATGTCAGAAATATCGTTTGGTGGACCAAAAACATCATGTTTTACAACTCTTGTCCAGCATCCAAAATGATAAAATATGTGACGTTTATGATCTGTAACACTACTTTCTGCTCCAATGATTTTGTTACAAACATAACATCTCTCTTTGACCGGATAGATCGTTTTCTTTTTTCCACTCCAGTACACACCAGCAAAAAATGCCAACAGCACCATACCAATCTCTGCAATCATGATAACATCTAATCTCTAGTGTAAATCATTGGATCATTGTCGCCATCATCAAACTCGCGTATTATCCTTGGATACATCATGGAGTTTATTGGAGTTGTTTGTACATTCTCTATTTTTATCATGAGTATCTTTAGGTATAGAAATTATTATATTATACAACCATAGTATGCGTATTGAACATAATATGAATAATATGACAGATTTGCGTGTACATGTAGCTCCAGTAGGATATGAGGAGGATAGGATAGTAATTCCGGCATTGCAAAAAAAGGCTGACCGTGTATGGCTTTTAGTACATTCTAATCCAAGTGTGGATAGGGCACTGCAATTTACAGATAGAATATCAAAAAAACTAAAAGATGCAAAGATTGAGGTTGTTATAGAACCGCACGATCGGACAGATTTTTTTAACATAATAAAATGTGTGAAATCCGTAATAGAAAAAGAAAAGAAAAACACAGTGTACATCAATTTAGCATCTGGTTCAAAGATACAATCTATAGCTTTGATGATGGGATGTATGACATTTAGCAATAGACAAAACATACGCCCATTTTATGCTGAAGCAGAAAGATATCCGGGTAGAGCAAAAAAACAGATATCATATGGTATAAAAAATATAATGGATGTTCCAGCATACAGAATACAAACACCAAAACCTGCACTTATTACAGCGTTACACATAATACGAAAAAAAGGTGGACGTATCACAAAAAAACATCTTGCTAAACTTGCTATTGAAAATGATATAATACGCGTTGGCGCAAAAGAAGAGAATAAAAATCCAGCCTCTCTGACAAGCTTGGCACAGAATGTGATACGTCCACTAGAAGATGAATGGGGTTACATCAAAGTAGAAAAAATAGGTCGAAACCGATGGGTCGAGCTTACCGAAGAAGGCCACAACGTTACAGAATTTCTCTCTTAGGAAAAGAGCTGAGATTTTACATAATTTTCAAATTCAATATCTGATTTTGACCGTTTTGCATCATCAAACATGGCAGCATCTGTACCTACAGTATATCTTGGATGTGGATTTTCTATCTCTAAAACATCTGCTATTTTTTTAGCAACTTCTGTCGGTTCAGTTCCAAACTGCGCCATCATCTTTATACCTGAAATGACTTTGTTTGTCAGCTCGCCATAAGGGGAATTTTCTCCAAGTTTTGCCACTCTCATTGAATCAAAAAATTTTGTTTTTGTCACTCCAGGCTCAATCATTATAGTATGTATTCCAAATTGATCAAGCTCATATCTGAGACATTCACCAAGTCCCTCTAGGGCAAATTTGGAGCTGACATAAGCTGATGAACCAGGAAATCCTATCTTTCCGGCTATGGAGCTAACGTTTACAATATGTCCTGAACCTTTTGTTCTCATATATGGAACAACCTGTTGTATTATTCTCACAATGCTGAAGAAATTTGTCTCAAACTGGGATTTTAACTCACTGATCGATATGTCCTCTATACTTCCAAATAGTCCATAACCGGCATTGTTTACCAAAACGTCAATTCCACCCCTCTCTGAGATCACAGAATCAATTGCCGCATGTGTTGCAGCCTCGTCATCAACATCCATGGGGATTATCTTTATATCGAGATTAGATTTGGAGATGATCTCTGATAATTCTCTCTCTTTTGACGTATTGCGTACTCCAGCATACGTGTGATATCCACGTCTTGCAATCTCAAGCACAGTTTCATATCCGATGCCACTAGAACCTCCTGTAACAAATGCAGTATTTGTCATGTATTTTGTAGCATGTCTTGGTTTATCATTCTTTAGGATTAGTGGGAATTTACTATCTGTGCACTCATACAAGAGATCTATCTCCATCTTTTGCCTGCACCATCTTGGTCTCTTCACCCTTGCACATTCTCTCTAGTATCTCAAGGGCTGAGATTTTGTGCAGATACTCGTTGTTGTTGCCACACCTGTACGAAAATGTACACCTTGGGCATCCTGCTTCATTCGTACATGGACATTCTTTAACAATGTTTTTGGCCCTAGTGATGACATCTTTAAATCTTTCATAGAGTGCACGGCTCGCACCACTACCTCCTATTGCTCCATCGTATACAAATACAAGTCCTGATCTGCCTAGTGATATACCGCCAAGATCCTGTGATGCACCACCCGTTATTATATTACTTCCCTCTATGATCACATGTTCAGTTGCATGATATCCACTAATTTTGGTATACTCTGTATCTGTAGAATCTGCAGCACATTCAATTGGTTCAGGAGCATGAAATACAATTCCTTTTGTAACAAAATCATATTGTAATGGTACTTTGAGATCCACTCTAGTCCCTTGCATGGTGCCTTCTCCGATCTTTATATTTGCATAACCATGTATGATCTTTTCTATATGCAATCTACAAAATACAATCTCTGTTCCAAACACTATCTTCCTCTCATAAATTTTCTCAATTATGGGCCATTCATCAGTTAACGCCTTTGTATAATATGAATAATTTTTTGGGGCTCTTTCAATTATGGCATGCATTTTCTTTGGATATGAAAAATGTTTCACAATATATTTTGTACCGGCTAAAAAATAAACTGCATTCTCGTGTAGCTCCTCTAATGCCATAGGAAGAGCTCTTTTCCCTACCACATATCCGTTTGAAATAATATCAATATGTCTACCAATTCCTCTAATGTTGTACTCTGAGATAAGATGTTTTCCTTTAACTCCTAGCGCGTACATATTATCATATAATATCAGAGAACGAGACTTGCAGTGATTCTCTATGGTTTTCTTATATTCGGGCATCTCATCTAGTTTGATTGCTCTATCATAAGCCATAGCCAAAACCTGTGATTCTTCAATAAACGGATTTTTTGGATCAATATATGCTTCTTCAGAATCTTCAAAATAGTCATCTGGATGGTTTTTGTAATATTGAGATATGGGATCAGAGCCTAGAACCAAAAAAGCAAAACCCATCTGGCCATTACGGGCAGCCCTACCGATTCTTTGCATTAGCCTGTTTACTGGCACCGTGGATGAGACAACACCGTCAACGTCACCTACGTCTATACCAAGTTCTAACGTGGGTGTACATGATATGGCTTTTAACAAACCATTCCGAAATTCATCCTCTACGATTTTTCTATATCGTGTAGTTAGACCTGCTCTATGAACTTTTATTGAAACTCCAAGTTTTTTGGCTTGCATAGCCAACAATTCTGCATTCTGATGCGAGCCACTAAACACTATAGTTTTATGTTCTGCATCGGTTAATTTTTTTGTTAAATCTATCATTAGAGATCTTTGAGTTCGTAGAGATGGAAACATTATGACAAAATCAATTTTGGATTTTGCACCTTCTCCTACAATACGTTCCATATCGACTCCAAAGAGCTGCTTGCAAAAATTCTCAGAATTGTGCAATGTTGCAGACGATGCAATAAACTGTATTCTACTAGAAGCAAGTCTTTTGAGACGTTTTATTATATAGTGAACATTTGATCCAAATATGCCAGTATAGACATGAGTCTCATCTACTATTGTAAATCGTATGCTAGAGAGAAGTGATGCAAAACGTGTACGGCGCATCATATGATAATGCAACACATCAAAATTTGTAATAATAATGTCTGGTTTACGTGACAATACATCAGATCTATGTGCTGCCCCAACATCTCCGTCAAAGACTGCAACATCAAGACCCATGGTAACTGCAAGTAGTTTTACTTTTGAATATTGATCATGTGCTAATGCTTTTGTTGGGTATATGATTAGAATCGAAGGACTAGAGGTACGTTTTGTACCAACCATATGTAGTATGGGAATCAAAAATGCCTCTGTTTTACCAGATGCAGTTGGAGCTTCTATCACAATGTCTTTACCTGCCAAAATATGGTCTATTGCCTTACGCTGAAATTTATACAGCTTTGATATGCCTGATTTGACAAGCGCATCTGCCAATCTTTGATCTATTCCAGATTCGGATACGTTGCCACCAGATACAGGTTTTGGCCGACTCAATCTTTTATAGCATACAATGTAATCTTTTTTTGAATATAAAATGGACTTTGTTAAAGGATTTGGTGTGTAACCTTTTGTCAAAAGAACAATCTCTGATTTTTTTCTAACCATCTTTGAATCTGTAATGCTATCAGACTTGGAAAGTTTTCCCTCATCATACCTACACGCAAATTCCATGATTGCTATGTCAGTACCACCGTTGCCATCAAAGAGTCCACCTAGCTCACACGATGGGCATAATATGTGAATTCTCTTATCAAACGTGATATCTATAGTCAGATTTGTTTTGCAGTTTGGACATGGATATTTTGACACGGTATGATTAAAATCTGACTTCATTTATTGTTTTGAGATTAAATCCAGTCAAAGTAGAATAACCAAATGACAAACTTTACTCAATCGTACATGATATGTATGATGTAATATTCAACAAAACATGGTTGGATACACGGTAAAAATTGCCCAAATGCACAAGCGTTACAATGCGCAATTGAAAAAGGCAAAATCATCTAAAACGGTCTTGGCCGCATTTGCAGCACATAAAAAAGCACATATACGTCTGCTAAAAAGCCATCTAAAACAGGAAAAAATTCAAGTAGAAAAGATCCGTAAACAACTCTAGACTGACAAATAATATGTGATTTTTTTAACATAACGTTAGATTGTTATGTGCATACTTTTATTGAGTGCAAAAAAACAAGATAGATTAATTGAAAGAAAAAATTGCCAACCAAATCTACAATGAAGATTGTATAGTTGGAATGCAAAAAATAAAAGCAAAAAGCGTGGATCTCATCATAACCGATCCACCGTTTGCGATAAAATTCGGTAAAAAAAAGGCCAACTATAACCGAAAAGACTCTCGTGTGTTGAAAGGATATGGAGAAGTCTTGCAGTCTGAATATAGTAAATTTACGCACAACTGGATGGAACAGGCGTATCGTACACTTCGAGAATCTGGAAGCATGTATGTTTTTTCTGGATGGAATCACCTTGGGGACATACTTGCAGGACTCGACTCTGCAGGATTTACGGTTGTAAATCATCTTGTATGGAAATATCAGTTTGGTGTGGTTACTAGTCGCAAGTTTGTCACGTCACATTACCATTGTTTGTATGTGTGCGTCAATGATAAAAAACGCACATTTTATCCGTTTTCGCGTTTTGGAAAAAACGACAAGGATGAAAACAACAAAAGCCTTCATTATGCAGACAAGGAAGATGTTTGGTACATAAAACGTGAATACTGGTCTGGAATGACAAAGACGCCAACAAAACTTCCGCGCAAAATAGTGGAAAAAATACTTGAATACTCTAGTAAAAAAGGCGATCTTGTAATGGATCCATTTCTTGGTTCAGGACAAGTTGCCGTGGTAAGTAAACTAATGGGTCGTAAATATGCTGGATTTGAAGTCGTAAAACAATATTATGAATTTATACAACATCGACTCGAAAGTGGTGGATATGGACTAAAGCACGCAGACTAGGAATCTTTTTTACCCATTTTAGATTCAATGGCAGTACGTAGTTCATCATTTGATTTATCATTAAAATCTATTCCGAGTGTTTTGCATATGATCTCGAGTTTTTGTCGTTCGGTATTTACTGGACCTCTCACACCAGTTTCATGAATCCCTACATCGTTTAGACTCTCTCTTACATCTGTTTTTGCACGGTTGTATTCATTTACGGCCTTGCCCATCTTTTTTGCCGCTTCGGGAAGCTTGTTTGTACCTAAAATCAACACAAGTGCGACAAATATGATAATTACCCATTCGCCACCTATGATGTTTAATGCAATCTCGTAGGTCATGCCGTATAGATGAGTGGTGCCTACATTAAAGTCAATCCTGTCTATATATCGGCTGTAGTACTGAACGTCTAGCTATGGCTATAAACGCCACACCAAATCCAAAGATGGCAAACACAATGTATGGTGCAGATCCCCCGTATTCTTGTGATACTATACCTGCGATGATGGGGCCTATTACCCACCCGATGCCAAAGATTGACTCGTATGCACCTATGACCGATCCAGACATTTTGGCTTTGGCACGGGAGAGGGCAATCTCTAATGTAAGAGGAACAATGGCACTAAAACCAAATCCCATTGTAAGTAATGCGATTGCATACCAAAATAATCCGTTACCAAAATATGCTGCACTCATGCCAATACCGATAGAAAGTATGGATGCAACTAGAATGATTGTAACATGTCCGACAAATTTTTTGGCGCATATCAATGTGATTATACGTGAGATGCCAAACACAAAATAAAGAATTTCAACATGCATTGCACTTGTGCCTTTTTCCGTAAGAAATGCTGGATATATTGCGAGTATCACACCAAAAGAGGCGGTACAATAGATGAGCATCAAAACCATTTCCGGTAACGATATCAAACTACGAAATCCAGATAGTGATATTTTTACACTAGATGCCACTGTACGAATTCTTGAAGTAGATACTGAGGATATCAGTGCGGCAGCCATTACGAATGCAGCAAACTGGAACAATAATCTATATCCTGAATCACTATCATTCAAAAATAGTGAACCAAGTAGCGGACCGATGGTAAATCCTGCAACAAAAAATCCTACAAATTTTGCAATATTTTTTACTCTATCTGCACCAGAGCTTACACTTGAGATTATTGCCTCACATGGAGGCCAAAAGAACGCGTGTGCTATACCCGTTCCAATTCTACATATTATGATCTCAGGTACTGTATGCACTATGGACAATGCATATGTGGATACAACATTTATTGCAACGCCAACGGTAAGAATCCACCCACGGTTGAATTTATCTAGCAACATTCCTACAAATAACGGGACAAAAACATATGGCATAAAATTTGCAACGCCGATAGCGCCAAGATCCGAATATGATGCACCTATAGAATCAACTGCAAATATGGGAAGAATTGGATTGTGTATTCCATACGATATACCAATTAAAAGGCTGACAGAGTTGACCAAAAAAAGATGGTATCTCATTTGTATGCGGCCACCATCACGGCGCCGCCCATAAGATCTTTTCCAAATTCTACCCTAGAAAATTTCTCGAGTAGAATCGATTCTAGTTCCTTATTTTTTGGCCATTTTTTAAACGTGTCATATAGTGCAGAAAATTTGAGACCAAGTCGACCAGCTGCACAGTATGCAACTATCGGTAATACGAATTTGAGATAAAATGCTACACCTGTTCTCACAAATCTTGAATCTGGTTTACCAAGATCCACAATGACAAACTTTCCATCTTTATGTAAAACTCTATGTATCTCTGATATGGCAGTTCGCAATTCTATGGCATCGCGTAACGAATATCCGCACATAACTGCGTCAAAACCCCCAGAACGAAACGGCATGTGTTCAAAGACGCCACATGAGAGATCTGGTGACTCTTCAAATAACCTACTAGTATTTTTGAGCATAGGCAAGAGCGGATCATACATTACAATTTTTAAATCCTCATTGCATATACTCATGGCCGCTTTTGACATATTACCAAATCCTGAACCTGCATCTAAAACTCGGTAGCCGGGATTTATGTGCCCACGTATGCATGTATCACGATGTCTAGCGTCACGGCCTAGAGAAATATACGAGTTTACCTTGTTGTATACAGGAATAACATCGCGCAAAACTTCCATCACTTTTCCCCAGCTTTCGCCAAGACCCATAATGTGTATCCCGCCGTTATGCATTACCGAATTTATCGGTAGCGATTGATGAATATTTTTCAATATCTTCTTTATTGATTTTTTGCATAATGCTGTCTGTAGAAGTTATCATTGCCATCTTTATGTGAGCCGTCTCTGTTTTTTCATCTTTTTTTCTATTTGTGGCCGCGATTGCTAATGCAGCAGCATCACTCATGCTCATCTGAGAATCGTATTTTGTTTCCAAAAAGGCGTTAGCTTCTTGTGAACCTGCACCTATTGCGATTGCCGCATATGGAACATATGTTCCACTAGGATCAGTAACGTATACAGAGTTACCTTTTTGATCAACACCAGCTATAATGAGCGCTACACCGTACGGTCTTACACCAGAATATTGGGTAAACTGGTGGCACTGATCTGCAAGATATTTTGCAACAGTCTCTACCTCTACTGACTCGTCATAAGTAATCCTTGTTCCTTGAGAAAAGTATCTTGCATTATTTACTTGGATACGTGCATCTGGAATGTATCCTGCCGCAGCGATGCCTATGTGCTTGTCTACCTGGAATATTTTCTGTGTTACACCACTAGTTTGAAGCGCCTGTGGTGCCTCTTCAACTGCAACTAGAACTCCATCCTTACATCTCAAGCCAATCGCAAGCGTTCCACGATTTACAGTCTCTATTGCATACTCTACTTGGTATATGCGCCCATCAGGGGAATACATTGTAGGTGTCATATCATAGCCACGTGATGCCATCATATGCAAAATACTCTAAAGTGCAAATTTAAGGGTATAGTAATCCTATCTAGTACAGGCTAGGCACAACATTTTCGTCAAAATTACGAACAATTTTTGTCTATTGCATCAACCTTGGAATATTTTTATTTCGCATCCGCCTACCACATGTTTGACTGTAATTTTTAGTATAATCGTGAATGATTTTCATACGCCTCAAATTTACCTGATGTGTTTTGCTCATCTTTACGATAATACATTATGTGATGATCTCATTTATTGCAGCTGGAATCCCAACTTTGTATGAAGGATATTTTACATCGATCATCTTTGCCATTGCCGAACCATCACATACGGTGGACGTGGTAAGCATTTCCACAACCTCACGCCCCATTACTATTTTTGCGATCACAGACGGAATGTTTCCAGAATAATCCTTGCCCAAAAGCTTACAGATCAGTCGTATAAAATCTGAAAACTTTATCGGTTCTGAATCTGCCAAAATATGTACCCCCCCTGTAGATTGTTTACCAATTGCGGTAAGCGCAGTAATTACGTCATCTATGTGTACAAAACTCTTTACATATTCACCGTTACCTGGAACCTTGAATCTATTTTTTTTGATTCTTGGTACGATCTGTGATGATAACCATCCACCAGAACCGTATACATCACCCATACATGCAACTAGAAATGTATTTTTATTTTTATCACATATTCGTTGCGCATATCTTTGTGCTTCTAGACGTACTTTGGAGTATTTTGTATGAGGATTACAAGGTGTATTGGCAGTTATCATGGAATCAATTTTACCGTATATCCCAGTACCTGTAACATATACAAACGATTCGGTGCGTCCATTTATTGCTTTTAAGATATTTTTTGTACCATCATAGTTTATTGCTCTAGATCCATCAAAGCTTTTCACTAGAGGTGTTGCCGCCGCTAAATGATATACAATATCATACCTACCTTTTGGAATATCGGGGACTTTGGTAGCAAGATTAACCTTGACTCCTATACATCCTTGTGGAGTTACATTTTTGTTGCAAAGCGCCACCACTTCATCTCCCATATCTACAAAATTGGATGCAAGTTTGTATCCGATAAATCCAGATGCACCAGTTATCAATACTCTCATAAAACTAGATTATGTGTGTAGGTTTTGAGTTTTACTTGTATGTTTACCCATAGAATAAAAATACCTCGACAAATTCAAGATGAGTAAAAATTAATAGCGATTATGCCAAAAATGATACTATTACTAGTTACATGCAAGATAGTTGGCATAGACTTAATATACAATCCTCTTGTATGTATTATAGATGATGGGTGTAGATCCGTTTGAAAATGCAACAAAACAGGTCTATGACGCATGTGATATTTTGAAAATAAATGATAAAGGAATACGAGATTATCTTGCAATGCCAAACAGAGTGGTACGGGTAAAAATTCCAGTAAAAATGGACAATGGTAAAATTCGAGTATTCACAGGATTTCGAAGCCAACACAACAACGATAGAGGTCCATACAAAGGTGGAATACGATATTTTGATCCACAAGGTGGTGTAGAGTACATGGAACGTGAAGTAATGGCACTATCTTCATGGATGACATGGAAATGTGCTGTCGTGGATGTACCACTAGGCGGTGGCAAGGGAGGTATTTTTGTAAATCCAAAAAAAGAAAATATTAGTGCTGGAGAGATGGAGCGTATCACTAGAAGATTTGCATATGGAATATCTGAAATAATTGGACCTGAAAAAGATATTCCTGCACCAGATGTGTATACTACTGGACAAGAGATGACGCATATCATGGATACGTTTGGTAAACTAAATGGAAACAAGTACACACCTGGCGTGATCACTGGTAAACCGATACCAATGGGTGGATCACTTGCAAGAAATGTCGCCACTGGTTTGGGTACGGCGTATTGTGTGCGCGAAGCAGCATCAAAACTCAAAATCAATATCAAAGGATCAAAGGTAATATTACAAGGATTTGGAAATGCTGCAACGTTTGCAGGTGAATATCTTGAAAAAATGGGTGCTATCATAGTTGGCGCCAGTGATTCTAAAGGTTCAGTAATATTCGTAAATGGAGTAAAGATGGCAAAGCTAATGTCTCACAAAAAACGTAAAGGAACTGTGTTGGGATTTCCAGGCGGCAAAAAAGTCAGTACTGAAAAATTACTAACTTCCAAATGCGATATACTCATACCAGCAGCTCTTGAAAATCAGATCACAGCAAAAATTGCAAAAAAACTCCAATGTAAAATCATCGGCGAATCTGCAAATGGTCCTACATTACCAGAAGCCGATCCGATTTTATACAAGAAAAAAATCATGGTAATACCTGATATACTTGCAAACTCTGGAGGAGTGTGTATATCTTATTTGGAATGGGTACAAAATAACATGGGATATTATTGGACTTTTGACGAAGTTGCAGAAAAGATGGAAAAAAACATAGTGCGTGGTCTTGAAGATTCACTAGTAATATCAAAAAAACACAAAATTGACATGAGACAAGCTGCAATGGTACTTGCGGTAAAACGTGTTATGGAAGCCTTTGAACTAAAAGGTTTATGGCCATAGACATTTTCATGACTTTTTGAAATATCTTTTGATAAAATGCCTCGTATTCTCGTATTGCAAAACTCACAAGCAGAAGGAATAGGCGAACTTGGCCATATGATGGAAAATGATGGATTTGAACTAGACATAGTTGATGCAAGAAAAACCATTCCAGTAAACATGTATGACGCTCTAATCATACTTGGTGGCAGTAATAGTGCAAACGATAAAAAATCATACCTTTTGGCAGAAGAGAGTGCCATACTCAAACACGCTGACGCTAGTAAACCTGTACTTGGAATATGTCTTGGAGCACAACTAGCAGCAAAGGCTCTCGGAAGTAGAGTGTATCGTGGTGCAAAAAAAGAAGTTGGATTTTATGACGATTTGGTTGCAGTAAGCAAAGATCATCTATTTTCAGGTTTGGAAAATTTTTGTGCGTTTCATTGGCACAATGATACATTCGATCTACCAAACAAGGCAATCTGTCTTGTCAAATCAAATGATTATGATAACCAAGCATTCCGATACAAAACAATAGTTGGATTACAATTTCATTTGGAAGTAGATAAGAATATGATAAAAAAATGGCTGACAGAATCTGCAGATTATGTGAACAATTTGGATCATCTTAATGCAGATGATATTATGCAACAAATTGATACACGTATTATGGATGTACATTCCAATCTCAAAAAATTTTATGCCAACTTTAAATCCGAATTTTCAATATGATATCTTGATTAAAATCGATCTATTGTTTGAACAAATATGTCTATACGGAACAAAATTTTTTCGCGTTGGATCTATTTTATATTGGAATGAACAAAATATAAATCAAAAAATTTTTCCTCTTTATTATAATATTTAGTTTCATATGGCAAAAACATATGCGATCAAATTTATTGTCAAGTGAAAATAATTCATAATTATACTAAATAATATTACAACTAATCGTATTCATAAATGATGGGATTAATATAAGCCGAAATTATGTTGAATTGTAATGACGCAAGTTGGAAAAATATTTGATGATACAATAAAAACTGATCATAAAGTAATTACTGAAGAACTCTCAAAATCAATTCTAAAATCATATGGACTCACAGTTCCACCGTATGCTCTTGCAACTTCGTCTGCGGAAGCGGTAAATGCCGCAAAAAGGATAGGGTTTCCACTTGTAATGAAGGTTGTATCTCCACAGATACTGCACAAAACTGATGTGGGAGGTGTTAAAGTAGGAATTAACAACGTTATAGATGTTAAAAAAACTTTTGACGATATGCATACTCGCATCTCAAAGAAAAAAGGTGTATCGATAAAAGGAATTTTACTTGAGAAAATGGTTCCAAAAGGTGTAGAGCTTATTGTTGGTCTACAAAATGATCCACAATTCGGACCAGTTATGATGGTGGGAATGGGCGGAATTATGACCGAGATCATGCGTGATGTTGCATTTAGAATGCTTCCAATTAGCTCATCTGATGCTAAATCTATGATTGATGAACTACAGGGATCAAAATTGCTAAAAGGTTTTCGTGGCTCAAAACCCATTGACATGAAAATGCTCACTTTGGCTCTTGTCAAGATTGGAAAAATGGGCATGGATCATGCAACGCACTTTGAGAGCATTGATTTTAATCCGATTGTCGTATATCCAAAATCATATAGTATTGTGGATGCAAAAATTATACTTCGTAAATCTCCAAAACTAGATGCAGTTTCAAAAGCAAAACCTGATGCATCATTTATAGAAAAATTCTTTACGCCAAAATCCGTCGCACTAGTTGGAGCTTCTGCAACAAAAGGCAAAATCGGCAATTCTATTTTAGATAGCCTTGTAAAACATGATTACAAGGGTATTGTATATCCAATAAACCCAAAACAAAAGAGTATATCTGGAATAAAATGCTATCCGTCAATATCCAAAGTTCCAAAAAAGGTGGATCTTGTCGTAATATGTGTAGATCTTTCTATAACGCCTCCTGTAATGGAAGAGTGTGCAAAACTTGGTATTCATAACGTAGTTATTGTATCTGGTGGTGGTAAGGAACTTGGTGGCAAACGTGCCGAATATGAGATGCAGATAAAACAACTCTCAGAAGAGCATAAAATACGCATTATTGGTCCAAATTGTATTGGAATGTTCAATGCAGCAAATCGATTAGATTGTGCATTTCAAGGACGCGAACGCATGATTCGTGCTAAACTTGGATCCGTAGCATTACTCTCACAGAGTGGCACTATGGGAATAAGCTTTTTGGAGACTGCTGACTCGTTCGGACTCTCGAAAATGGTAAGCTATGGAAATCGTTCAGATGTAGACGAGGCTGACATGATATGGTATCTTGCAAATGATCCACAAACAAAAGTAATAGTGTTATACGTAGAAGGATTTGGCGACGGACGTAAATTCATCAAAACCGCAAAACAGGTTATGAAAGAAAAGAAAAAACCCATAGTGATATGGAAGAGTGGACGAACGGCAGCAGGTGCAAAACAAGCTGCCTCGCATACGGGTTCCTTGGGTGGCTCCAACGCGATAATCATGGGAGCGTTCAAACAAGCCAAAATTATATCTGTAGACAGCTATCAGGAACTAGCGGCGGTAACAAAAGCTCTTGCATGGCAACCTCCAGCACACGGTGAAAAATGTGGATTGTGTAGCAACGGTGCAGGACCGATGATAGGAGCTATTGATCATTTTGATAGACTTGGGCTTTCATTGGCAAAGGTCTCATCTTCAACACTCAAAAAAATGACAGATCATTTTCCAAAGACGTATGTTATCGGAAAAGGAAATCCTGCAGACGTTACTGGAGGAGCGAGTGCAGAAGATTATCAGTTTACAATGAAGGCATTCCTAGACGATGATGGGGTGGATATAATTATGCCATGGTTTGTATTCCAAGACGACCCATTAAGCGAAGTAATTGTGGATTATCTTGAATGCATCTCAAAACTCCGTCGTAAACCGATCATAGTAGGTGGCAACGGTGGCCCATACACCAAAAAGATGTCAAAGATCATCGAAACACACAAAATACCCGTATACGATGATATTCGGGATTGGGTTGCGGCCGCATCAGCTCTTGCAAAATGGGGACGTATGCAAAAATAATCGTTATTGTTTTTTTAAATATTCTATAATACTAGTATAATCAAAGTTACCGTACCCGTTTTTTGTCGCATTTTTATAGATTTTATGTGCACTAGTGCCCATGGGAAGATCTAGTCCAATCTTGTTGGCAGTATTAGAGAGTGCATCCAAATCTTTTTTGAGATTACGTAAAAGAAATGTGGGATTTACTTTTCCATCGATCATTCCATACGCCTTTTTTTTACTCATGCCGGTGCCAAAATACGTGGAGTTTAAAACTTTGAGAAATTTTTTTGGATTACCACAAGTTTTATCTACAAACATGATCCCCTCGGATATGGATAATGCCAACATGGCAATCTGAAGGTTCATGGCAAGCTTTATGGCGTATGCATTACCTGCAGATCCGATATAAAATATTTCGCAGGCTATGATTGATAAAATTTGACGACATTTGGAGAGTGCATGTTCTGAACCTGATGCCATCATGACAAGCTCACCAGCAGCTGCAGCATCTGGGCCTCCCATTACTGGCGTGCCAAGCATCACAATAGATGATGATGCAAGCTTTTCAGTAATAGTTTTTGATTCATCTGGACTAATCGTGCTCATATCACATACAATGGGACAGTTATCTGTAATTTCAGCAATACCGTTAGAGCCAAAGCAGATCTCATCAAGTGCTGATGCATCTGTCACACATGTTATGACTATATCGCATCCACTTGCAGCACTAGCTGGATTGTCTGCAATAATGGCTCCAGCATCTGAGAGATTTCTAGTTTTTGAGGTGGTGCGATTGTATACTGTAAGTTTTGCGCCTTTTGCAATCAAGCGCATACCTACTGCGGATCCAAGCATACCTGTACCAATAATGCCAACCTTCATGGCATAAAATCAACACCAACGCGTATTTTAGTTTGTGGTATCATCTATAGTGAGTAAGTTTGTCTACATCATATTGATTATTTACGTTCTTCTGCCCGTATCTTCCATTTGGAATTTCCAAAACGGGGTGCCACTAGTTCAAGTTGACCTATCACTGTATCCCCACGTCTGACCATCGCATAGTCGGATCTTCTCCATAGGTACGTTCTTTCGGCGGGTTTGTATCCTCCTTCTATAGCTTTAATCTTGAATCTTTTACTAGCTCTTGTAATGAGTTTTCTTGCATATTGCACGTCGCCCATCCAAGAGATCATCTCAAAAGATCCAAAATTTTCGGTTATGATTTCATATCCATATAATCTAAATTCAATTTTGTATTTCTTTGATAACGCTTCGGTGTTGAGCCATTCTACAACCTTTGTACCAAAATTTTTCTCAATCCCAAATGTCTCAGAGAGTCCCACCACACCTATTATTTTTTGAGTTTTTATAACCTTACGCTTATGTTCAAATATGGCTATATGAAAATCATAAAAGTGATAGACATAGATTGCAGGGACATAAAGCCAATTATGCGTGATTTACTTGTGTACGTTTCAGATCAAGCAGAAGCAATCCCAACAATAAAATCACATGGATTTGCACTAGAACCATTTGGAGAAAAAAAAATAAATTCTGTACTTGTTGTAGATTATATTAAAGAATATCTAAATTCTGTGGGTGAGGGAAAAAAATATGCAGTGATTGCACAAAATGAATCTATAACGATCAGCTCTGTTTCTGGAGAACCAATGAAAGGCACAGATGTAAAAGAGAAACCATCTGAGGATCTTTTTTCGTGTACTCACTGTGGATATGTTACAAGATTTGAGACTGATCTTAACTCACATAGAGTAATACATTATCTGTAAACCAAATAGTGGTTCTGATATGTATAAAGTTTATAATTTTACGTTGATTGACTTTTGAAAATTAGTTTCCAATTACATCTAAATGATGACATTTCATATCGTTTATGAATAATGTAGATATTTGGCATATCTAAAAAAATACAATTGGATATAATTTATGTTCAAAAGAGAGTGATACTGGGAAGAAATATTCACAAATGTGCAAATGAATTCTTTGGTACTTTTACATCCAACGTCAATTTTGGATGTATTACTTTTGAGAGAATTTCTATTCCGGTAACAACTCTGTGACTTGGTTTACTAGCATAAGAGTCTGCATCTATTGTAAAAACACGATCTTCTCTTACTGCGCGTAATGTGCACCATTCTTTTGACAGTGCAAGTGTTGTATTATATTCTGATGAGGAGCGTATGATGTCAAAACCACATACCATAACTATTATTATGTCTGGATCAGCCATGGCAATCTCTTGAATGTTAGTCTTGCGTGAACGTTCGCCTGATTTACTGATTAAATTTATTCCACCTGCAGCCTCTACCATGTCTGGAACCCAGTGCCCTGCTGTGTATACAGGATCAATCCATTCTAATATCATGACGCGAGGTGGCGTATCTGTGCATTTTTTTGAAACGTTTGAAATTCTTACGCGTAAAGATTTTACAAGATCTACTCCACGCTTTTCAAGACCGACCATACGTGCAAGATCCGAAATACTATCGATGATCTCAGATACTGTATGTGGATTCATCTCGTATAGTTTTGGTTTTTTATCCAAAACACGTATGGCATTTCCAACATGAGTTGTATGTGCAGCACATGCCACACAAGTGTTTTGTGATATGATAAGATCTGGATCAATTCTACGCACTAAATCTTCATCTAACATAAATGCACTATTCTGTATATGTTGCATCTTGGAGTTTGCTGCGTCGATCTCGGCACTGTTCATACATTCTGTATCTATGGGCGATGTGATGACTTTTGGTTTTGTTTTTGCGTCATCTGGATATGTGCATCTATGAGTTACGGCTTGTACAGATTTCCCAGCTCCAATCTCATAGAGAATCTCTGTAGCACTTGGCAAAAAGGAGATAATTCTATTTAGAGTCATAATGTATACATAAAAATGGTCCGTCATAAACTTCATGCAGTTGACCTTAATAGGAACGTAACGAAGACAAACATGTGCAAAGTAGCACGGATTTAAGAAAAACTGCAGAATCAAAATGGAATAAATTTCTACGTGGACGTGGGATTTTTTCTTCAAATAGTCTAGAAGGGTCAAGTCCTCCATCAGTGTTTGTTGGATCCTTTGGTTACCCTCGTCTTAGTATAGGACCAATGGCAGTTTCAGGTAACAGTGATTCATCGTTTCTTGATGCTCCAGAAAAATGGGCTGGTATGAAACTCGATGATATTGTAAGATATAGGATGAACCTCGTGCGTGGCATAAAACATCTTAGAGCACAAGAATCCTCTGGCAGATATATTGAATCGTTACAAGATATGGTAATGTGTTCACATTCTGCTGACGTACAGATGATATTTGAAAAACCTCCTATAGCATCGTCTGTGTTGGATGGTCAAAGTGCACCGTTCGGACCGATTGGGAATTTAAAATCAGCAAAATTTTCTAGTGGTAGCTCTGAAAAAAAAATAGAACGAGTATATTATGACCGAGATCTACTAGCTGGTGAAGCAGTACTAGATTTATACACCGCAGGAGTGGAGATATCGAAAATACAAAAATGTTTTTCTATAGGAATGATGGGGAAAAAACGTAGGCTTGTACCAACAAAATGGAGCATAACTGCCACAGATGACATTATATCAAAATGGCTTGTGAATCAGATATTAGATGAACCGCAAATTGACTCATATGAAACATATTATTTTGAACATCTTGGAAATATTTTTTCAATCGTCCTTTTTCCGCATAGATGGATGTATGAAATGGTAGAGGCATGGTATTCTAACGGTGTGCTTGGATTTGGTTCAGATCATGAAGATGCACGTGGAATAGGCCATGTTCCAGCTATTGCTGGTGCATATCATGCAGCAAAACTGGCAGTTGCAGAATATTTGTACAGTCGTAAAGTACAAGCTGGCGTGTTGGTTTTGCGTGAGATTGGATCAGAGTATTCGATACCTGTTGGCGTATGGCAAGTGCGTGAGGCAGTGCGTTCTGCACTAGCATACAAATCTGTGATATCTGAAGATCTACATAATGCATTAGATAATGCATGCTCTCATATGCATATATCTAAAAACGAATGGTTGAAGCAAGGCCATTTTATACGAATGATGCTACAAAAAACTCTTTCAGAATACATGCACTAGTTGGAATAAAAACATACATGCAAATTCAAGACATGAAAATTATTCTTCTACATTTGTACCTGATGCTTTTAATCTATCCTGTATCTGTGTCATAATTCGTCTTGCTTTTTCACCGTCATCGACTCTATCTACTGTACCATCCATTATACTATCTATCTCAAAACCCTTGTCAACTAGCGTATCTGCTACATGATTGTCCAAAGTTCCGTCTCCTACCAAATAATATGCAAATACTGTGTTTTTTTGTCCTAGACGATGTAGTCTGTCTTCTGCTTGTCTGTGTATTGCTGGACTCCAGTCTAATTCGGCAAAGACTACATATCTGGCATAACTCAGATTTATCCCAACATTTCCTGCACGTAGTCCAGCTATCATGAGGTTTGATTCGCCTTCCTGAAATCTGTCTATACTGTTTTGTCTTTCTTTGTCAGATTGACCTCCTATGATAGATACTGGATGAAACTCTGATAATTCCTCGTGAAGAAGTTTGTGTATAGCTTTATGGTGACAGAATACGACGACGCTTTCTTCTATCTCCATTATACCTTTCACAAAATTGATTACATGGGGTAGTTTTGCAATACCTGCAGCTTGTCGTTCACTTTGTATCGCACGTTGATATGAAGCTGATTTATCAAAAGAAGTTCTTGCGTGTTTTTTATCATCAAGCATTTTTTTCCAGATTTTTTCAAGCTCTCCGACATAATATTGTGAATCAGAATCTATTACTTCGCGGTGACGTACTTTACCCTTTAATTCACGTAGAACATCAGATTTTTTACGACGAAGCATTACATGCTCTTGAAGCTGTTTTCGTAGTGATTCTCTTTTGTTTTCAAGTACTATTGCTCTACCTTTTTCATTTAAATAACAAAAGTATTCACAAAACTCGCGATAGTTTCCAAGCATGCCTGGCTTTAGTATGTCTATGATGGGCCAAATTTCGGAACCGCGGTTGTATATTGGAGTGCCTGATAAACCTACACGATGTTTTATTGTTTCAAGCTTTGAGAGTTTTAACACTGCCGAATACTTTCTAGTTGATTTTGATCTTAAATGTTGCACTTCATCACATATGAGTGAGCGTGCACCAACTTTGGAAAGATCTAACAAGCGACGTTCTAATAATTCATAATTTATAATGTAAAAATCAAATTCACCGAGGTCTGCACTTTTACCACGCCGAATCATTGTGGTTGTAGGTGTTCTACCCTTTAAGATTCGTCCATTGCGGCTTTTTTTGGACATGAATTTTGCAATCTCGCGTTCCCAATTTTTCAAAGTTACCAAGGGTGCCACAACTATTGCAGGAAACGGTTGTTTTTCTGTAGACAAATACGCCAATGTCTGTACTGTTTTACCAAGCCCCATTTCATCTGCAAGTAACGCATTACCTGAAGATTTTAATAAAAAATCCAACCCTTCTTTTTGAAAATCTAAAAGCTTTCCTCTAAACTGAGATCCTGGTTTTACACGACTAAGAGTATATGACTGTATTTTTGGATGTACCTTTTGATGTCTCTTTATACTCTTTCTCTTCCATACTGATTTTGAAAGTATCTCTAGTGGGTATCTGTCCGCAATCCATTGTATCTGTTGGATGTTTTGTATACTATCTGGCACTATGACCTCATTGGATCCTTCACCGTACCATGAATGCGCGATCATTTTTGAGACCATGTTGATTGCTTGCGATCCTGTAATCTTCCAGCTCCATGCTTGCGAATACTTGTCTACCACGTATTCCAAGGTGCCAAAATCATGCTGTTGTGCCATGAATTGCACACTTTTGTTTTTTCTGTTTATGAATCTTGATTTTTTTGTAATTACCTAGAATTTTAAAGCCAAGTATGTATTTATCTACTGAAATGTGTATATTTTGATATATTTTATGTAAAACATTTCAAATTTTTAGATAATTCACATTTTTTAGCAATTGTATAGTATTATTCATCCATGTGGGGCGTCTACGGTGCCTTGTTCTGAGTGAGGTTTTGTGTTTTCATCATGACAATCGCAGTGGCATAGGTATTCCTTGTGATCGTTACGACAATCTATACATTCGTAATGTTTGTGGCTTTCACAAGCAGCACAGATCAATATGGCCTCAAACCTCTTACACTGCTAAATTCGATCATCAGCATATTTTAGACTTGGGGGGATAAAAAATTATTGTCTGATAGAGTAAAATAATAGATACAGTACTATAAGAACAAAATTCAACATTATTTTTTATGCTCACATGGTACATTCTTGTTGCATTTGTCTTTTGTTTTACCATGGTATCTGTAGCTCAGGCAGATGAAACATTTTGGGATTTATTGATATATCCTATAATCGACAACGATCCAGTCCCAGAAGAAGGATATCCTGAATTAAGGGGACATATTAAGGATCACGGCGGCAATGCTGTGGTAGGTGCTAATGTAAGTGTCAGAACTTTAGGACATACAGCTTGGCTAGAAACAGATGAGAATGGCACATTCGCATATTCATTCAATGAAACTATAGCGACACCTGGTCTTCATTCTGTGGTAGTCCGTGCTAGTGCAGATGGACTTGTAGGTGAAAAAATTGGTTTTGCATATGCTACATATAGAATAGACGGAGAATCTGGACTTTCTGCAGAAGAAATAATATTGAATACAGAAGATGCAAAAAAATATCTACATGCAAATGAGAGCGATTTTAGAAATGATCTTGTTGGATCTATGTTATACAAATATTACAATGATCTGCATAAAAAACATTTGGAACAAACTGCAAGACAACAAAAATTAGATGATAAAAACAAACAAATTTTGTTAGATAGAGACATCGCAATAAATATTACAAATCAACACATAGGTGAAAACGAAAAGAGATTAGGTCAGATATCAAAATATTCGTATGAGAAGCTCATATCAAACACTGATCCTGCAATTAGGCAAAATATAATTCGCCAAATTAACT
Source organism: Cenarchaeum symbiont of Oopsacas minuta (assembly GCA_029948415.1). Taxonomy (NCBI): domain Archaea; kingdom Thermoproteati; phylum Nitrososphaerota; order Candidatus Cenarchaeales; family Candidatus Cenarchaeaceae; genus Candidatus Cenarchaeum; species Cenarchaeum symbiont of Oopsacas minuta. Next base: position 528,698 of record JAJIZT010000001.1, read on the forward strand.
ACACTCTAACAGTGTCACAAGCTGCACAGGATGAAATAAAATTAATGCAAAAGTCTGGCATGTCCTACGAAGATGCTGTGAACAAACAATCTGAAAAAAATTTCTTTTCGCATGAGATCTTGACTATGATATTGGATGGTTCTTCATACGAAGATGTTGTGGAATATATGGGAGCAAATTATACTCAAAATACAACCATTGATAACATGAATGCCACAACAATTTTGGATCCGACTATAGATAATTTGAACAATACTGCAACAAATCATACTTTGGTAAAAAATATGACAATTTCAGAACCCATGTACGACTTGCACATATCTGCCACGGCCGTAAACTGGGATCTTCCACCTCCCGGAACTAGTATAAATCTGACTGGTGTTGCAATAGGGCTTAGCTCTTCTGGCAAAATAATGGTTGGAATAAATGGAACGTTGGTAGAACTACAATTGCATACGTTGAATGTACTAGAATAGATCTCTATCATGTAATTTTTCATATGCTTATATCATAACATAATTATCGTTAATTTCATTTAAAATCTTGACAGTATTTACTATCCGAGTTGAATTGGGAACATCATTGATCAGATAATTCTCCATAATTATAGGCAGGGATGTGACTCATACCTCCTGTTTAGATACACTTTTAAATACAATATATTCATTGAAATCATAATGCATCTAAACCAAGTCGTAGCGATATTTACAATACTACCACTTTTGACTATGTCATTATCTTTATCTGTAAATAATGCATATGGTGCGAGCAGTGTCGCATGTGGCATACAATTATGCATTGATTATCCTGGCGGAAAGAAAGGATTTGAAGAAGATAAAATGAAATGGCAAAATTATTCATCTTTTAACCCAAATATGAAAATGGATATGTATGATGAAAAACATGAGCGCACAAATTTTATGGATATGTATGATAAAGGACACAAAGACGCGAAGTTTATGGATATGTATGATAAAGGACACAAGGACGTGAAGTTTATGGATTGCTTGAAAAATATGATGATGATGGATGAGATGATGATGGATGAGATGATGATGGATGAGATGATGATGGATGAGATGATGATGGATGAGATGATGATGGATGAGATGATGATGGATGAGATGATGATGGATGAGATGATGATGGATGAGATGATGATGGATGAGATGATGATGGATGAGATGATGATGGATGAGATGATGATGGATGAGATGATGATGGATGAGATGATGATGGATGAGATGGGATGAGATGATGATGGATGAGATGATGATGGATGAGATGATGATGGATGAGATGATGATGGATGAGATGATGATGGATGAGATGATGATGGATGAGATGATGATGGATGGAATTGTGCCAAGTAAAATGATAATGAATAAAACACTATTAAATGAAATAATGAAGATGGATGCTGATTATGATTGTGAAGATTTAAAGATGAATTATGTAGGTAAATCACATGGTAAAACGGTTAATGCTCACGATGATCGACTTGTTCAACATGAAATGAAAGACGAGAGTTATAACAAGAAAAAGGTTTACTTATCTAGAGCCAATGTGGAGGTCGATATTCCTTTACATGAAGGCTATTACAATGGTGAAAATGTTTACTATGTAATAACTGATGCAAGTGAACAAAGTCACGTAGACACTATATCCGAAAGCCAAAATTGGGATGTTTCATATTCGCCATTGTTGGCAAACGCTCCAGAAGATGCACTTTCAAAAACATACATGTTTGTAAATGGCATAGAAGGTAAAGGAGTGCATGGATTCCAGTCTGAAGTATTTACTAGTATTCCTGGCCAAGACAATTACAGTCCTTTAAAATCCCATATTCATGTTATTTGGAATGATGATATAGTACCTGTAATGTTAAAATCTGAAGATGATATAATGTCGGCAGTAGAAAATAACAAAGTAACCCTAATTCCACTAGATGTCGTAGTAAATATGCCATTTGTAATGTGGCCAAATGGACAACTTCAAATCAATGAAAATACTGTAGACGATCACCTCGCATATGGAGGCGGTCAAATTACTAAAATTGATCTTGATGAGATGAATGTTACATTCATCGCACATCGTGGTTGGGGTCCTGATGGCAACACCATATATTATATTGTAACAGATGCTATACCTTCTGATCCTGCAAAAGCAATGGGTGTACCATATACTCCAGCTACAGCTTCTCTACTTACAAATTCTGCCGCTGTTGATTTGTTCCAGTTCAAAAATGGTCTAGTTGGTACAGGTCCATTAGGTTTCCAACCTGGAATCGGTGCTGCAAATATTGGAGATGAGAATTATTCACCAATGTGGCGTATATTTCTTATTGAATGGAATGATGCTGATCATGCATCATTATTGATGACAAAAGGAGATATTGATTACATGAATGCAGCAGGAAAAATCAACATTGAACTAGCAATGCCAATGAACTCAACACATATTGTAAATTGCCCATTCATAGATCCATTCCAATAATCGGCACAGGCAACTAATATTATTTATGACCGTATATTCGCATCTATTTCATGATACAAAATAAAACACTGTGGGTTGCAATAACGGTTATATCATTACCAATCGTGTTTGCTCTTGTAGTATATTCTGATACATTCAGTCTGAGCTGGAATCAAGGACGTGGTGGATTTTTGTTTGCACTTGCATTCATAGTGGCAGAATTGGTAGGTTTGCATATTGGAGTTAAAAAAAGTCGTATCATCGCAGCTGTTCCGTTGGCTCTACTAGTAATAGCATACATGGTGTTATTAGAAAACGGACTTCGTGAACAGATTGAATCTATTGCAGATTATTTTGGAATACAACTTTTGCTTTCTTGGGTATGGATGTGGGATTTTATCATAATGGCCATATTTACAACAACCGTATTGATTATCTTCTTTGGTACCAAATGGATAAGGATAGCACCAGCGGGACCGATATTTCTTTGTGGAAGTGCAATTATACTATCTCTTGACGCGTTCTTCCCATATGATTCCCTTGGACCATTACAATATTTTGTACCATATTTAGTGGAACTCAATGTTTGGCTTGTGGATTTATTTGATCTTGGTGTGGCAAATGCATCAGGAAACATGATGTTTCTAAAGGGGGATCATGGACCATTTGCATTACAAGTCTTTTGGCCCTCTGCAGGCGTACATAGTATAATCATCTATTCGCTTGTTATGATGGCATTTTTATTGAAAATGCGTATAGTTCCAAGAAGAAAACTTGCATGGTTTGCATTGGGTATATTTGGAACAATATTAGTAAACGTAATTAGAATTTTTTCTCTTTCATGGTATGCCCTAAAGGTTACAACCGATGTAACACTATGGGAAGAATTTCATTCAATAGCTGGAGAAATCATGTTTTTACCATGGCTTTTTACATTTCTTATGATTGTTGCTGCAGTTGAAAGCAAGAGATTACGGCGTTTGGATGTGCAAGAAAATCAAAAATAACTGTCAATGTTAAGCTGACCTGACATATCGGAAAGATCTGAAACTTTTACTCCTAATCGACGGATTGGTTTATTTTGAGTTTGAAGGGATTTATGTAAAAGTTGTTTGGCAGTTCTTGCAAGATCCTGATGAGATGCAGTGGGATGAAGCAGCATTCTAGAATGAGATTTATTTGACATGTCATTTTGCACAAACTGAATACCCACAGATCTAAAAAGTTTATTATTTTTTTTCACAATTTCATGAAGCTGATCACATATTTTGGAAAGATTTGACATAAGAAATGACTCATCAGAAGAATCTCTAGACAGTGTGGATATTTTGCTATATTGGACACTTGGTTCTTTTTCTGCTACAAGGGATGAATCTTTTCCTCTTGAAGCGTTGTAAATATATGTACCATTTTTTCGACCAAATTCTTTATGCAACATAAACACATCTGCATGGCAAAGCTGACCTACTGTGTTAAATCCCATGGATGTGAGTTTATCTTCTGTTTTTTTTCCAATGCCAGGTATATCTCGTATTTTTAACGGTTCAAGAAATGTTGGAATATTTTCGGGTCGAACAATTGTAAGACCATCAGGTTTTTTAAAATCAGATGCTATCTTTGACACTAATTTATTGGGAGATATACCGACAGAACATGTAAGTTTTGTACTATCTCGTATAGTATTTTTGATCTGTTGTCCAACATGTGCGGCACGATCAAAACTTCCTCCAGTTTTTGACGTGATGTCTAAATATGCTTCATCTTTTCCTACATATTCAAAAACATCTGCAAAATTGTTCATTATGTCCATTGTTTTTTGTGATATATCTGAATAATAATCAAAATCAGTTGGTAAAAATATTGATTCTGGAATGGATTCAAGCTTTCTCTTTGCAGTCGTTATTGGCATGCCTGCTTTTACGCCATAATCTCTTGCTAAATAATTTGCAGTAGCTATTGCACCACTATTTTCACCACGCTCTGAAAATACACATACAGCTACTGGAACAGTTCGAAGTTCGGGTTTACGTATTTCTTCGCATTGAGCATAAAAATAATCAAAATCAACATGAATTACCACATATTTTTTCATGATTTAGATACTCTAAAATGTAATAAAAATTTCACTATGGCATGTCTGCACCTGTAGAAACTAAAAATGGTGGAATTTGTATTAGACCTGAAAAAATGAAAACTGAGAAACTTTATCATTGTATATTGAAAGAAAAAATAATGCTAGTATACAAAGACAATCAAGGCATGTTCAATTGTTATGAAATAGAAGATTCTGATTTGGTTAAAATTATTCAAAATTGCACTAATGATGAACAAGTAGAAAAAACATTACATGAGTTTGCCAATACTTCAACTAGTTTTTTACATAAATAACACAAAAACTTATTTGGCTATTTTATGAGTTCAATTATTCGTATTTATGAAATTGGTCAATATGTTAGATCACATTTAGATTATCATACACTTGTTTAAATCGGTCAGAATAACTTGCATCAATTATAAAATCAAAAATATCAATTTGATCAATTCAAAAGAATTATTGTACATGATGTGATGAAAATATAATCTGTATCATTTTTTAAATTAGAAAATAATTGTGTGATCATTTTCAAAAAATAAAGCCATGTCTGTCACATATCATAATTAGTTATGTAAAATCATTAATAAAATAAGCATTTTTGAAATATACTGATATGCGGTAGATTTAGAATTTAATGTACATTAAAATATGATTCAATATATGATAAAAACGACTGGATCGAAAAAGGCTAAAGAGGTCATTTATGGTATAATTTGAGTACAAAAATTATCTCTTAAAATTTACATTCAATAAAATAAATGACTTCATACGTATCGTGGTATGAAGTCACGTCCCTGCCTATAATTATCAAGAAAGTTTTGCATTTACGCACAAAAATACAGAGTAGCTGACCTCATACGTATCGTGAACCTAAATACTAAATAGTAGGTGTATTGACGGTTAGTCATATTATGTCAGATAAGACACATACGGATGCAGAAGATATTTTACAAGAAATCCAGAAAAAAAATAAACTTGTAAAAATAAATGATGATCAAAATGTAATACATTCTGAAAATTCATTATCTCAAAATGAGCAAATACCTGGTAATTCTTGTGGCTGTTCTCACGACGAACCATCAAATGATGATGCGCACAGTGGTGGCTCTTGTGGCTGTTCTCACGACGAACCATCAAATGATGATGCGCACAGTGGTGGCTCTTGTGGCTGTTCTCACGACGAACCATCAAATGATGATGCGCACAGTGGTGGCTCTTGTGGCTGTTCTCACGACGAACCATCAAATGATGATGCGCACAGTGGTGGCTCTTGTGGCTGTTCTCACGACGAACCATCAAATGATGATGCGCACAGTGGTGGCTCTTGTGGCTGTTCTCACGACGAACCATCAAATGATGATGCGCACAGTGGTGGCTCTTGTGGCTGTTCTCACGACGAACCATCAAATGATGATGCGCACAGTGGTGGCTCTTGTGGCTGTTCTCACGACGAACCATCAAACGACAATGCACATTCATCCGAATCATTAATTCAACCTGAATCAACACCTCATACGCACAGTGGTGGCTCTTGTGGCTGTTCTCACGACGAACCATCAAACGACAATGCACATTCATCCGAATCATTAATTCAACCTGAATCAACACCTCATACGCACAGTGGTGGCTCTTGTGGCTGTTCTCACGACGAACCATCAAACGACAATGCACATTCATCCGAATCATTAATTCAACCTGAATCAACACCTCATACGCACAGTGGTGGCTCTTGTGGCTGTTCTCACGACGAACCATCAAACGACAATGCACATTCATCCGAATCATTAATTCAACCTGAATCAACACCTCATACGCACAGTGGTGGCTCTTGTGGCTGTTCTCACGACGAACCATCAAACGACAATGCACATTCATCCGAATCATTAATTCAACCTGAATCAACACCTCATACGCACAGTGGTGGCTCTTGTGGCTGTTCTCACGACGAACCATCAAACGATAACATAACGTCGTCTTCGTTAGTTGAATCTGACCAAGTATTCAAAGGAAATTCGAATGAAGTTGATACAAAAAAAATACACGAAGGATCTGAAACTAAAACGGAAAAATCCATTCCATCAAGTGAACATAATGTAATATTCATAGGAGATAAACCCCTTATGACGTATGTAACGCACACACTTACACAGCTTGCTATACGATCAGCAGTTACATTAAAAGCACGAGGCAGAAAAATAACACACGCTGCAGACATCTCACAAATGATTGAAAAACGCATGGGTTCTGTAGGATACAAAGTCATAGATGTGCGTATATCTTCAGATTTACTTACACATGAAGGAAAAGAACGTAAAGTTCCTACAATTGAAATAGACATATCTAAAAAATAAGATTATACAACACTTGATGTAATTTAACTAATAAAATACATGATCGCATCTATGGCAAACACAATTCCAAAATATACTAGAACGATAGATGTCCCAAGCATAATTATTCGATATAATTTATTTGAGATAAATTTCGAGGCTCTACCTGATATTCCTCCAACAAACATCATCCATACATAATCAAACCATATATGTAGCATAAACATGAGTGGTATGCCGATCAAACCCCACTGATGAATAACATCTGTGATCAGCTTTAATCCTATGGTTAACCACCATAAAATAAAAAATGGATTCATCGCACTCAACATGATCCCAACAACCAATGGATCTTTCCCAAAGATATGATCTGAGCGTTTTTCATGTAGAACGGCCTTTGTTTGCATGACTGCAAAGACAAACAAACCTGCAGCACCAACAGCTGCAACACTTGCTATAAACCATGGAGCACCATCAATAGTGATTATACCTAATCCCAATATTGCAACTATGGGCATCTCAATAATCGTATGACCGATTGCCATTTTTAATCCTGATTTTATGCCTCCTTTTATGCCGTATGCGATATTGGCAGTAAATAATGGTCCTGGAGACATAACTCCTGTAATGGATATTATGATAATCGTAAAGGCAAGTGCAAAAAATTCTTCATACATGTAATCGTCTAAATTAAATAGCATTTAGACCTTAACATACAATAAAAATATGTGATGATTTAAAAAAAGAAAATACGTTCAACTAGATTTTACCTATTTTGAACATTTTGGTATTACAGGTGCCACAAGTTCCCTTGACAGCTGGCCTGCCGTTTTTGAGAGTTGTTGGTGTTGCACCCTCAATTTCTCTCTTATTTCTGCATTTTACACAGTAGCCGGTGGTCATACTTTTTCTAGTAATTACATGATATTATCATTATAGAGTAAAAATGATTTAACAATCAAGTGATCAAACGATCACAATTTTGATCTAAAAATATGTAAAACTTACAAACAAGTAGAACATGTGCGCAATGTGAACGAGAGAATAACTCGATTGATGCGTACTTTTGGACCTGGAATCATGTTTGCAAGTACAGCTATAGGAATTTCACATCTAATTCAGTCAACTAGAGCTGGAGCCGAGTTTGGATTTGAATTAGTGATATTTGTGATTTTGGCCAACGTCTTAAAATATCCATTTTTTGAATTCAGTTCAAGATATGCAAATGTGACTGGTACTAGTCTCATAGATGGATACAAAAAACTCGGTAAATGGGCACTTGGTTTGTATTTTATGGTAACGATAGCATCTATGTTTTTTGTTACAGCTGCTGTCGGATTGGTTACAGCAGGATTCATGGAAAATTTGTTTGGTATTACATCTTTTGGTGTATGGGGAGTTGCTTTATTATTTGCCATTTGCAGTATAATATTGATAGTTGGAAGATACACAGTTCTTGACAGTCTCATAAAGATAATTGCTGCAGTAATACTAATTTCCACAGTTCTTGCATTTATTTTTGCAATATATAATGGACCTGCAGAATATATTGACGGATTTAAAGAACCCATAATTTGGAGTGGAACTACATTGTTCTTTGTTATAGCACTAATGGGGTGGATGCCCATACCAATTGATGCTTCTGCATGGCACGGATTATGGACACTAGAGAGAATACGACAGACTAATTTTAAACCAGCTTTGAAAGAAACTTTACTTGATTTTAATTTTGGATATGTAATTGTAGCATCATTGTCAATATTATTTTTGATTCTTGGAGCATACATTTTTTATGGTACAGGAACCGAACTACCCGAAAGTAGTGGTTTATTTGCGCATAAAGTAGTGCAAATATACACTGAAACCATCGGTGATTGGTCTGAACTGATAATATCTGTGTCTGCATTTAGTGTAATGTTTGGAACCATAATTGCCGTATTTGATGGATATTCAAGATCAATTCTGAGAACTGGCCAACTCTTAACCTCAAAATCTAAACCTGATTCAAAATCTACATGGAAAAAATATGTATCGGTTATACTGATTTTGGCAGTAATTTCGTTTACAGTGCTATTACAATTTGGTAATAAAATTAAAGAATTGGTAGATTTTGCTACAACAATATCTTTTGTATTATCTCCAGTTATAGCATATTTTAATATCCGACTTGTTTCCTCAAAGTATATTGACATCGCTATGATGCCTCCAACATGGTTACGGGTATTAAGCTACGTTGGGTTGATATTTTTATCTGGATTTGCAATAGTTTTCATAATCATATACATTCCCACGCTTTTGTAGCTTAGAGCTTTGTTCTATAATAATCCCATTTTTCTGGGTCAAATTTTACTATAAACTCTGCATCTTCCAAATTTCTAATACGCATATTGATAACATCTCGGTGTGCAAAGCTAGTCAAATATGTATAATTTTTTGAATGTGCTTGCATGGTAAACATATGTCTCATCTCACTACCACCATGCATGCCCCAGTATCCCATCTTGATAGCAAAGGATTCTAGAAAAACGGTGTTGTTTTTTCCATAATTTTCATCTTTTCTCATTGGTTCTATATTGTACATCTCTAGCGGTCCGCCTTTTGCGTATCCTATGATCTCACCATCAGCATCATCGTGACGTAGCGTAGTTAATATGGTATCTTTATCCACAAGGGTTTCTTTAAAGTGTTCTCTGTTTACCTGTAAAGGTCCTGGAAGTTCATTGTATATAGTCTCTAGATTGTTTATAAAGTCCGCATCTGAACGTAAGTGTGGTTTTTCTATTATAGGAACTAGTTTCAGATCGCCATCTAGATACTTTGCCATGGTGTTTATCTCCATTTGACGTAATTTCATAAATGAAATAATGTTATCCATCAGATTATCCCGCATGAGTTTTGGCATTTGCCGTACAATACGGTTGAACATTACCGTTTCGTTATTCATCATTCTCTCAAAATATTCAACTGTTCTGCGAACTATGTTTGCTGGATGCCAACCTAGTGCATGTGAATTTTTCTTTGCCATCTCCATACCTTTTGTAAAACCACCTAGTGAATAACCTGAAATTCTGTCAACTATGGATAAAAACAATCCTTTTTCAAGCAGATCATTTTTATCATCTTCTTTGGATATGCGCGCGTCTATGATGCGCATACTCGATTCCATTATTTTTCCTTCCCATGGATATGCAGTTCGTAGTATGAGTGCTTCTATTATGTCAGAAGAAAGGCCTGTACGACTAATAAAATTTTGTAATGTTGCATCATTTGATATGAATTTTGTAACTTTTTGTTCATGTGGTTTATCGTTATCTTTTTGTGGTTCAAAATCGTGTAATAGTGCAGCCACGTAAAGATATTTCATATCCTCAAAAGTCATCTTTGAGTCAGTTGAAGATGCAAGCATTGAAACGTATGTGACTTCTAACTCGTGCATGACATTATGATATCCATAATATTTTATTCCAAGACCTTGCTTCTCAAAAAGTTCTACCACATAATCCAACATCTTAAGATATGGATCATTTGGCATATCATATTTTTGAATCATATCTACTATACTATTACGTAACTCTTTGGGAGTTGATGGTAATTCCAATATGCCTGACTATCACTAACCGCTTTAAAACTGATACGGCGTTACCAGTTTGGTTCGCTTGTCATGATGGGTGTATTATTTTTTATATCAAAGCCCATAATTTCCAAAGTCTTTATTGCATGTGAATTTCGTTCAAATATTTTTTTTGCTAGTTCTTTTCTCTTGCCTATTTTTATATTTTGACCCACTTTGTACTTGCCTCGTATTTGTTTAGGAATCACTTTTATGACTGTCACGTATGATAATACGTCATCTGTGTCTAAAATTTTTTCATATCTTCCTTCGGGCTGATATTTTTCCATAAGTCCATTTAATGCTCGTGTCATTTCTTTCAAATCCGTTACCACAGATGCATTGCCTTTTATGATTACGCTCACATACAAAGTGTCTGCAAATGAGGCATCTTTTGGATCTTCAAAATACGACGGTAGAAACTCCAATTCTCGATCTACCTCGAAACCTACTTTGGAATTTCTTGCAATATTATCCAACTTTTCACCCCGTATGTGTGAGTGCATATAGACACAACTATCAATATAGACAAAATTCATTGGTATAATCTGTGGAAATCCATTATCATCTATGGATGCAATCCTTCCTGTGTGCTCTTCATGAAGAAATTTTGCAATTTTTTGTGGCGATTTTATCTCTAGTTTACCGCCAAGCTTCATGACATATCTGCTCAGATTCTGTATAAAATTCATTTGTTAATATTTACAGTTAAACACATATCCAATATGGATTACTTTCATGTATGAAATTAAAAGACATACTTGCTCAATTGAACGAGAACGTTACAGCATCTGCACGCATAGGCGACTGTGAATTTGATCTTTACTCTATCCACATATGGTGTGGTAAGAATAAGAAATGGCGTTTAAGCGGAACAGTAAAGTCAAAATCTGTGCTAGATCTTGTGGGAAAATCAATGCTTGGCCCAAATAAAGATCCAGCTGATGTTGTGATAACTATTACTGTAAAAGAAATTAAAGAAATATTGCATGCAAACCTAACTTCAAGCATGGAAACTAATTCAAAGACGGAAATTACATTTACGTTACTTGAATGTTAGATGTTGTCAAGATATTGATCATATTCTTTACGCAGTGATTTATCTGAGAGTACTTCGTATGCACGGTTTATCATTATCATATGATCTGAATTATCTTCATTATTTTTATCTGGATGAGATTTTTTTGCAAGTTCACGGTATTTTGATTTTATCTCGTTTTTTGTGGCATTTTTCTTTACACCTAGTATCTCATAATATTCATATTCTGGAGATTTCCCATTCACAAATTCTCTCTGTCCATCTTCTCTCCAACCCCATTCATCACCCCATTTGGAATGATATTTTTCGTAATCTCGATTCTTTTGAGAATCAAATTCATTAGCATCGTATCTACTCTTTCTGCGTAATATGACGTCGCGTGAAATGTAAATAGACAAGATTGTTATGGCAGCTATAAATGATCCAAAGATAATGTGCAAATCTTGAGTTTGTAACTCGAATTCTTCATTCTCTTGCGCATATACATGAGGTATTGTGAACAAAAATATGCTTACATTGATTACCAACGCTATGTGGTATTCCTTTGCATTCATATTACATATTGATATAATAAACCAAGTTTTAAACCATGTATATACTGCGGTTATCTTTAAAACCCTCCATTATCATTCAATACTATGGTTTCTAATACTCTCTATTCTCAAGGTATGAAACTTTTAGAAGAGAGGAAATTTGCAGACGCACTTTCATATTTTGATCAAGCATTAATCATACACCCTCGCGATCCTGACTTGTTGAATGGAAAAGGTGCCTCATTGCGAAGTTTGGGCAGATACGACGAAGCGTTGGAATGTTTCAATATGTCTTTACAAATTGATCCTAGAGACAAAAATGCGTCATGACATTACATGCAGGTCAACCGATAGGCTAATTTGTATCATATACGTATAACATATGTTGCGAAACGATACAAAGTTGGACAAATTGGTCAACAAAGCAGTAGATCTTGCAGAAGATGAATTATTTGAAGAGTCACTAAGCATGTATGATAAAGCACTAAAAATGTCCAAAGGAAATACAAAGATTTTGGCAGATAAAGCTCTAACGCTTGTTGCTGCAAATAGAGAAAAAGAGGCATTGCCATTATATGAAATTGCGATTAAATCTGATCCAGAAAACCCTGACATTCTTACAAATATGGGTGCTACATTTCATTCTCTTGAAAGATATGATGATGCATTGAGAATGTACAAGCGTGCAATTAATGTATGTCCAAATCATGCTCTAGCTTTGGCATATTCTGGCTGCACATATGCTGAAATGGGACATGATGCTGATGCGTTGGATTCATTAGAAGCGGCTGTACGGATAGATGGGAATTTTACCAAACTATTAGAAGATATATGTGAGACACTAGACGAATATATGATTCCACACACACTTACTAAAAAACGGTAACGTCTCCAGGTGCTGGACTGTGTTCTTGTACAGAGTCTGATGCTGTACTATGTTCTTTTTTTTGATGTTCACGAAGTTTTCCAATATTCTCAAAATCCATCGAGCACATGTAACATTTTGGCCTATCTTCGTTTATCAGCGGCATAACCATACCGTATTGTGTTTATAGTGGTAAATAATCCTTGGCAAGTATTGTTGTATGAGGTCACGTCCCTGCCTATAATTATCAAGAAAGTTCTAACCATATGTGCCCAAGAGATCAAAGAATTCAGATGGTTATTTAAATGACAAATCCAAAAGAAAGCCTCAAAATGCAAACAAAAACACTAGGGCTGTTGGGAGCAAGTCCATGTTTGTTGGAGTTGACGCGCATAAGAAATTTCTCCAGATAGCAATGGTTGACAACAAAGGCATTAAACGTGCGAGTTGAAAACCGACATGCAGACATTAGAAAACTTTTCCAAACAAGTATACCAAAGATTGTGATGGAATCATCGTCTGTTTGGCATGGATTATTTCGATACATGACAGACAGACTGGATCTTGATGTTGTTCTCTCAGACAAAAGCTATTACAGCATCCACTAAAAAAACAGACAAGGTTGATGCACAAATCCTAGCAGACTTGTTGCGTGGAGGATATATTAACAAATGTTATGTGCCAAACAAAAAGACAGTTGAGCAAAGGCAACTGGTCCGGTACAGACACAAGCTAGTTCAAGCAAGAACATCTATGATACATGGAATATTACTCCAAAAAGGAATAAAGATTCCTGGACGTACATTTTCCGACAAATATGTCGCAAGCCTCAAGGCCATAAAGGATAAACGGCTTTCTTGCATCTATTCATCTTTACGATCAGAAAATAACAGATGCCAACATGATGATCTACAAGAGTGCACGCACAAGCATAGATACTAAAGACGATTCCTGGAATTGCTGATTTTACAGCTTTGACGATTGCATCAGAGATTGACAGTATTGAAAGATTTTCAGATCCTGAAAAACTCAAATCATATGCAGGACTTGTTCCATCAATCTGCTGACGTGGTGCATCATGGCCACATAACGAAAAGAGGTAGTAGAATGTTACGATGGGTTTTAGTAGAATCAATCCATTCTCACGTGTTGCATGCACCAAAACTGATATTTTACAAAAGACTTGCAAAAAAGAGAGGCAATTCCAAAGCCGTCGTTGCAGCGGCAGCAAAGATGCTAAAAGTCATTTACTGGTTGCTAAAAGATGGGAGAGATTTTGAACAAAATTATAGTTAGATGTACAACCGCGAGTAAATATATGGAGATAATGCTCCGATGTTCTAGTTGCGGCAAGCTCTAACAAGTGGACGAAGATGGTTGTGGGAATAATGTCCCGAATAGATGTATGCCTCTCTCCATTTAATGAGAAAACCACACATAGCGAACGCTATACAATAATACGCAAAAAAGCACGGAATACTTGAAAATAATGCACATAGATGTATTTACGTACAAAAATACAGAGTAGCTGATCTCGTACTATGTTAATTATATATTTGCACATATGAAAAACAATCCATGCTAGAACATCTCATAAACACATCGCCTACATTGGAAAAAGCACTAGCTGGAGAAAAACTCACACTTAAAGATGGATTGTATCTATTTGAAGAAGAAAATGAGCATGTTCTAGGTGCTACAGCTGACATTATGCGCAAACGTAGTGTGGGCGATAGAGTTACGTTTGTTGCATCTTATTACATGAACTATACCAATGTATGTGCGGCAAGCTGCCAAATGTGTGCATTTTATCGCAAAGGTTCTGAAAGTGATGCGTATACGCTCACACCAGATCAGATGGAAATTCGAATAGACCAGGCAGAACGTATGGGTGCCACCGAAGTGCATATTGTTGGAGGATTTCATCCAAAACTTGGACTTGATTATTATGAAAGTATGATGCGTGTGATAAAAAAATCGCATCCTTCGATGAACATAAAGGCATTTACAGCAGCGGAAATATTTTATCTCTCAAAACTTACCAAAAACTCTATCAAAGAGATCCTTTCAAGACTAAAAGATGCTGGACTAGATTCGTTACCGGGTGGAGGTGCAGAGATATTTGATGATGCAGTGCGAAAGAATATAGTCCGTGGCAAATGTACGGGGCAAGAATGGCTTGACACAATAGAAATTGCGCACAACATGGGAATACGATCGAATGCTACAATGTTGTATGGACATGTAGAAAAACCAGAACATATTGTAGATCATCTGTTGCGCATACGTAAACTGCAAGAGAAAACAAATGGATTTATCACATTCATACCACTAAAATTCAGTTTGGATAACACGGAACTTGAAAAAACGAACAATGTAGTAGAAGAATGCTCTTCAATATATGATCTAAAAGTTATGGCATTATCGCGTATACTTCTTGCCGGCTCACTAGACAACATTTCAGTATATTGGGTGGCATATGGAAAAAAGCTTGCACAAGTGGCACTATGCAATGGAGGAAATGATCTTGTAGGGACTGCATTTTATGAAGAGATATACAAAGCCGCAGGAAAACCTACAGATTCATCAATTAAAGATTTATCTCATATTGCATCTGAAATTGGACGAATTCCAGAACAACGTAATACATTTTTTGAAACAATTAGAAAATTCTAAAATATACTAATTCCTAGACATCTTTTTTATCGGATTTATCTTTGGATTTGATAGAACGTTTAGATATTTTGGTACCAAGACTAAGAAGTAAAAGCAACATGCCAATACCGAGCAAAATTGCAACCAAATTTCCGATATCTTTACTGATCATCTGATTAAACAACAGTTCATCTATCTCATCATTGGTCATACCATGCATGCCCACAGGTGCAGTAGAATCTAGATACATCGAGAGATATATGCCGACTATAATCATGATCGCCCCTCCTATAGCTAACTTTGCATCTATTCGTATCATACAATATGAAAAATGTAATAGGATTTATTTTATTGTGTTGTAAATTATATGATCTTTGGATCGTATTTTGGGACTATTCCACTTGACATCTTGAACAATTTTTTTATAGATTCTTCACCTTTTACCCCCATGTTTACTGTTACAGAATTCACATACATTTTGACAAATTTGGATATTAGCTCTCTTGATTTGCCTCGCGAGTACTGCATGGCATATTCTAGTGCATCTTCTTCATGATTTAGTGCATATTGTATAGATTCTTGTAGATATGAATCAAAACGACGTATGGTATTAACGCCGATACTCTCACGCATGACGTTTATCCCAAGCGGCACAGGAAGACCTCTAGTCATCTTGTCCCACCAAGAACCAACATCCACAATCTTTTTGATCCCTTCGCTATCATATGAGATCTGTGTCTCGTGTATGATAAGTCCTGCATCAACAACACCTGCTGCAACAGCTGATGGTATGTCACTAAAATTCATCTCCTTGTATTCAAACTCACCTATCATGAGGCGCAAGAGTAGGTATGCGGAAGTCATCTTTCCTGGTATTGCAATCTTGAGTTCCTTTAGCAAATCAATGCTAACATCCTTTCTAGCTGTTACGATAGGTCCATACCCAATACCAAAACTACCTCCACTACGCAGCATTACATATTCGGGCATATATGCACATGCGTGAACAGATACTGCTGTTACATCAAGCTCATTGTCTATGGCACGTTTGTTCAGATCTTCAATATCTCCGATAATGTGTTTTACTTGAAAATCTGGCGACGGAATTTTACCTTCTAACATTCCATAAAACATGAACGCATCGTCAGAATCTGGCGTATGTCCGACGGTTATCTCCATGCATGATCTTTTTCATATGAATATAAAAACTACGATAGGTTTTTTGCAAAATGCTATGTATGGGATACAATTTTGGTATCCCATGACGGGAACAATATCTGCTATGGAAAAAGATATCTTTTCACAACCAAGTTCTCTGTTGAAATTCATTCCTCAAAAAAAGATGAGTATTGCTGCACAAAATAAGATGATATTTTGTGGCAGTGGGGATTCCTTTGCAACATGTATGCTTGCTGAAGCACATTCAGGAATAAAAGCAAAGGCAATTGATCCACTTGATTTGATAAAATACCCTAAAATTATATCTGATAAAAATCTGTACATTGTATCAATATCTGGAAGAACTGTATCAAATATACGGGCTTCGCATTTTGCAAAAACCACAGTAGCGATAACATCTAATCCAAAGAGTAGACTAGCAAAATCATGTCTCAAAACAATACATCTACAGTTTCCAAATTCTGATAGAATTACAGCTGGAACTTCAAGCTTTCTTGAAAGTGCTCTTACATGTATCTCGCTTGTCAGAAAAGTTGGAATACAACATACTCGAAATATTTTTGAATCTGCACATCAAAGTGCAAAATTGGTAAAACGAAATAATAGAGTATTTTTTTTGGGAAATTTGTATACATATCCTCTTGCAATGTATGCTGCAGCAAAAACATACGAGATAACTGGATCAAATGCATATTACGAACGTTTAGAACAGTTTTCACACATGGAATTATTTTCGGCCAAACGTGGAGACACGGCAGTTATACTAGAAGAGAAAAACCAACACAACAAAAAACTTTCATCTGAATTAGAATCAATTGGACTTGTAGTTGAGCATCCTCCAATACCAAAAGAAGCGATAGCGCAATTTCTATTTTGTACGTTTTATGCCCAAATTGTACCGTTATTGGAAGCAAAAAGATGTGGACAAAACGATTGTCATTTTGTCAAATCTGCAAAACTTCGAAACGTAAGTGACAAAATGATCTACTAGACATAATTTCATAAAAATACCGTATACAACAAATCCGGCAAGGTTTAATACCTAATCAGAAGAGCTTGTTGATGTGGCAAAGTACAAGTCAACTGAACAGGTATTAAAGATCATCAAAAACAAGGAGCAAATCCGTAATTTTGGAGTAATTGCGCACGTTGATCACGGAAAAACAACTATGAGTGATAGCCTTTTGGCATACTCTGGAATTATTTCACCTTCAGCAGCAGGTACTGCTCTTGCCTTGGATGCTATGAAAGCAGAACAGGAGAGAGGTATTACAATAGTACAGGCCAATGTTACACTTCATTTCACAAAAGATGATCAAGAATACGTCATAAACATGATAGACACTCCAGGTCATGTTGACTTTTCTGGTAGGGTTATCCGTAGTCTTCGTGCAATTGATGGTGCAGTCGTAGTATGTGATGCAGTAGAAGGCATCATGACGCAAACAGAAACTGTGACTCGTATGGCACTAGACGAACGAGTAAAGCCTGTGTTTTTTATAAATAAAATAGACCGTCTCATAAAGGAACTACGTCTTACGCCAGAAAAAATGCAAGAAAAACTTGCCACGGTGGTAGCAAACTTTAACGGATTGATTGATACGTACGGTGAACCTGATTACAAAGACAAATGGAAGGTGGGGATTCAAAATGGTAGCGTCACATTCGGCTCTGCAAAAGACAAATGGGCAATAAATGTGGACATGATGAAAGAAAAAGGAATTTCATTCAAAGATGTGATCGACGCATATCAAAACGAAAAAGTGGCAGAGCTTGCAGAAAAAGCACCACTTGCGGAGGCTATATTGGGAATGGTTGTAAAACATCATCCACCGCCACATGTGGCACAAAAATACCGTGTTCCAAAAATTTGGAAAGGGGATCTTGAATCTGATATTGGTAAATCCATACTAAACTGTGACGAGAATGGTCCTGCTGTAATGATGATAGTAAACATGGCACTAGATCCTGCTGCAGGTCCTGTGGCCATTGGGAGACTTTTTTCTGGAACGCTAAAGGATGGAGATCCAATAAACATTATAGACGCAAAACGTGAGGGACGAATTCAATCAGTTAACTTTTTCATGGGAAACCAACGTGAACAGGTGGGTGAGCTGAGTGCAGGAAATATACCTGCATTATTAGGTCTGACAGAAGCTAGAGCTGGAAATACAATTGCATCGACAAAGAATGTGCCTATGTTTGAAGGCATAAAATATGTATCTGAACCTGTAGTTCAGATTGCCATAGAGCCAAAACATCCAAAAGATCTTCCAAAGCTAGTGGAAGTTCTAAAGAGACTGACGATTGAAGATCCAAACCTTGTAGTAAAAATAGATCAAGAAAGCGGAGAAACAATAATCGCAGGCATGGGAGTACTTCACCTTGACATCGCGACAAATCTTATACGAGATAACAAGATCGAAATCGTGACATCAGAACCACTCATAAACTACCGAGAAACTATACGAGGAACATGCGAGCCAATCATGTCAAAGTCTCCAAACAGACACAATAAGATATTCATGAAAGTGGAACCACTAGAACCGGAAATTGCCCGCATGATAAGAACAGGTGAGATTGGAGATATGAAAGACAAAAAAGAGATTGCCACACTATTAAAGAAACATGGATGGGATACTGATACGTGTAAACGTGTTATGCGATTTGACTCACGTGGAAACGTTATGATAAATGCCACAAAAGGTGTACAGTTTATCCAAGAGTCAACAGATTCTCTCCTTTCTGGATTTGATGATGTGACAAAAGAAGGTCCGTTGGCAAAAGAACAACTACGTGATTGCAAATTTTTGTTCACTCATTTTGTGCCACATGAAGATCCTGCACATAGAGGACTATCACAGCTTGGCCCTGCCTCTAGAAGAGCATGCATGGGATCCACACTCATGGCACAACCTATACTTTTAGAACCAATACTCGGCATAGAAGTTCGTGTACCTCAAGATATGGTGGGAAATGTTGCACAAGTACTTTCAGGTAAGCGAGGTAAAGTGTTGGATATGGCTCAAAAGGGAGTAATTAGCATAGTAACAGGAGAGATACCTGCATCAGAGACATTCTCTCTCTCAGAAGATATGCGAGGGCAGACTGCAGGCAAGGCAATGTGGAATACATTCTTCAAAATGTGGGCAGAGATACCAAAATCGATCATGACAACTGCGGTTCAAGATATTAGAAAACGCAAAGGACTCTCACCGGATCCTCCAAGAGCTGAAGATTTTATAGACAAAGAATAGATATCTGCATGCACACAAAGTGATTATGATAGTTATTTTTGGTGTAATTTTTCTAGATTGGAATTTAATCGTGTATAAAACCTAGATCTATGTGATATATTTTTCTGTATCAGTTATATTTGATGTCAATTATGACAATGTATGTCTAACAATAAACCTCCAGTATTAAAACTTGTAGAGGAAATAATAGCAATTGATCCTGGAGTTCGTTTTGCGTCAATTATAGACAAGGATGGCAACGTTGTGGAAGGAATAATGAATAGTAAAAAAACCAACTTGAAATCACAGCAAGAACAAGAATATTTTTGCAAACAAGTAGCAAATAGACGTGCAATGCGAAAAGAATTTGATAACAGTCTTGGCAAAGTGCGTTATGTCCACGTGGAACGGGAAAAACTTACACAGATAGTGTTGTATCCAAATGATTATACAATATACTTTACACTTGAACCAGAGATGGCAGTAGTTGATCGTGTCAAGATAATAAACAAAGTAAAGAAACTAGTCTCTGGTATTATGCCAAATATGGTGCATTACAACAGTGGAGGATACTCTGGATGATGGGCAAGTATGCTCTATGAAAATACTAGTAGATGAGATGGATGAAAAATGGGTCGAAATGCTAAAAAATCATGGTTTTGAAGCATACAGTGCACGACGATTAAAAGAGACGCATGATATAAGCTCTGATTATTCTATAATAAAATATGCATCTGATAATAAATTATTCCTCATAACACGCGACAAAGAATCAGGTGCTGGTTGCAAAGAACAAGGAATCCCATACCTACTTTTGGATAATGACATGATATTCAATCTTGTATTATCAAAGCTTGAGGAATATAATGACTAGCTTTGTGTGTTACATACGCGGTTTTGAATTCTAGATGCAATGATAAATGGCATTACGATCAAAATTGGTATACTCGCAACTATTAACAATGTTTGAATCTGCACTAGAGTTGCAGTTAGAATAATGCCTCCTGCAACACCAACAAATACTGAAAATATAGATCCTACACACGTGGGACATGCAATAAAGAGCCCAGCTGCTGCACCTGCACTAGTGATTCCTTTTTTCTTTTTAGATATATGAGTGACGCCGACTACTATTGCCGTGTTTAATGCAACCAAATATGATACAATTGTCTGTAAAATCAAATTTAGCGGTATTATCTGCAGTCCTATATGCTCATCAAGATATACGAGAATTTTTGGCATATATCCGGCAACATCGCAGCATGGAATTATTTGAGCTGACGGTATCTGAACCCCATAATGATATGAGAAATCTACCTCTGGTTGATATACTAGTGTACCTGACGTTAGTGTGAAAAAAATTCCATATACTATAAGCGTAATTATGAATACAACTCTTGCCCTAGAATTGTTGGTGACAAAAGCTATGACATATACTAGACCAATCTTTGGATCATCTGTCAGTTTTTTCCGATGATATGAATACAATCCATATGCGATACAGATCAATGAAGATGCAAATACTGCATAAAATCCATACGCTAGGCGTTGTATGTAATCAAAGGCCTCTGGTGTTATCATCTCGGGATTTTGATATCTTGAATATGCTACAAAGAGTACAACTATGGCAGCAAATCCCATAAATATTGCAGTCTTTCCTGACATGTAGTATTTTAATAACGTGGGCATTAAATTCTATGCGGCAAGCCTTGGATAAAATATGTAAATGACTGCTATTATCTCAAGTCTTCCAAATATCATCAAAAAACTCATACCTATTTTGGATGCTGGATCTACATCTATAGTGATGACTCCTGCTGAAAGTCCTCCTGTAGTGATGAGGCCAACTGCTTCTAAAAATGATTCTGCAAAGCTAGCCTCACTTATCGTCTCTATGTATGCGGCAGTACCGAGTGAAATTATAGGAAAGAATAAGATAAGAATCACTGCCGTCATCATCTCTTTTCTGTCGTCTTTGTTAATACTATTTCTTGTAGAACGGCGAGCAAATATCACTATGTTGCTGATCTGCATCAACCTGAATATCTTTATCCCTCCAGCTGTGGAAAAGCCACATCCTCCAACAAACATCAAAAATATCAACACTCCGTATCCTGTTCCGCCGACACTAGTAAGATCAGTTATCTGTAGACCTGCGGTAGTTCCTGCTGATATTGCATAAAATGCACCTTCAAAATAACCAAAACCTCCTACCCACATGAATGTGGCCGCTCCTACAGCTAAAACACCAAAGTAGACGAGAACCTCTTTACCAACCTTTGTTACCATGAACCGTTTACGTACAAAACCATAATGGAATGTAAAAGGGAGAGCTCCAAGTATCATGGCTACCATGAGGGTTGCATGTTGTTGCCATACCATATCTGCCAACATAGTAGACGATGGGACAAAGCCTCCAGTTGCTACCGTACTCATTACCAGCGAAACATTGTCAATAATATCAGTAGCTCCAAAGGCGTACAATATGGATACAAATATCATAATATATATTGAAAATATCACAATGATGGTGCCAAAGAGCTCACGCAGATGAAGAGTCTTACCAGATATGAAACCACGCATGGTTTGTAGTTTTCCTTCGGGGTAAAAGGCTGTAATCACAAGATAGATGAAACTCATACCTCCAACTAGTTGCGTAAAACTCCGATAAAATGTAAAGCTCTGTGGAAGATCTTCGGGAGTGTCAAAGAGTGATATTCCTCCTGTGGTAAACCCTGCAGCACTTGAGAAAAACCCACTAGCAAACGCCTCGATTGGTGTTTCATAGTAAACCGTAGACGCATACATGTATGGAATGGTGCCAAATAGCGTGAGAATAAACAGACTTGAAAACACCAGTATAGAAGCTTGCCGCATATTCAAACTAGATTTTTCACCGTATGAATTTAGAAAAAACCCAGTAACTAGTAGCATAACAGTTGTCAGGTATATTCCAGTAGCTGTCACCGTATCGCCTAGGATAGTTGCCACCACGGCTGGAACTAGAATGAGCACTCCTGAAAACTGGAGAACAAATCCAAGGTTTCCCAAAATTGCTTTTATCGGTGGACTGAGAAGTCTTGGTGCAGTAACTGTTGCGTTACGTATGGCATCTGCTATAGTCTGCCGACGTATTATCCCAATAATCTCGCCTTTTTTGTTTACCACGGGAAGTTTACGTACATTATGGTCGCGCATAGTACGAAGGGCGATTTGAATCTGAGTTTTAGCTGTTACAGTGATGAGAGGAGAGCTCATTATGTCATCCAAAGTAGTGGTCTCTGCATACACGTTTTTGTCACCAACTTTGCTTATGATGTCTTGATCAGTCACAATTCCTACTGGTTTACCAGTTGATTCAGTAACTATGATATCGTCAAGTTCGTAATGTTGTAGATGTGTAGCCGCCTGTCGAGTGGGAGTAAATACTGGCAACTTTAATACATCAGTATCCATATGTACTGAGACAGGCTGACCTAGAACGTATGATATCGATTTTTGAGACTCACTTGACATGTATACACTGATTTATAGCTTGTATTTTAATAGGCAAGACGATCGTAGAACGTAACATATACTATTATTTTATGTGTGAATAAGGAATTATTTTACTAGTGAAACAAAGATAGTATGAGATCAGCTATTAAACAAGAGTACCTCTTCAAAGACGCTCTTACCGTGTGCTTTCCATGTCAAAATGCACGTTAGAAAGTTTGATTCTTTTCATAGACTGTTTATCTTACGGCGAACCACAACATCACGCTCGGCATCATTGTTTGTAGGTGGAATGTCTTTATGCTCAATAAATGCAAAGAGTTTCTGTGGCATTTACCAACCGTTTGATCAACCTCTTCATTTCTGGCATTTCAAAGCTATGATATCCATCCAACATGCAATCAAATGCGTATTCAAACGCATGCATCACAATTGGCATAGTTTTTAGTATTCTCAAACAACATACACATCTCTTCATAGAGTTTTCTATATGCACTACCATATCTTATCGCCATGTGTTTAGCAACACGCAGCTCGTGAGCCTAGGCATCGTTGATGCATTCCTCGCTCTTGTACACAGAATATCCATCAGTTACTGTAACACCATAAAATTTGTCCATAACATATGCACCGCGACTCTTGTTCATGATTATTGCAATATTTTTCTTGTATGTAATGCCACCATGCCCAAACTAATTGTCCATCTCGTGTGTATGATGTCTAATCAATATTGACAAACGGTGATTGGACAACTGTATTTGTTATTGTTTTTGCATCTTTTTCCATTTGATCTGAGACGTTTGCAATTATGGTGGATTTTGTAACAACCAAACCGCATGCTGTTTTGACCAGTTGTGGTATTTGATCATATGGAATTCTTGTTGACCTGTATTCAGTAACCAGAGCAATTACATTCTTGCAATATGATCCTGATTTTGGTAGATCATTTTCTGCTTTACATACGTGTTTGCAGTTTGTACATACGCATATGCTGATTTCATGTCTAGTCTCTTCTACAACTGCTGGTCATAATGTCACGTGTTTTTGTGTATGAATGTTTCATGGTGTCGCCACAACTGCATTTGGTATTTTTCATGGTATGAGTTATGGTACTAGTGTTTGCGTGATGTTCCTTTGTGGCCTAGACTGCCGCCTGATTTTTTTGGTGAGTGGTAATTCGCCGTTTTCTCTTGCCTTGCGTTTTTCTTTTAGATATAAGTGAGCGTATAGAGAGTTGGGGTTTTCATAATATGCGAGTTGATTCTGGAGAAGTGTGTTTTCCTTACTCAGCATATCCACCTGATCTGTCAATTTTGCTATTGTTTCATTTGTCTTTTCTGTAAAAACTCTCAGGTATCTTTCAATTCACTGTTTGTCGAATGTCTACTCATGGAATGGATGGGTTATTGATAATACTTATCTATATGATCGTGTGTTATTGACTAATTTGTTAGTCATGAGCTGACCTCATACCAAAGATGCATATTCATATTTATATTCAAAGAATACTGTTAGATCACGTGCGAATAGATGATAGAGGTAGTCCAGACTATGAGTCAGTTCGACTTCATTATATAGGTCTTGTAGATCCTTATGCTATAGAAGGACTAATGATCTTATCTTCTACAGACGGAAGAGAATTTATGATGCGTGCATTTTCTGGAGAAATTGCCAAACACATCAAATCATTCTCTAAAGGTAATGATAAAACACAGACAATCTATTCAATGTTTGAAGAAATGTGCGAACAAAACGGCGACATTCTTGTCAAAGTGAAAATATACGAGAGTGGAGATGCGTTGCGAGCAAACCTGTACTTTACGGGAAAAAAAGACACCATCTTGAGAAACTATAGGGCATCGGATGCTGTAGCATTGGCAATTTTTTATGGTGTACCAATATTGATTCGTAGTACGTTGCTAAAAGAAAAACTCAATGCCTAGGTAAGAATTTTTCCAAGGCTATTCTCATCAATTGCTCGTCTTATCTCCATAGCTATACGTCTGCCAATTCCAAACGTCTGACCATACTGATATTTTGTATATGGGCTAGTTGTTGCAACTATGGGGTTACCTGGAACTCTTAGAGATACATCATATACAACTAGTTCCAAATCACGTGTTATGACGCTCTGAAGGGAGAATGGTCCTATTATTCCTGGTGGATATTCTTTCTTTACGGCTTTGACAAATTTTTCACCCATAACAAAAACTTTCTCAAGGAGTGATTCACGTATACTAGCTGGCGTATGACCAACTTCTATATTTTGTAAATCGATGGAGCTCATCTCTAGTTGTTGTGCTGCAGGAATGGCGTTAAAATCATGCATGTTTGTTTGCAAGCGCCGTTCTATACCGATAAAATCAACATCGTTGGATATGGGAGTATGAAAATAATTAAAATTCATATAAGTTCCGATAACTAGCTCTTCGATGCTTGCTTTTTGTAGTTCTTTACGAGATATTAGACCTTTTTTTATCCTTTTTTCAGATTTTTCCGCATAATCTTTTGGAGATGTTACAGTAAAAAATGCTCTCTCTAGCTTGCGATTTTTTTCCTGTACCTTTACTATGGCTGACGTGTTTATGTCCTTGGGGTTTGAAAAGATTTTTGGATATCGTATACCAGCTTTTTTGAGTAGTCGATATTGATCTTTGCGTTCTTCGGCGCGGAACAGCATTCTATTCCCAAATATAGGAACTGTAAATTTTTTTTCAATCGTCTCGTATCCAAGATATGCTGTAAGTGATCTGTGCGGAACAACTATGGTGTCCGTTGAAATCATCTTCTTTTGAGCTCTAGCTTTGGCCATATCTGAGAATTTTTCAACTGTTATTATCTCATCTGCTATTCTTGAAAACTTTTTGTATGGTCTTTCACGCCCTTTTTGACAAAACACTATAGTCTCAAACCCCTCATCTTTTGCTCCATCCATTATCTCAAGAGCAGAGTGACTGCCAAGAACACCTATGCGTGGATTTTCATAATTTGAAACAATTTTTGCTATCTCGCTCTTTCTCACCATGTGAAAATATAAAATAATTCATAATATAACTATAGACGTCTTGCCTAAACCCACTCATATTTTGATCTTGTTATTTGCGTTTTATGATGAGATTATCTAATGCTTGTCCAACATCTGTCATACCGAGACTTTTTGCCAATTTTGATATTGCATCGTATTGATCTCTTGTGCAACAAATTGGTATTGTACGTTTTTCCATGTATGATATATGATAATATTATTTAATATCCTTTGCTATGGGCTAGTATGCTCAAACGTGCACAGATATTGGTTATCGGTCATAACGAGTCTGGATGCACTGCCGATCATGAAAAAATTGCATACGAGACAGGTGCCAATGTGGCAAAATTAGGTGCTACTCTCATAACCGGAGGACTTGGAGGAGTAATGCAATCTTCGTGTAAAGGTGCAAACGAGGCAGGTGGTATTGCAATAGGGGTGTTGCCACACAACAAACGTGGCGAAGAGAATGAATTCTGTAACGTGGTAATTCCTACTGGATTAGGATATGCTCGAGATTTTGTAAATGCTCTATCAGCTGATGCTGTAATAATAATAGGTGGAGGTGCTGGAACGCTCTCTGAAATGTGTGCAGCATACATGTATGATCGACCGATGGTTGCAATACGCGGTACGGGGGGAATGGCAGATGAATATGTTGGAAAATATATGGATTACAGGAAAAAATTTCTAATACGCGGAGCCGATTCCCCTATAGTTGCAGTAAAGACTGCGTTAAAACTATGCGGACATGGTGTATAACATGGGATCGGGTTTGTAAAAAGATCCATATTTTATCTCAAATTTTTCAAGATGAGAAATAATTTTATCCATGCCAAATTCTTTTGCAGTCTCAAATATGGGTTTTTTTAACCCTAATCCTAGATTTGCAGCCTTTTCAATCTCAGCAGTATCACTTACTTTATTTGTGATGAGCCATGCGGCATTGTTTAACATATTTGCCAATAGTGGGAGCGGATCGTATTTTTTGGCAAGCTCTATGGTTATTTTAACTCGTTCATAATTGTCTTTTGAATACGAGTAAAAACCTTCTCTAGATTTTTTTCCCAACTTTCCTGCCTTGAAGAGCTCTTCTATCTTGCGGTGAGGATTTACGACTTTTGCATCGCGTAGATGCATCTCAAAAGTAGCTTTGTGCATTACATCCATGCCAGTAAAGTCTGATAACTCAAATATTCCCATAGGGAATCCCATAGAAAATTTAAACGCTGAATCAATCTCTTCCATGCTTGCTCTAGTACGATCCATCTCGTGGCAGGCTTCGTGAGCCATGGGGATGAAAAGTCTATTCACTATGAATCCTGGAACGTCCTTGCGACATGTTACGGATTCTTTACTTAAAGATTTTACAAATTTTACTATATCATCTGTTACTATGGAATCTGTTTCTATTCCTGGTATGATCTCAACTAGTTTCATAAGCTGTGGCGGATTGAAAAAATGTATTCCTATAAATCTCTCAGGTTTTACCATGGTCTTTGCAATCTCTGTTATGGGAAGCGTACTAGTATTGGATGCAAATACTGCATCTTTTGAAGCAGCTGAATCTAATTCTGCATAGACTTTTTTCTTTAAATCCATAATCTCAGGCACAGCCTCTATCACCAAGTCACATTTTCCAACGGCTTTTTTCAAATCTGTTTGGGGTGTTATTCTGCCGTATATCTTGTCGGCACTTTCTACATCAATCTTATCTTTTTCAACCATTTTGTCAAGACTCCAGCGTATTTTTTTCATGGCATTGTCTAAAAATTCCTGCTTTATATCGCGCAACACAACATCATAACCTGCAGTTGCTACAACTTGTGCTATTCCATGTCCCATTATACCTGAACCTAGAATTGTTATGTTTTTGAACACCAACAGTAAGAATATACAAGTATCCTTTATAATGTATTGTGACTGTGCCAAAAACATGGGATTATTTAGACGTGATAAGAAAAAAATTATAGAGACAAAATGTAAAATATGTGATATGGAAATGCATAAACCTGAACGATTAGAACGCCACATAAAAAAAGCTCATGCAAATGTGCCACAAAGTAAACCCGACGAACGCGGCTCTGATGGGGGTCTGTGGTAGATTAATGGAACAAGACAGAAAACATGCCATTATAATTGGTGGAGTATTTTTGGCCGTGGGATTGGTAATGGCTACTGTCGTATTTCCATTTTGGAATCTTATACGCGAAGACATCTATGAAGAAGTTATAATATTGGCAAATGATGATGGTACATGTTATGCTGAATCATACGATCTGACTGCAAAAACTATATCGGATTGTACAGCACACAAAGGAGACGTTGTTAATATAAAATATGGTCGTGATCTTGCATGGGCCGTAATAGTAGAGTAGATAATATCGTGTTTGATGAGCATTGTGTATTTTGTAGTATAATTTCAGGTGACATTTCTGCAAAAATTGTGGCCGATACAAAGAGTTCAATTGCTTTTATGGATGCATTTCCATTATCCATAGGACATGTTGTAATAATACCTCGCAGACATTGTAAAAAAATACAGGATATGGATACAGTAGAATGTACAGACTTGTTTGGACTTGTACAGCGCGTGATAAAAAAAGTAGATACTCTGACAGGATCCACACTTGTGGCTATACATAACGGCAAAGAAAGTGGACAAGAAATTCCACATGTACATGTTCATCTTGTACCTCGTAGTAAAAATGATGGAGCTGGACCTGTACACAGCATGTTTGGTAAAATTTCTGTACGAGAAAAAGATATCAAAAAAGCGTATGATCTAATACGATGTGATAACTAGAACGGATAGAGTCTTTCATCGGCGTTCAAATCATCAACTGATATTGCCTTTGTAGGACATGTTTCTGCGGCATTCATAATTTTGTCTAGGCTAGCTCCACACCTGTTATGTACGGTGGACTTTGGATTCATCTGTTTCTCTTTGTCTATAGAAAATACTCCTGGTGCTATTATCTCACAGCTGCAACAACCTATGCAAAGACTAGACTCAACTTTTACTGCAATATTTGGTAGTTCATCTGTTTCTCGTCTGTTGTGAAATTTGCCTTTGGAATCTGTTTTACTCGTAAATTTTTTATACTCTGCCCAAAATTTGCGTTCATACTCTGCCCAAAACTCATCATTATCTTCAAACTCTTTTGTATATTTTGACCAGTCCTGTTCTGGTGGGTCTTTTGACTGTGCAGCCCCCCATTGGTTTTTGTGACTAGTTGGTACACGTACTTTGGCTGGTTTAACGTGTACTGATTTGAGTATTTCATATGCTTTGGCAACTTTTTTAAATTCCGTACTGTTGCCACTGCGATCTGGATGTAATTTTAGCGCCATTTTGCGGTATGCTGATTTTACCTTGGATGATTCGGCACCATACTCTAGTTGTAAAATTCTATATGCTTCTTTATCATCCATGAAAGATTATATGTATGGATCTTTAAAAATGATCATTCGAATTTAGATCTTTTTAGTTATTGTGCCTGTGTCATTTGATTCATACCATGAAGTGTTAAACGCATTACGTGAATTTGAGAAATTCATTGCAACGTGGGAAAAAATAGTGTTCTTTTTGACAGATCCATGTGTATGGAGAGTCCCTGCAGGTATATATGCAATAGAACCCTCATGTAACAATATCTTCTTTTTTAATTTTACCTTGAATGGTGGTGTTTTTTTGCCTTTGGAATATGTGACAAGACTTCCAACACCATTAGTAACTATGAGCATCTGTCCTGATGTATGTGCATGTATCTTTGTTCTAGCACCATTGTAAAATTTGACATGCAAAACATCTGCTTCTTTTGGTTTTGGTGCAACTGAAATCAATCGAAGGGAAACTTTACCTGTAAAATAATTTGGATTAACTTTTTTAATTGTCGCTTTTTTTGTGATATTATCTGATTTCATACCATACTGTGAACATGTGATTATATAATTTAACGGAAAAAATACCCAATAATTTAATACGTATAACGTCCAATACAAAATGTGGGAATTAAAGTCACAGTACTATTGTGTAAGATGAATTTGGAAGATGCGACAAAGTTAGTTGACTCAAAAAAATCCTCACAGTTTGGCACTCCATTTGGAAGGCCAAAAAAAAGCCAGATTCACATACATTCGGTCTCACTCGTATACGAACCAATACTGATGGTATCTGGTTCTTATTCTGCAAATTATTACAGAAAAACAATCCATCCGATAAAAGTGGATAACAACGTAGAAGAAGTAGTTATAGGTCCAGACATATTCGAGGTTCGCAAGAGATCAAAACTTTCTAAACTTGTAAACTCGTCAGGAAAACGCATCATAGATTTGGATCTTGAAGAGCATGTATTTGTAAAAAATAAAGGAGTATTGTATTTGGATCATCATGGAAGACGACTTGAAGCTATGCCATATACTATAGATAGTAAATCTATAGAAAGCTATGGTTCAAAAATTTTGGCTAGAGAAAAGACACGTGAGCATGAAGTTGAACATGATGATGCAGCGATAATGCTAAAGAGAATTTTAAAAAATATGCCAAAATCTAAGATAAAAAATCTCGAAGAACATTTTGATCTAGAAAAAATATCCATGTTATACGTTCCAGTATATGAGGCAAGACTAGTTGGTCCATCTAAAAAAATACGCATAATGCGGATAGATGCAGCACGAAAAAAAATACTTTGATTATAACAGCTTTGAATATTTGGGATCTGTCAGCATAGAATCAAACATTTTTTCTTCTGCGATCCATCGTTTTACAGTTTTTGAATCTTTTTTTATAGCAGCTTGTAACCTATCTGCAGCTCTATCGTATTCACCAACTGCTGCAAAACTTCGTGCCTTTGCATATTCGAGCGGAGCATTTCCTTGATGGTGTTCGGAGATCTGTTCATAAATTTTCTGTGCTTCTTTATGTCTTCCAAGCTCTGCTAATTCTATTCCTTCATGAAGTTCCGCATCTGCATGTCCATGTTCTGATTTACGAACAGTACGAAAGCACTTTAATGCTTCTTCATGTCGTCCAAGCTTGCCGTATACAATACCTGCATAAAATTTTGGAGCTGATTTACCAGAGTTTAATCTAACTGCAGTTTCTAAACTTGCAATGGCTTCTTCATGCCGTCCTAGTCTGT
This sequence comes from Cenarchaeum symbiont of Oopsacas minuta, assembly GCA_029948415.1. Classification (NCBI taxonomy): domain Archaea; kingdom Thermoproteati; phylum Nitrososphaerota; order Candidatus Cenarchaeales; family Candidatus Cenarchaeaceae; genus Candidatus Cenarchaeum; species Cenarchaeum symbiont of Oopsacas minuta. The sequence continues at coordinate 560,379 of JAJIZT010000001.1, forward strand.
CAAGTAAAACTCCTAGGTTGAAATGTGCTGGTGCATATCGCTGATCTAACTTTATGGCTTTTTTATAGTGCAGATCAGCTCCATCCGTATCTCCAAGTTCTGCCATAGCTATTGCCTTGTTGTTTAGAGCTGTAACGTTTTCTGGATCAAGTCCAAGTGCCTCGTTAAAACATGTTATGGCATCAGAATATTTTCCAAGCTGATTAAAAGCGATCCCTCTACTAAATTGAGCTTGCCAGTTGTTTGGATCTTGTTTTATCGCATGACCTAAAAGCACAGCTGCTGCTTTTGGTTGGTTTTTTCGTAACATGTTGATGCCTTGCCGAGTCAACACTTTTGGATCTTCTTTTTTACCAAACATCGGATATGCTACAATACCTCCTTTTATTCAAGTTTGCCATATGAGGTTCTGTCTAAAGGTACATTGATTTTGTATCTTGAGCATATCTTTCAGTTGCAGCAACCAAGGCATTAATGTCAGATCTTGTATGTGCATTAGAAATTGCACCTAGCTTGCCAGGCAAAAAAAAGATATCTGAGCGAGCAAGAAGTGAAAAATGGTATCTAGAAAGTGCACTAGTATCACACTTGGCAGCATCTGATGCATTTTTGATCTCATGAATCTCTAAATTCCCTTTAAAATGAGGCATAAACATAGAATCTTTTCCAGTAACGATCACTTTACCATCAAAAGCTTTTGCAATTTTACGTCCAACTTCTTTACCTAGTGAGCTAATTTTGGAATAAATTCTACCTTTATTTTTTTTCAGATCTTTGAGCGTAGTGTTTCCTGCTGACATGGTTGCAGGGTTTGCTGAAAATGTACCGCCGCCTATATACACTCTCTCAGTTTTTGAATGTAGGTTAGTGTCAGATAACTCCATTATCTCTTTTTTACCGCATATTGCACCAATGGGGAATCCACCACCGATTATTTTTCCAAGTGTAACAATGTCTGGATCAAGTTTCATTTGTGGATAAATACATCCATATCTAAAACGGAATCCAGTAACAATTTCATCAAGCATAAAGAGTGCGCCACGTTTATGTACAAATTCTTGTACACTGTGCATATATTCTGGATCTGCAGGTATGCATCCACCACCACCAAGTAACGGCTCTATTATAACCCCCGCCAAATTTTTTCCGATGCGACGTAAAATACTCTGCGTTTTTTCTATGTCATTGTATGGGATAGAAACAATGTTTGAAGATCCAACAAGACCGCAACTCTCAGAAGTTTTAAACGGCCAGTTTACTGATTTTAATAACTCTGAGGTATATCCGTGCCAACCTCCATCTATCTTTACAATAATTTTTTTTCCTGTGATGGCGCGCGCAAGTCTTACTGCATACATGGTAGCTTCAGTACCAGAGGTGACATAACGAATACGTTCTGCAGCTTTTACAGTTTTGCATATTGATTCTGAGAGATCAAGTGTTTGTTCATTTACGGTTCCATACATCCATCCATGCTGTAGCTGCTCTGACATGGCACGAACAATAGATGTTTTGGTGTGTCCGAGAATTAGACTCCAGTGACCCATCCAGTAATCTGTATACTTGTTCAAGTCCACGTCAGTCAGCTTGCTACCAGATGCGGATCTAGTTGCAAAAGGATATGGTTCAAAATACCGTATATTATGATGTACACCATTTACGTGATATTTTTGGGATTTTGAAAAAGCTCTAGCAGATCTAGGAGTTTTTTTACGGTATTTAATAACTGCATCTAGATGTTCTATATCATTGATCGCCAATTTTCAACAATTTGAAAACATATCTAGGCATGGTTTATATGTATTTGAAAAGGTTCTAGGTTTCATACGTAACGCAAGGCGGCGCTTGTAATGAATTCATGGCAATATGCCATATTGTGATTTACAGGCCTCCAGTTACGCATACAATATGAGGATCCGATCGAAAGGTTGGATCTGAAATGTGAAGACAAGTGCATTCCGTCCAATTCCAATAATTTGTGCAGATTACTTTTGTAATCCTTGAATCCGGTTGATCCTGCCGGACCTGACTGCTATCGGATTGATACTAAGCCATGCGAGTCATTGTAGTAATACAAGGCAGACGGCTCAGTAACGCGTAGTCAACCTAACCTATGGATGGGGATAACCTCGGGAAACTGAGAATAATACCCAATAGATCATTATGCCTGGAACGGTTTATGGTTAAAACGATTTATCGCCATAGGATGGGACTGCGTTCTATCAGCTTGTTGGTGAGGTAATGGCCCACCAAGGCTATAACAGATACGGGCTCTGAGAGGAGAAGCCCGGAGATGGGTACTGAGACACGGACCCAGGCCCTATGGGGCGCAGCAGGCGAGAAAACTTTGCAATGTGCGAAAGCACGACAAGGTTAATCCGAGTGTTTTCTTTTAAAGAGATCTTTTGTCAGTCCTAAAAACACTGACGAATAAGGGGTGGGCAAGTTCTGGTGTCAGCCGCCGCGGTAAAACCAGCACCTCAAGTGGTCAGGAGGATTATTGGGCCTAAAGCATCCGTAGCCTGCTATGTAAGTTTTCGGTTAAATCTATGCGCTCAACGTATAGGCTGCCGAGAATACTGCATAGCTAGGGAGTGGGAGAGGTAGACGGTACTCGATAGGAAGGGGTAAAATCCTTTGATCTATTGATGACCACCTGTGGCGAAGGCGGTCTACTAGAACACGTCCGACGGTGAGGGATGAAAGCTGGGGGAGCAAACCGGATTAGATACCCGGGTAGTCCCAGCTGTAAACTATGCAAACTCGGTGATGCACTAGCTTGTAGCTAGTGCAGTGCCGCAGGGAAGCCGTTAAGTTTGCCGCCTGGGAAGTACGTACGCAAGTATGAAACTTAAAGGAATTGGCGGGGGAGCACCACAAGGGGTGAAGCCTGCGGTTCAATTGGAGTCAACGCCAGAAATCTTACCCGGAGAGACAGCAGAATGAAGGTCAGGCTGAAGACTTTACCAGACAAGCTGAGAGGTGGTGCATGGCCGTCGCCAGCTCGTGCCGTGAGATGTCCTGTTAAGTCAGGTAACGAGCGAGATCCTTGCCTCTAGTTGCCACTACTGTTCTCTTGAGCAGTAGGGAGAATTAGAGGGACCGCCGTAGTTAATACGGAGGAAGGAGAGGGCCACGGCAGGTCAGTATGCCCCGAAACTCTGGGGCCACACGCGGGCTGCAATGGTAGTGACAATGGGTTCCGAATCCGAAAGGAGAAGGTAATCCTCAAACGCTACCACAGTTATGACTGAGGGCTGCAACTCGCCCTCACGAATATGGAATCCCTAGTAACTGCGTGTCATTATCGCGCGGTGAATACGTCCCTGCTCCTTGCACACACCGCCCGTCGTTTCATTGAAGTTTGCTTTTAGCGAGGTGACGTCTAATTGGCGTTATCGAACTTGAGGTAAGCAACAAGGGAAAAGTCGTAACAAGGTGACCGTAGGGGAACCTGCGGTCGGATCACCTCCTTAGATAGACACAACGAATTGTGTATGGAATGCACAAGTCTTCACACATCAGATGCAATGCGTCATCTCGCGATGACGTATGAAGGATGTAGCTGATCCTCCTTCCCGGGAGGAGAAGCAATGATCGTCGTGTATAGTCGTGTAATATGTGGCTGAATATGCCGGTGTAAAGACGGCAATAGGTGAATTGCTAGGCTTGAGGAGAGACGAAGGACGTGGCAAGCTGCGATAAGCTCGGGGTAGGTGCACGCACCCTTCGATCCCGAGATCTCCGAATAGGAATCCTATATACTCTGTCGCTTGCGATAGAGGTCGAACCGTGGGAATTGAAGCATCTTAGTACCACGAGGAAGAGAAATCAATTGAGATTTCCCAAGTAGCGGCGAGCGAAAAGGAAACAGCCCAAACTGAATCTGCCGTGGTAACGCGGTAGAGATGTGGTGTTTTGGTGCAACATTATGATCCTAAAACATAGTCAAAGTGTCCTGAAACGTTCCGGAATAGAGGGTGATACCCCCGTAGACGAAGTGGGATAGGATCTTGTTGTTACCCGAGTAACTGTCCTTGGTAGTGGGCAGTGAATACTGGTGAAAGTAGCATCAGAGGCTAAATATCTCTCAAGACCGATAGTGAACTAGTACCGTGAGGGAAAACTGAAAAGTACCCCGGAAGGGAGGTGAAAAGTGCATGAAACCTATTGCTTACAGACGTGCATGGCACGAAAGAGGGTTTTTCAGACCAGAGGTACCAGCAATGGTTCTAAAAGTTTGAAAGGCAAACCCTCGGTGTCATGCGTTCCGTCTCGAAACACGGGCCAGGGAGCTTATTGTCATGGCAAGACTAAGTCTAGAAAGACGGAGTCGAAGGGAAACCGAGTTCTCGCAACATTGTGAGGAGAAGCGTGTGAAAGTGCGTTGAGTCATGGCATTAAGGCTAGAAGCCAGTCGATCTATTCCTGAGCAAGATGAAGGTGGGCGAAAGCCCGCTGGAGGTCTGAAGCGGTACTAATGTGCAAATTGTTCGTGTGACTTGGGAATAGGGGTCAAAAACCAATCTAGACTGGCGCTTGCTAGTTCCAACCGAAGCGTCTCGTAGGGCGTGCTCTGTGGAGATAGTGTTTCCGGTAGAGCACTGATAGGAGGGCGCGGGGAAGAAATTCCTCACCCTCCATTCAAACTCCGAACGGATACACATCGTAGAAGCAGGGACACGGGTTCGTGTGACGTAAGGTTCACGACCGAAAGGGGTTTAACCCAGACTAAAGTTAAGGTCCCCAAATTTCTGCTAAGTGTCAAGCCAAAGTGCGTGTTCGCGCCAAGACAGCAGGGAGGTAAGCTCAGAAGCAGCTATCCTTTAAAAAGTGTGTAACAACTTACCTGCCAAGTGAGGGCGCCGCAAAAATGGACGGGGCTAAAGCAGAATACCGATACTTTGGATATGTGTCCAAGAGGACACATCGTGGTAGGTTGGCGTAGTGGCTGGGACGAAGCAGGGCGGTGACGTCCTGTGGACCGGCTTCTATTGCAGATCCTGGTGGCAGTAACAGCATAGTATGGTGAGAATCCATATCACCGCAAGCGTAAGGGTTTCCAGGCAATGCGTTATCAGCCTGGAGTTAGTCGATCCTAAGGATTGCCTCAACAGAGTAATCCGAATGGGAAACTAGTTAATATTCTAGTACCGTATAAAAGACGTTTGAGCCGTATAGATTGCTTTCGGCTAAGGAGTGTACAACTGTCGTTGTATCTAACCGTTCAAGGTTCGGGGAGTGTCGTAATGACGAGAACCGAGGCGAGGCGGGAATGGCTTTACGTTAGTAAAGTTTGCCTGATGCCAAGAGACCATGAAAGTCTGTACGGGTAGTTGATTATACGTTCGTACCCAGATCCGACACAGGTGCGCTGGCTTAGAAAGCTAAGGTGCTACGGGTACACCGTATGGCGAGGGAATTCGGCAAATTAGTCCTGTAGCTTAGGTATAAGGGATGCCTGCAATCTTCATGAGGAATGGGGATAGCAGGTTGCAATGACAAGGGGGTTTCGACTGTTTAATAAAAACACAGGCGACTGCTAGTCCGAAAGGATTTGTATAGTCGCTGAATCCTGGCCGGTGCCGGTACCTAAAACTTGGGTTCAACCGAGCTAAGGGCCGGTTAACGCCGGGAGTAACTCTGACTCTCTTAAGGTAGCCAAATGCCTTGTCGGGTAAGTTCCGACGCGCATGAATGGAACAACGAGAGCCCCACTGTCCCCGCCTACAACCCGGTGAAGCCACATAAGGTGGACGAACAGTCCATCATCTTCCATCGGGGAGAGAAGACCCCGTGGAGTTTTACTGCAGCTTGTGCTTGTGATATAGTAAGGATTGCACAGGGTATCTGGGAGCCATGCCTAACATTCTCTGGGATGTTAGGAAGCACCGATGTAACACCAGACTCTTCTTGCAGTATCGCTTATCCGGCATCTGCCGGAGACATGTGCAGGTGGGCAGTTCGGCTGGGGCGGCACCCCTTTGAAAAGATATCAAAGGGGCCCAAAGTTTAGTTCAAGCGGGTCAGAAATCCGCTGAAGAGGGCAAAGCCAAAAACTAGACTGAATGGATTTCCAAACGCACGGAATTCATAGACGAAAGTCTGGCTTAGCGATCCTTCGTGTGCCCACTATTGGGGCCCGGAGGTGACAGAAAAATTACCCCAGGGATAACAGGCTCGTCGCGGGCGAGAGCTCCTATCGACCCCGCGGTTTGGTACCTCGATGTCGGCTTTTCCTATCCTGGTCCTGCAGCAGGGGCCAAGGGTGAGGCTGCTCGCCTATTAAAAGGGAACATGAGCTGGGTTTAGACCGTCGTGAGACAGGTCGGTCTCTGCCTGATGGAAGCGTGGATGTCTGAGGGGAAGTTGCTCCTAGTACGAGAGGAACAGAGCAGCGTGGCCACTGGTCTACCGGTTGTCTGACAAGGCAGGCCGGGCAGCTAAGCCATTTAGGCTAAGTGCTGAAAGCATCTAAGCACGAATCCTATCCCGAGACAAGACATCCTTTCGTAAGATGAAGGTCGGCAGTAGAAGACTGCTTTGATAGGAAGGTGGTGTAGATCACAAGCTTCGGCGAGTGATGAGCCAGCCTTTACTAAACGACCAACACATCGGTTCAGCCACTTACATAGAGACTATACGCGACGATTATTTTTTAATACTCATAGCGGACGCTAAATCCCTTGTAGGACAATATCCAAAGGGATCGATTTTATGAAATTTTTTAACAAATGAAACAAGATCGTACCATTTTAGGATTTTAGAGCATACATGACAAACTTTATCATACGTTGAATCTGAGCCAAAACAATGGAATCTAAAGAAGCCACCGAGCGCATATTAAAGATCAGCAAATCCATCAGAATGGTTACGATCTGTGATATGAAAGGAAATCTGATCTACCATGCAAGACCCAAATCAATAAAATCATCGCTTACCCCTGCAGAAAGCCGTAAATCCTTAAAGATCTCTGCAAGGAATATGAGCGAACGCAAAAAACTTGCACGTAAACTCGGTAAATGTAAATACACGTTAGCTGAATACGATAAAGTAAAAAGATTGGTCATACCAGCAGGCGCCAACCATCTATTTTACGTGACGTGTTCTCCTCGCTACGACCATAATAAAATCATCCAAAAAATTCGTACGTTTAGATAAATATTCAATCTACTCATTTTTTTACCTATCACTATATCGTATGATCGTATGAATAATTTTACATTGACTATCTGTCAACATATGAGTTATACGAGAAATTTTAACAGCGTTAAAATAATTTGTATCATGAAAGCAAGATTTGCAACAGAATGTAGCTCATGCGGTGATGAGATACGAAGAGGAAAAGAGATCGCCAAAGATGAGTTAGGAAAATGGGTTCACAAGCATTGTATTTCAGAATCCCTTGAAATGCCATAAAAATCCACATATCCTTTCATTTTTATTTTGTATTGTTTGAGAATGTTTAATGTTAAAGCATGATGTAGAGTCACTTGATCGTAGATGTAAAAAAATCCAACAGTTGGATATGATTCGATTTGCTGGAGTTATAAACAAGGATGGAGATGTTATCGCTGGCGGATTCAAATCTGGTGTAAAACCATTTGAAGATGATAAACTACGACTACGAAAATTTTTCCGATTTGCAACACTAGAATCTATAGGAAAAGAATATGATGAAAATCTTGGCTCAATGAATTATTTGGCCGCACGTCGAGACAAACTGATTTTTATCAGTTTTCCTTTTCCAATAAGTGATATTATTCTCTTGATATCAGCTGAACCAAAAGCAGAGATTGAAAAATTGGCAACTGTCGCATCAAATGTTTTTGCTGGAATCAAATAATCAAAGTTATATTTCCTAGTATAACAGAGATTGTATATTTTTAACATTTGGTTGATAAAACTGATCCTAATACAGATATGAAAAATTCTCATATATTATGTCATGACCGATTATACGTGAAAATTTGTGATGATGATTCTAATTTATTATAAAACAATCTCCGAATCTTTTTAATTGGGATGTATTATGGTGCAGTCATGAATGAAGCATATGTGCTTTTGAATGTTGATTATAAACATCAAAAGAACATAGTAACATCATGTGAAAAAATTGAATCTGTGAAATCCGTAAAAACTGTATATGGAATATGTGATATACTAGTAATACTTGAATCAGACAATATGCAGAAAATAAAAGATGCCATCGACGTTGATATACATGGAATGCCGGGAATTACAAATTTGACTTCACTAATATCGGTGAACTGATCATTGGGTGATTATGAAGTTGTAATTGTCGGTGCTGGACCTGCAGGTCTTTCCGCTGGCATATACGTGGCTAGACAAAAATCAAAATGTCTTGTAATATCAAAAGATTTGGGAGGTCAACTAAACCTCATACCAAAACTTGAAAATTATCCTGGAATGATGATGTCTAGTGGACCGCTTCTTGCAAAAACACTCGAAAACCAATACTTGATGCTCAAAGGAGAGATTGAATACTCTACAGTAGAACTAGTAAATGAAACACCTGACGGACTAGTTGTAAAAACTAGTCGTGGCGAACATACTGCAAAAGCTGTTATAATTGCAGCTGGAAAAATCCCAAACAATCTAGGACTTGAAAGAGAAAAGGAATTCCAAAACAATGGTATACATTATTGTACAAAATGTGATGCTCCATTTTATCAAGGACGGATCACAGCATCAGTAGGCGTTGGTGCATATCTTTTGGAATCTGGAATATTACTTTCTCGTATGGCTTCAAAAGCATACGTGATATTCAGAGGAGGAAAACTAGGAGGAAATGCAGACATGATCGCCTCCTTGGAAAAGAAAGAAAATGTAGAGTTGGTTCCAAATTCTAGCATAAAATCCATCATAGGTAATGGACACCTTGCACAGATTCTCATCGAGGACAAAGAAGGAAATGAAAAAACACTCAAAGTGGATGGATTGTTTATAGAAAATGGCTCAAAAATAAATCTAGATTTTATAAAACACTTGGTAAACATAAACACTAGAGGTGAAATTGAAGTAGAATCTGCTGGAAATACATCTCATCAAGCTATATTTGCAGCAGGCGATGCAACCAACATGCCGTATAAACAAATTGTTGCAGCATGTGGAAATGGTGCTGCAGCCGGACTCTCTGCATTCAATTATGTTGAGAAACTTCATGGTAAACCTGGCATACGAGCTGACTGGAAAAAACAGATAGGTGATACTGTATTTCATTACTAGATTTTTATCATACAGTTGAAACTAGTCTCATTTTAAAAAGACTCTATCTTTGAATGAGAAAATTTACCAACGCATTCATCTGTAATTACATGGCGTTCATGGCTTTACTCTTTGTTTTCTTTGCTAAATGAGATCAACGTCTTTACGATCCGTCCAATTCTCCTTTTCGTCTATGCTTTGATAATTTCATTCTGTTCAAAAGCTTTCTTGGTCATATGAAATCATGATCTAAAAGTTGAGGTGGGTTTTTGGTTTTATTCGTGGGCAGAACCTATATCATCATAACAGTTTTAAATCAAAATGAAAATGATAAAATGTGAACAAGATAGTTTTTGTAATAGCTATAATACTTGCATCATCTATTATAATAGCATACATTACAACTCAACAATCTCCAGAAACTGAAATGATGGATATGGAAACAACATCGTCTCCACTAGCCGTAGAAATAGGAGTATTATTGCCGTTGACCGGTGATCTCTCCTCGCATGGTGAGGAAAATCTGCAAGGTACATTGTATGCTGTGGAAGAATTTAATGAATATTTGAAAGAGATGGGTAAAGACTGGTATCTGAAAACTGTTATAGAAGATACTGCAACAAACCCCGTTCAAGCACTTGAAAAAATACAAAACCTAAAAGCAAAAAACATTGAACTTGTGATTGGACCTGAGACTAGCAGCTCTACTAGTTCTGTACTCCAATATGCGGATAATAATAACATGGTAATTTTTAGCTGTTGTTCGACATCGCCTGCACTTGCAATTCCAAATGATAATGTATTCCGGCTAGTTCCAGACGATCGACAACAAGGAAAAGCATTGGCAACATTGTTAAAACATGAAGGAGTAGAAAATTTGGTAACAATATGGAGAGGTGATACATACGGTGATGGTTTAACAGAGAATCTAAAGAAATCTTTTGTAAATGCAGGAGGCTTTGCTGATGACGGTGTAAGATACAACCAAGAATCTCCTGACTTTTCTGTAAGTACATCAATATTAGCAGAGCGTGTATCTACATTAATTGATGAACATGGTTCTGATAACGTAGCAATAGTCATTATAGGATTTGCAGAATCACTACAATTCATCCAATCTGCAGCACAATATGATGTGTTGGATGATATTAGATGGTTTGGAGCTGATTCTTTGGCAAATGAGATTAAATTAATACAGGATCCAATTGCATTAGAGTTTACACAAAATGTGAATTTCACAACAGTATCTCCTGGATTTGCAGCAACTAGTGCATCTGATAAAGTAAAAACCAAAGTTTTTGACACATTGGGTAGATATCCTTCCACATTTGTAGAAACATCGTATGATATTGCATGGATTTATGGCTTGGCCATATTGGAAGCGGAAAGCGACAGATCCGTTGACATAAAACCAATATTGATGAAAGTCGCATCAAAATATGAAGGTGCTATAGGTTCGATTGAATTAAATGAAAATGGAGATTTGGAATCATCAGATTATTCAATCTCTGCCATAGTGGACGGGGACTGGGTTACCGTGGGAAACTATTTTAGAGATGGCACTATATCTTTCAATACGCAATCATGAAACATAAAAAAATACTGGTACCAATAGATGATTCTAAAAACTCTTGGCGTTCAATTGATCATGCAATTGTATTTGCAAAAGAGACTGGAGCAAAGATAACCATTCTTTATGTTGTGCCCACTATACAAGAATCTGAATTTCGATCTTCTGGAATAGACAAAAGAGCAATGAAAATGGCTACAAATGTTGTTGAACGTGTTAAAGCATATGCTGCACGCAAGGGCATTGTATTTAAAACTCGTGTAGATCATGGACATGTTGGATACTGTATAATAAAACACGCGCATTCAAAAAAACATAATTTTGATCTATTGATAATAGGATCTCGTGGAAAGGGGAGAATTCGAAAAATGATATTTGGAAGCACGTCAAACTATGTCATAAGCGAGTCAAGGTTACCAGTACTTGTTGTAAAATAATCATTCTATACTAGACATGATTTTATGATATACTGTTCGTTCGGATTTGTCATAATGATCTAATTTCTACTAGATCTCTTGATTCATGATGAATATCTTTTGAAAACAGTTTTAATACAAAATAAAATCCACATGCTGTGAAATCAAAACCTGTCATAATTTTAATAACATTAGCAATTACCGTATCCATAGTTGTTGGACTTTTAACGATGTTTGAAACAAAACCTTCAACAATGCAACCAAATGATGCAACATCTGATCTCCAAGCCATAAAAATTGGCATGATCCTTCCATTAACAGGAGATTTTTCTTCATATGGTTCTGAATCTAGAGAAGCTGCCCTTTATGGAATTAAAGAATTTAACAAATATCTTGTATCTATTGACCAAAATTGGTATCTAGATCCAGTAATAGAAGATACTGCAACAAATCCTGTCCAAGCACTTGAGAAAATACAAAACCTTCGAGCAAAGAATATTGAACTTGTACTAGGTTATACGAGTGGTTCTACAAACGCAGTACGCAGTTATGTAGACAGTAACAATATGATGGTTTTTAGCGCAGCCTCTACTGCGCCATCTCTTGCAATACCAAATGATCATATATTCCGTTTGGTATCTGATGATAGACAACAGGCAAAGGCACTTGTTGCATTGTTAAAAAATCAAGGCATAGACGTGGCAGTTACAGTATGGAGATCTGATACGTATGGCGATGGCTTGAGTGAAAACTTTAAAATAAATTTTGAACAAGCTGGAGGTATCGCTGACGAAGGCATAAGATACAACCAAGAATCTCAGGAATTTTCAGTTAGTGTGGATATATTGAATAAACGGATTTCATCTCTAATTGAAGAGCATGGTGCAGAAAAAGTCGGAATTGTTTTTATAGGATTTGCCGAAGCTGTTCAATTCATGCAGTCTGCATCCCAGTATGATGCATTGAAAAGTACAAGGTGGTTTGGTTCTGATTCTCTCTCACAAGAGCACAAGCTTGTAGATGATCCAATAACTAGCAAGTTTATAGAAGATGTCTCGTTTACTACGGTAATCGCAGGCTTTGAATCAACACCAATATCTGATATGCTTGAGAAACATCTACTTGAAACACTAGGCAAAACTCCAACCACTTTTGCAAAAACCGCATATGATATAGTGTGGTTGTATGGTATGTCTATAATAGAGTCTGACAGCGACAGATCAGCTGATGTGCTACCAATAATACACAACGTGGCATCAAAGTATTCTGGAGCAATAGGGCCTATAATTCTAAATGAAAATGGAGATCTTGTCTCTAGTGACTATTCCATACACACAGTATCTGACGGAGAGTGGATTTATACTGGAACATATCAAAAAGATGGTACTATAGTACTAGAGACAACACAGACTATGATCATGGAACCTTTGCAAAAAGCCTCACTCTCAGGTTCTGTAACAATCGGTCTACTCTCACCTATATCTGGAGCATTGTCTGCATACGGGGAGGAGACTCGGGCAAGTTTTATGTATGGTGTGGAAACATTTAACGAATATCTGAAATCAATAGATGAAGATTGGTATATTGATATCATATTTGAAGACACAGAGACAATTCCTGTTAAAGCCCTTGAGAAAATTCAAAATCTAAAAACACAAGACATTCAACTTGTTATGGGCTCTACTACAAGTGCTTCAACAGATGGCATCAGAGAATATGTGGATGATAATGACATGCTCATGTTTGCATGTTGTTCGTCTGCACCATCACTTGCTATAAAAGGTGATAATATATTGACTTTCACTAGATGACCGACACCAAGCAAAGGCACTATCTGCTGTAATGAAAAATAATGGCATAACTACATACGTACCAATATGGCGTGGTGATCCATACGGTGATGGTATACACGAGAACCTAAAGATATACTTTGAAGAATCTGGTGGATCTTTTGAAACTGGTAGTATACGATACAACACAAACTCTAATGATTTTTCTGCAAACGTATCTGCACTAGCCGATAAAATATCTGATTTGACAGACAAATATGGAAAGGAAAAAGTTGCAGTGGTACTAGTAGGATTTGAAGAAACAGCACTACTAGTCCAATCTGCAAATTCACATGATATTCTGCATAAAGTACAATGGTTTGGCACAAATACACTGACCCATACAAACATACTCCAGAATAATCCTTTAGCAATGGAACTTGTCAAAGATGTAAACTTTACTGCATTGATTGTTAAACCTGAATTAACGTATCTTGGAGAGGATGTTATAAAATATGTTTCCACAGAGATATGCAGAAATGCAAGTATGTTTGCACTTGCCTCGTATGATATTCCATGGATTTATGGCATGTCAATACTGCAAACTCAAAGCGATCGAACCGCTGACATTAAACCCATTTTGGAACAGGTGGTATCCGAGTATAATGGGACTATGGGCAAAATAGTATTAAACAAATATGGTGATTTAAAATCTGCCGACTATACAATATCTACACTAGTGGATAAAAACTGGATAGATATTGGAGTATACAAGACCAATGGAACCCTCATTATGTACCCTTGACTAGTACATGCCACACATGTATAATTTTGTCAAAACTCTTGTAAAAATCACTAGTCTCTATTAAACACGTGTTATCATACTGTCAACACTTAAAATTACAGCAAATGTAAACCTGTGGATAATATGGAAACAATGTCTGGCTCGGCAGCACTGATGCGTTCAATGGAAAAAGATGGTGTAAAACAGGTATTTGGACTTCCGGGAGGGGCAAACCTGCCAATGTATGATGAACTATTCAAATCCAACATACGACATATACTTGTGCGCCACGAACAGTCTGCAGCACATATGGCTGATGGATTCGGTAGAGTAAGTCGTAAACCTGGAGTCTGTTTTGCAACCTCCGGACCTGGTGCCACCAACATATTGACTGGATTAGCTACGGCACAGGCTGACTCTGCCCCCATGGTGGCAGTAACAGGACAGGTTCCTGTCAAAATGATTGGACGCGACGCTTTTCAAGAGAGCGACATTATAGGAATGTCAAACCCAGTGGTAAAGTATGCGTTCCAACCAAGAAAACCTGAAGAGATGCCACTTGCAGTACAACGCGGATTTTACATTGCAGAGACTGGACGACCCGGACCTGTACTTATCGACGTTCCAAAAGATGTACAAGAGAACAAAGCACCAATGGAATTTCCAGAAGAATTTCAAATGCGTGGATATCATCCATGGATGGATCCTGACGTGACAGGAATAGAGCGTGCCATAAACATGCTCCTCTCCTCGACAAAGCCAATCATACTTGCAGGTGGTGGTACGATAATCTCATCAGCGTTTGCAGAACTGCAGGCAATAGCGGAGATGTTGGGAATTCCAGTTGTCACAACATTCAAGGGTAAGGGTGCGTTTCCTGAAACACATCCTCTATCAATGGGACCTATAGGAATGCACGGACATGCAGAGGCAAATAAAATAATGATCGAAGCAGACTGTGTTCTTGCAATAGGTACTCGATTTTCAGATCGTTCAGTAGGAACGGTGGAAGATTTTGAAAAACAGCTCAAGATTATACATATTGACGTAGATCCAGCAGAGATTGGTAAAAATCAAACCGCTAGTGTAGCAATAGTTGGAGATGTGCGTGCATCATTACGTATAATGCTCTCACTTTTAGGAAAAAAAGCAAAGCACGAGGATACTGTTTGGCGTAAACACGCAGCAGAAGTAAAATCATATTGGAGGGATAACCTCAAAATACATTCAGGAGAGATGAGTGCAGCACGCATATTGCGCAAACTCCGTGAGGTTTTACCAAAAGAATCCATAGTAACTACCGAAGTAGGACAGCATCAAATGTGGGCATCGTTGTTTTTTGATGTGATACAGCCTGGTACGTTCTTTAGTTCTACTGGTCTTGGCACTATGGGGTGGGGATTTCCAGCCGCCATAGGAGCAAAGGTGGCAAAACCAGATGTCCCAGTGGTGGACATTGCCGGAGATGGTAGCTTTAACATGACCGAGAATTCACTTGCCACATCTGTATTGGAGGATATCCCTGTGATCGTATTTTTAGTAAATAATTTTACTCTTGGAATGGTGGCACAGTGGCAGAGAACGTTTTATGATCGAAGAATGATTGGCGTGGACCAAAAACATTGTCCAGATTATGTCGATCTAGCAAAGTCGTATGGTGCACATGGCACAAGAGTACAGTCACTTGATGAGCTCGGCTCTGCGATAAAAGAGGCATTAAGCAGCAATGTGACAACTGTGATTGATATTCCAATAGACCCAGAAGAAGATGTACTTCCATTCGTAGCCCCCGGAACTCCATTAAAGGATATGATCCTTCCATCGTAGATGATGCATGGTATGTTGTCGATACTCTCATTACTAGTGGAAAACAGACCTGGAGTACTCTTCAAGGTTACACACATGTTCCGTTCACGTAACTTTAACATAACTAGCATCTCTGTTGGAGAGACATCTGATTCAAATTTTTCACGTATGACGATAACTACAAACGGAAATGAAAAACAAGTAAATCAAATTGCAAAACAGCTAGACAAGATGATAGATGTCATAAAAGTGGAGAAACTTGATGAACATAGTACTATATACAGAGAATTAATACTATTCAAGATCAAGATTTCAAGCTCTGAAGACAATAGAAAAATAAACGATCTTGCAAGAGCATACAATGGAACCATACACGCGGTACGCAAAAATTCAATAATCGTAGAGATGACTGCAACACCTGAACAGATAAACGCTTTTGAAAATCTAGTAAAACCATTTGGAATATTACAGACTGCTCGTACCGGAATGGCAGCATTATTACGTGGTAATGATGTATGAATGTTCGTATATTTGATACCACGTTAAGAGACGGTGAACAAACTCCTGGAGTATCACTTTCACCACAACAAAAACTCGATACGGCTAAAAGGCTTGACGCGTTAGGTGTAGATGCAATAGAGGCTGGATTTCCAATCATATCCAAAGGAGAACACACGGCAATCAAAATGATATCTGATGCTGGACTAGAAGCTGAGATTTGTGGTCTTGCACGTGCAAACAAAAAAGATATCGATGCTGTAGTTGATGCAGGACTAGAATATGTGCACACGTTTATTGCTACTTCTGACATACATCTAGAATACAAACTGCATATGACGCGCATGGATGCAAAAACAAAGGCTATAGATGCTATAGAATATGCAAAATCACGTGGAATGCAAGTAGAATTTTCTGCCGAAGATGCGACTAGAACTGACAGAGTATTTCTACGTGAAATATTTTCAGCTGTGGCAAAAGCAGGAGCTGACCGTTTAGACATTCCAGATACGGTTGGATACTCGACACCACAATACATGGCAGAGATCGTACGCGAAACAATAGATGCAACAAATCTCCCAACAAGTGTACATTGCCACAACGACTTTGGATTGGCTGTAGCAAACGCCATATCTGGAATACAAGCTGGAGCCAAATGTGCTCATGTGACTATAAACGGAATAGGCGAGAGAGCAGGTAATGCATCACTTGAAGAGTTTACAATGGCGTTAAAATGCCTTGGATTCGAACAAAAATGGGATACGGGAATAAAATCCGAGCTCTTGTATGAGACTTCGCGATACATCTCTAAAGTTTTTGGCATACCGGTACAACCCAACAAGTCTATCGTGGGTGATAATGCATTTGGACATGAATCGGGTATACACACACATGGTATATTGAACAATCCTCTAACTTATGAGCCATCAAACCCGAACTAGTGGGAAGAACACGCCTGATGAAGGTAGGAAAACATGCTGGAATGCATGGCATGCTTGCAATGCTATCCGAATTTAATATACATCCAAATGATAAAGTGTCTGCAAAGATACTCCAGCAAGTAAAACATACATCTGACCAAGGCAAAAAAATAACTGATGTGGAATTAGCTTCAATAGCAACAAAATACATGGGATTGGAATCTTCACGAAAAACTGTAAGACTTGTAGATCTTTCAGTATCGACTGGACTTGACACAACGCCAAATGCCACTGTAACATTGAGCGTTGGTGGCTCAGAGCATACTTGCACAGCTCAAGGGGTGGGACCTGTAGATGCTGCCCTTGGTGCCATACAAAAGATAACCGATGAGACCTCTAGAATGCGAATAAAAAAATACAATCTAGACTCGATATCTGGTGGTTCTAATGCCTTGTGCGAGGTTACAGTTGAAGTTGAATATGCATCATCACATACTGTATCTGCAAGACACGTGGGAAAAGATATTGTTACCACAAGTGTAGAGGCAGTACTTGATGCCATAAACTTGGTAATGCTCAAAAGCACAGGGGGTAACTGAATGTACGATATATCGATGATAACTGGTGATGGAATAGGGCCAGAACTTGCCGAATCTGCATCTGCAGTAATCAAAGCACTAGATGAAAAGCTGGGCGTGAAACTTGTTACATCAAAACTTGTAGCAGGAGATGCTGCCTTGAAAGATATGGGAAATGCACTACCAAAAGAAACACTAGATGCTATAAAAAACTCAGATGCATGCCTCAAGGCACCCGTAGGCGAGAGTGCTGCAGCCGTCATAGTCGTACTACGTCGCAAGCTGGACTTGTATGCGAATATTCGCCCAGCAAAATCGTATCCAGGAACAACTGCATTGCGCAATGATGTTGATCTAGTAGTAGTACGGGAAAATACAGAGGATCTCTACTCTGGACACGAAATAGATAATGGGTGATTCAGCAATCGCATTACGCATAATCTCAAAAAAAGCCTCTTTGCGTATAGCTAAACACGCATTTGATACTGCACTTTGGCGTGAGAGGAAAAATCCTCTCGTTACATGCGTTCACAAATCAAATGTAATGGCCGTAACCGATGGCCTCTTTGCTGAGGCGTGCTCTGAGATTGCATCACAGTATCCTAATATTGCATTTGAGCAAATGTATGTAGACGCTTGTGCCATGAACCTCATACGAGGTCCACAAGAGTTTGACGTTATAGTTACGACAAATATGTTCGGCGATATACTCTCTGATGAATCCTCACAGATTGTAGGAGGTCTTGGAATGGCACCGGCGGCCAATATTGGAGATAATTTTGCGCTATTTGAGCCTGTTCACGGTGCAGCATTTGATATTGCTGGAAGAAAGGAAGCAAATCCTTCTTCTTTCATACTCTCCATAAAGATGATGCTTGATTGGCTCTCCTCAAAACATTCTGATGATGTGTGTTCTGTCGCTGCAGGCAAGCTTGAAAATGCAGTATATGGAGCAGTACGGGATGGTGCAAAAACAGTTGATATTGGTGGGTCTATGAACACACTAGAATTTACTGGCGAAGTAATACGTAGACTCACGGTCTGAGCCTATCTGGATCACGAGGATACAACACAGCCTCACGAACATTATCAGATCCAGTCAAGACTGACACAAATCTGTCAAGTCCAAGACCCCATCCAGAGTGTGGTGGCATACCCCACTCAAAGGTCTCTAGATGATCTGAAAAATCTTTTGGATCTAAACCTTGTTCTTTGAGACGTTCTCTGAGAACTGCTGGATCGTGTAGACGTGTTCCTCCAGATGATAACTCTAAATACCCAAACTGCAGATCAAATGAGCGCGAGATATGTCCATCATCATCTTTCTCGCGTATGTAAAATGGTTTTAGCTTTAGCGGCCAGTCTGTTAAAAAATAAAACCCAGGGTGGATTTTGCCAGCTGTGCGTAGATGTGCATCTTGCAGATCATCTCCAAACTCCAACTCTTCACCCTTTTGCGTAACTCTTCTAACAGCTGTGTATACGTCACTCTTTCAAATGGTATCTTTGGAGGTTCTATCTGCCTTCCTAACGCTTTTTGTTCTGCATTACAGTTTTCGGCAACATATGAATATACATTAGAGATGATCTTTTCTAGTACGTCCATAACGTCTGTATAGTCCATAAACGCTGCTTCAATATCTACTGATGAAAATTCTGTCAAATGTCTTCCAGTATGTGAGTTTTCTGCACGATAAAAATTTGCAATCTCATATACGCGTTCTAGCCCAAGTACCATCTGTTCTTTGTATAACTGTGGACTTTGGGCAAGGTATGCTGTCTGCCCAAAATATTCCAACGAAAAGAGGTTTGCACCACCCTCGCTTGCACTTGCTATTATTTTTGGTGTTGTAATCTCGATAAAATCTTCTCTCTCCATTGTATTCCGTATAGAATGTAACATATGATGTCTTATTTTGAATATAGCTGCAGTCTTTTGATTGCGCATATCGAGCGCTCTTGCATTAAGTCTGTTGTCCATGCTGCTCTCTAGTCTTCCAAGTGGATCAACTGGTAACTTGCGTGATGCAATGGCCAAAATGGTTATCTTTTCTGCAAGTATCTCAAAGTCATAATCACGCGCCTTTGTCTCTTGTACAGTTCCAGATACTGTAACTGTACTCTGTTTAGTAATCTCTTCAGGATACACCTGTCCGCGTACAACAATCTGTATTATGCCAGTGCGATCTCGCAAAGTAAGAAATGACACTTTTGCCATCTTGCGTATATCTTCTATCCAGCCCCCCAACTCGACTGTCGAACCTATACTGTCTACTTTAATACTAGATATACTCAAAGATCTACCAAATCCCATTATTGTGGAAGCATTTGATTCGTTTTATTGAGTATTTGCATTTTAGACAAAACAAAAATTGATCTTGTATGAGCATGGCAGTATGGGGCTTGAAATAAAAGGACTTTCTGTTGAATATACGAATGGAGATAAAAAGGTTCACGCACTAGAGAATATTACCTTTGAAATCAAAGATGGTGAATCCGTTGGTATCGCCGGAGAGAGCGCATGTGGCAAAAGTACTCTTGGATTAACAATAATCCGCTCCCTAAACGGAGGTAATGCTACCGCTGGATACGTATACGTCGACGGTGAGCAGATCCTTTTCATGCCAGAACGCGAGTTTGACTCAAAGTACAGATGGAAGAAAATCTCTATGGTGTTTCAAGCAGCTGCTAGCTCACTTGATCCTGTATTCTCGGTGGCCGCCCAGTTTGAACAGATACTTGATATACATGGTTTTAAGGGAAATAAGAAAAAACTTGTTGCACGATCTCTAGAGTCGGTCGGACTTGAATCTGATATACTAGAAAAATTTCCACACGAGCTAAGCGGTGGAATGAAACAGAGAGTAGTAATCGCAATGGCGGCAATTTTGAAACCTAGTATAATAATTGTAGATGAGCCCACCACTGCACTTGATGTTATATTACAAGCACAGATTGTAAATCTATTCAAAGATCTTAAAAAACAAAATATCTCCATACTTTTCATCACACATGATTTGGCAATTCTATCAGAGATTGCTGACAAGATTGGAATAATGTATGCTGGACAGATGGTTGAATTTGGAAATCTACAAGACATATATGAAAATCCTCTACACCCATACACTGTTGGATTATTAAAATCAGTACCAACACTTGGAGGAGAAAAACCAAAATTCATATCTGGCACTCCTCCGAATCTCTCAAATCCGCCTATAGGATGTAGATTTGCTAACAGATGCGAATACGTGATGGAAAAATGTTCAAAAGATCCACTAGAATTTCATACCAAATCTGGATTTGTAAAATGTTGGTTATATGATCCCAAAAAATGACTATGAATGTTTTCTGACTAGACGTGTACACGTGTCTATGATTCTAAGAACTTCTGTGCGAACAACTTTTCTATCGATAGAAACCCAGATGGTAGTTTTTTTAATTGTAAATGCAATAGTCTGTACTTTTTTACGTTCTTCCCATACAAATTCAACATCACCTAGATTTTTGTCAAAAAACGATTCCATGTCGTTCTTTAGAGCTACTTGAGAGAAATGATATTTTGTACTATTTGCATCGAGCATGGGTTTTAGATCGTCTCTTCTTTTGTATGCTAAAAGCTCTCCTTTTGAGCCAATGGCCCCAGCAAATCTGACATGGCGACTCGAACTAGCAATAATGGATAATATCTCGTTATACTTTTTTTGCGTCATCGAATGTATGTACATATGAGTGGTTTTTAACAATTTCTAGCATCATAGCATATTAATATGCATGATCGCAATTTTTATAATTAAATACTTCGTGAATATGTGCCTTTATGTTGGACGTTACCGAACTATTGCCTTTCTCACCTCAAGTCGGGTATGTGGGTCTTGCATTGGTAAGCTTTTTTCTCTCTCTTATTCCATTTGTCCCGTTGCCGTCTTTTGCCTTTCTTGCCACAATGTCTGCTGGAGATGCATACAACTTGCATGCACTAGCTATAATCTCTGCAGTATTTGCCGCCTCTGCAAAATTAGTAATTTTTTACATTGGGTATAATGGCAGACGTATAATGCACAAGTCGACCATCAAGAGAATGCGTCCCATAGAACGAATAGTAAAAAAATATGGTGCAGTTGCAGCTTTTATCGCCGCTGCAACACCTATACCTGATGATCTTGTATACATTCCTCTAGGCATTGCACGCTATAACCCATTGCGATTTTTCATCTATACACTTGCAGGCAAGTTTGTAATATCATATGTGACAATAATTCTTTCACACTTTTTGGGCCCATCTGTTATAGGAAGTCTTTCACAACGCATTGACAATCCATCTGATGCGTACATTGCAGTGGGTTTACTAGTTGTCATATTGTTTGTCATTGTAATTCTTATGCTCTTTCTTGATTGGACAAAGTTCATCAAACGGTTTGCACCGTGGGCTTTAGAAGAGGACGAAGAACGCAAGTAAAATTCCACATTTTTTCAGCTCCTCTGTTTACACCGATGCGTGCAGAAGATTTTATACTATAAACTATATCTTTGCCATCTGTAACGTACATCAAATCAGATTTTGTAAGATCTGTTTTACACTGAGATTTTGTAATGTGCATAGCCTGTGCAAGCTTTGCTGGTCCATCAGATATGCCATAATTTGCGGAATTTTTTTTATGATTTTTTTTGATACGTGCAACATCTCTGTTATGTATCATACGATCTCTGCCATCTAGAGGTTCGATGGCACGTATGAGTACTGCACCTGCCTTTGCGGTGTTGGATCTGGCCACTATGTTAAAACAATAATGCATACCATACGTAAAATACACGTACGCTCTACCACATTCTTCAAACATGGCAGAGTTTCGTTCCGTCTTGCCTCCGTATGCATGACTTGCTTTATCATCTGTATGCTTGTATGCTTCTGTCTCGGTTATTATTCCAGATAAAACAGTGCCTCCGATACGTCTGACAAGTTTTTTTCCAAGTAGCTGCCTGGCCACGGTAACTGTATCTCTACAGTAAAATGATCTTGGAAGTGGCGTAAAATCTACTGCTCTTGCTACTTTTGCAATATCGTTCTTAAAGATTGGCCAAAGTTTACGATTGTATATTGTGGCTGCTGGATGAATCGTAGCATAATATTTTACACCATTACGAATCTCAACTAGACCACGGTTTTCGGTAATTCCATTTTTTCCAAGTACGGACTGTAGTGCAGTATTGCCCATGACGCATACTATCTTTGGTTTTAAAACTGTGATCTCATCTGACAAATATTGTGAACATGCTATACGTTCTTTGTCTGTGGGAACTCTATTTTTTGGCGGTCTGCATTTTACCACGTTTGTAACATATACAGAATCTCTGTCAAGTCCGGCAGATTTTAGTGCCTCGTCAAGTTTTTTTCCAGCATATCCTGCAAACGGTCTACCGTACAAATCTTCACTTCTTCCTGGTGCCTCTCCTACAAACATTATACTAGAGTGCATATCCCCATTTCCTGGAACTGCTAGCTTTCGTGTTTTACACAAAGCACATTTGGTACAAGATGAGACTTTTTCTGCAATCGTTTCAAGTGAACCATACTTTTCTCTCATGGATTATTATTTCATAAAGCGTCAAATATGTTTTAGTCGTTTTTTGTACTGTATATGGTATATTGTGGATGCATGGCCATCACCCTGAAAGAGCTGGCATTGTAAAAAAGAATTCATCTTCAAACCCATAATCTGTACTTCCTATGCGTCTTAGATATGTAAAGTATTTGTTAGCATCCGAGTAGAAATTTTCATCATCTTGAATCAATTCCATTGACAGATATTACAAAGATTTAGGTTTTTTCATACGTGGTAAGAGATTCTAGTCAAAGCAGGTTAATTTTTTCAACCAACAGGCATGATGCGCTAAAATCATAAAGGTCGATATTTTATGTACGCATATGACAGATGCTGTATTTGATACAAGTGCCGTGATAAACGGACAAATGTTAAAACTTGCAGAATCTGGTTCACTAAAAGACTCTAGAGTGATAATCCTAACGGCAGTAATGGATGAGCTCATATCTCAAGCATCTAGTAAAAAAGAATCAGGATCTAAAGGACTAGAACAGATAGATAAACTACGTGAGGGTACAAATAGATTCTGTCTCAAAGTAGTCTTTGAGGGACGACATCCTAACACAGAGGAGATAGGCCTTGCTGGACGAGGTAGAATAGATACATTGATTCGAGATGGTGCAAAAGAACACAATGCCATACTGTATACATCTGATCGAATACAACATATGGCTGCAAAAGCACAAGGTGTTTTGAGCGAACTACTTTTAGAGAAACAATCGGGAGAGATGGAATTTTTAAAATATTTTGACAAACAAACAATGAGTATTCACCTAAAGGAAGGAATGGCACCACTTGCAAAAATGGGTAAACCTGGAGAATTTGAGCTTGTGCATATAGGTAAAGTAAATCTAACAAAAAAAGATATAATGAATATCATCTCTCAAATACTCTCTAGTCCTCAGATTGCCGAATCTGGAACAGAGATCTCAAAACGTGGAGCTATTGTAGTACAGTATATGGACTATCGTGTGGCCTTTACGCGGCCACCTCTATCTGAAAAATGTGAGCTGACCATAGTCCATCCAACCGTAACCATGACACTTGAAGAGTATAATCTTTCAGAAAAACTCATGGAAAGGTTAGCTGACTCGGCAGAAGGTGTTGTGGTTGCAGGCTCTCCAGGTTCTGGAAAAAGTACATTTGCTTCAGCACTAGCAAACTTTTACCATTCAAAAAATCGTATAGTAAAGACATTCGAATCTCCACGTGATCTAAAGGTAAAAGATGGAGTTACACAATATGCAAAACTTGATGGCAGCTTTGAGAATACTGCTGACATACTATTGCTAGTTAGACCTGATTATACCATCTTTGATGAGGTTCGACGATATGAGGATTTTAAAGTCTTCTCCGATCTGCGTCTTGCAGGCGTTGGAATGGTGGGTGTGGTGCATGCAAACACACCAATTGACTCTATTCAGCGTTTTGTAGGAAAGATAGAACTAGGAATAATACCTCATGTGATTGACACAGTAGTATTTGTCAAAGATGGGAAAATTCAAAACGTCTATTCACTTACCATGAGCGTAAAAGTACCATCTGGAATGACAGAACAGGATTTGGCTCGCCCTGTAGTGCAGATATCTGACTTTGAGACTGGAACTCCACGTTATGAGATTTACACGTTTGGCGAGGAAAATGTCGTCATGCCTGTATCTGAAACCGCTGAGACGGGTACTGCAGTGGACCGACTTGCAGAGAAAGCTGTTCTTGATGCGATTTTGCGATATGATCCAAGCGCACGCGTTTCAATCGTATCCCCTGGTAGGGCCAGGGTTAACGTATCATCACAGCACATGGCGCGTATCATAGGCCGTTCTGGCTCTAATGTCATGCACTTGGAACGCACACTTGGAATAAAACTGGATATACAAAAACATGAAGACTCTGGTAACAGATACGATACACCGTACGATGATGGGGATTTTGATTCTGGCACTGAAAAGGTGCCATTTTCGTTGGAAGAGATTCGAAAATCTTTAATGATAAAAGTGGGACGAGAATACGCAGGAGGTTGGGCTGACATCTATGTAGACGGTGAACTAACTGCCACTTCACGTGTTGGCCCAAAGGGAAACATAAAACTCTCAAAGAAACGCCACATCTACAAAGAGATAGCACACTCTCGTGATTTGGATCTTACTATAAGCATCAGAGATCGTTAAAACGTTTAAGCAGTTTTGGATCTGAACGCATGAACGTGAGAAACTTGCGTAGCCGCTTTATTGTCTTGGGATTGAGGTGATGTTCTATCCCCTCTGCATCTTGATTTGCCACGTCGTTATCTATCCCAAGCATCTCAAAAAACTCTAATAATGTGCTATGTTTTTGCCTAATTCCACGTGCTAGATCAATTCCTTTTTTTGTTAGATTTATACCATGATAACGTTCGTATTTGAGATATTTTTCATCATCAAGTTTGTGCAACATCTTTGTAACACTTGGAGCACTCACGTCCATGTATCTTGATATGTCGAGTGTCGTCGCATACCCTTTCAAGTCGACCAGCTCGGATATAACCTCCAAATAATCCTCTCTACGACTCTTTGATGTACCATGAGATGATCTATGCGCTGCCTTTATTGATTCGAGTCTCTCCCTTGAACTCTTGACCATGCAATATACTACTAGAGGGGTCGTATAACTTGTATCTGTATAATGTGTTGCCAAAATTGACACACAGGTTAGCGGCATTAATCGGAGGGGATTAATTATATTTGTGGATAGTCATACACATGAGCGCAAATATGGAAAAGGTATTAGCTATGTTAAAGATGCATTCTGCATCTGCCAAGAGGCGGGCAGATATGTACGGAGATATTGCACAGATATCTGACAACAAGATGAGAAATGATATATCATCGCTTCAGCGATCTCCAAAGGCTGGAAAACATATGCAAAAAATAGGTTTTATCATGATGTGGATTCCAGAACCCACAGGAGTTACATGTGCTGTGGGAGCACCGATGGTACTAGCTGGCAGATATCTTGATAAGAGAAATGGTGGCTCTATCTCGGATTTAGCTATAGGAACAAAGAGTGCATTAGAGGGAGTAAGCAACGTCCGTAACTCTATGATCTAGCACTTTATACTCTTGATTTTTAAATGGCATACAGTAACAAAATCTTATGGCTACTAGGGCGCAAGCATTAATTCCAATAGCAATTGCTGCGACAATAATTGGTATTGCAGGATTGGTGTCTATACCAGAAGATTCAAAGCTTGAATCAGTGGACTTTCCACGCGGAACTATTGCACTTGATGGAAAATTTTTAGAAGTACAAATTGCTGACACCGAACCGCGACGTGTTAGAGGATTAATGTTTCAAGAAGGGCTAAAGTACGATGAAGGAATGATATTCGAATTTGAAACAAAAGGGGTACATTCTATGTGGATGCCCAACATGCAGTTCCCATTGGATATAATCTGGTTTGATGCAGATGGTAATATAGTGCACATTGAAGAGAATGTGTCGCCATGCACTACTGTGCTAGACACACGTTCGTGTACTGTATCAAATGACAATAATACTTTTGCGCTATATGTGCTAGAATTAGCCGCCGGATATGTACAAATGTTTGGAATAACCACCGAATCAATACTGGAGATTATATCTATATGATAGTGGCGCATTCCATATTTGTATCCGGTGCCGTACAATTATGTTAGATGTACTATGGCTTTTACCACTAGGTTTTGTGGCAGGAACAATAGGCTCGATGGTGGGGCTTGGCGGTGGAATAATAATGGTTCCTGCTATGACTTTGGCAGGATATTCGTCAACACTCGCAGTCAGCGTTAGCCTCTATGCGATATTTAGTAATGCTGTAGCATCCACCATCTCATACGCTCGGAGAGGAGTAATTGTTTACAAAACAGGTCTATTGATGTCATCTCTTGCAATACCTGGTACTGTGATCGGCGCTATTGCATCTTCTTGGGTAAGTAGAAGTGAGTTTCATGCTCTCTTTGGAGTCTTGATGGTAATAGTTGCAGTGTACATGGCTACAAAACAAAACATCAAAGATAATACAATCGTCGGTATAGCATCTATTACTGCTGCATCTGTTGCAAGCTTTGGAGCTGGAATGGTGTCCAGTTTTTTTGGTATAGGTGGAGGAATCATATTTGTTCCGATAATGATTGCAGTACTCGGAATGAATATGCTACGAGCTGCACCCACATCCCAATTTACATTATTATTCATCTCTTTTGCTGGGATGATATCTCATACTGCACTTGGACATACAGGATTTACAGAAGCTGCATTACTTTCAGCGGGAGCATTTATCGGAGGATTGTTTGGCGCAAAACTAGCATCAAAGATAAAACAAAAAAACTTGCAGATAATACTAGCAATCATGGTAGCAGCTGCTGCAGTCCGCCTCTTTATCGAAGCACTGCCTGAATGGTTTTAGTTTTAGCGTGATTCGTCTATGCAGTGGATTACTTGTGCAGAAGATGTGGCATTGCCCGATAGAAAATAGTCCAACGCACCATTTATCTTTTCATTATCTGATTCTGCACCGCTAACTGATCCAGGTAAAATAAGATGTGTCCTGATTTGGGATTTTAACACATCTGATAGCTCTTGATTTACCGTAGTGGTAAATGGACGAAGTGCTCCACGAAACACTTCTACTCTAGCACGTTGTTCTCCTCTGACCTTACCTGCTGGAAGCTGTGGGCCAACTAAAACTACTAGACCTGTTTTTCCTGCATACATTCTAGGATCTTTGGAACCTCCGGGTACAAATGATTCAAGTGCACACTGTAAAACTGATGCAGGAGTGTTGACGAACCTGTCTACAAGATTGTCCCATTCGGAGCGTTTTAGATCAATAAATTGTGAATCTGGCACATCTCCAGTAAAATGCATTATGGCTACAATTGATCCGACTTTTTCTGTTGCCGTACGTATCCATGTTGAGATCTGCCCTTGATCTGAAATATCTGCTTTATGCGTGTGGAATTTCTCTGATATTGTAGATGCTAGAGATTCATCCATATCTTTAGAGATTATGCACACTGCATTACCACCACATACTTTTACATGAGATGCTACAGAGATGACTCTGTCTATATCATTATGGTTTGAAGCGTTTATTGTCATAAAGATACACTTGCCTGTAAGATCTGGTTTTGAGTATTGTGGAGTATTGGCTCCAACGTGCGGTTTTACCGGATAAAAGACTCTGTCACCTGGAATCACCTTGCCGTTTAACGTTGATGCTATATTATCATCACATAAAGTTAGTACCATCTCTGCCACTTGAATTTGGGAGAGAAATTGACCATCAGCTATCATTCTTGAAGTGTTTTTTTGTATCTTTTCTGCAACACTTGATATTTTTTCAAGCAAGCTACCCAAAGTTTTTTCATTATCTCCTGCAATGCCTTTGGATATTGTTTTTTCATCTTCTCCCAAAAGTGGCAAAACTTTTTCTGATGCCTTTTCAGTCTCCTCGGGAGTCATCTTGTCGAATCCTGAAACACGCATAAATTCTGCAGCTGCTTTTGGATATACTGTTTTGTATATACGATCTGAATGCACAGGACCTGGATTTGTCGCAATGGATATTATGTCTTTATCTACGAGCTCCCATGATAATGCTTCTGCAAGTCTATTCTTTGCTCCCTGTGCTGCCGTATATGGACTTCTAAACCTATAGGGACGTTGTTCTAGCGGACGCTCTTCTGTGAAAAAAGTTGATATGGTAATAATTTTGCCATTCTCAGAGAGTGCTAGCAGACTGCGTACCGATGTCCAAAATGTTCCAGTTAGATGTATTGCAACTGTACTTTTAAAATCATCCATATTCATATGGGGAAAGCACATTACTGGACCTGAGACTCCTGCATTATTTACGATATAGTCTATCTTTTTACCCGACTTTACAATATCTTCAAACATGTCATCGATTCTAGTAGCATCACTTACGTCTACTCCATCGTATATTGAAACTGATGCACCACTTTGTACCTTTGAAATAATATCTTTGATCTTTTCTGCTGCATCTATGAGTGGCTCTTTACGTCTTCCAAGTATAATTACACTTGCACCATTTTCTGCAAATTTGGAGGATATTGCAAGCCCAATGCCAGTACCACTACCTGTAATTAGAGCCGTCTTACCTTGGAATTTTAACACTATGGCATCATAAATATAGCTCTTATTTATGTTCAAACTTTACATTGTATACGATTGGCCATAACATATCTAATCAAATTCAAGACAAGTAAAAATAATACTAGTTGACCACACACGATTTGACCAAGTTGCATATCCTTAAAATTGACAGATCAAAAGACGCATTTGATAATGGCGGAAATAAAATGATGATGAAGACTAGAATTTCAAATAAATATGCAACTCGCATACAGATCTCTTTATTCAAGATTTACCAAGTGTTACATTATAAACGAAAATTTGCAAGACTCTTTGAACATGCTGCAAAATGTAAACTTTATACTTGTGAATTTGAATATCTTGTACTACATTCTCTATTTAGAGTTTTTACCATGTAAAAATACGTGGCAACTAGTATTGCCACAGATACTAGACGCAACGGTATCTCATAGTTTGTCAAAAATAAAGTCGCTGTACCACCTATTGTTCCAAATATGGAAAATAATGTAAAACCAACAGGACCACAACTACAAGTTCCAGCAGCTATTCCTATGACGGAGCCTGTAACACTAGAACCTGTTGAAGTCTTTTTAGATTTTAGCATTTGTATGCTGTATATGGCCATACTGATCACCAGTCCGATAAGTGAGGCTACTAGAACAATCAAGAAAAACCCCACTATTTCATAAGTTGGAACATGCAATACAAGATATGGTGAGATAAAGAGATATTCTGCTATATAGTTTAGTGCAAAAAACATTGTGGTAAAAACTCCGCACGCAAGTATGACATATCTAACGTTTGAAAATATCATAGCTAGTACTAGAGAGTGCAACATTATCTCAAAAACGAGTGATTATTTAGATTTATTCTTGTGTCTTCTTTCAATACGGCGTTTTTTTACTAGGCTAAACATTATCATTCCGACGTTTATAATAGATATAATCTCTATTAGGTCGACTCCATACAAAAGCCAATCTAATGCCGGATGCAATCTACTTATCATGCCAGTTTCTAGATACAAATCTGCATTCCACACCATGTGGGGAATCTGTATAAATTGGATAATGGCGATAATGATTATACTGCCAAGTATCTTACTCTCATACCAACTCCAAAATCTAGACCATATACCCATGTGTTGATATTCTATGTATATAATGCATAATTAAATATCGCGAAAATTAGAAACACCTAACTCATGATATGTATGATGTCACGTCTCTGCCTATAATTATCAAGAAAGTTCTGTATTTACGCACAAAAAGAGTAGATGACCTCTCATTTTCAAAACCTGCAAATGTCATATTGCATTAGGTTTTTATGAAATGTTATCAAAAATACAACATGGAATGTGAACATTTTATACAAAAAACCCCAAATATACTTCCTAATACAAAAGGATGCCAAGAGTGTGAGAAAGAAAAAACACCATGGGTCGCAATTAGAATGTGTCTTGCATGTGGACACGTGGGATGTTGTGATTCATCTTTAGGCAAACATGCAACAAAGCATTTTGAAGAGACGGGACATTCTGTAATGGAGGCTATCGGTGGATCATGGAAGTGGTGTTATGTCCATAAAGAATACTATTAGGCCTAAAAAATATGTCCAATCCTCTTGGGATCTCTCAGAGATTATCAAAACTCCAAACAAAAATGTGACAAAAATAATACACCGTGCAGAAAAGTTTGCAAAACAATACAGAAATACAAAAGCATCGATATCTATAGATCAATTCAACAAAGCCATGTGTGATGTAAATAATATATATGAAGATACAAAATCAATTTCTAGCTATGCAATGCTTCAACATTCTGAAGACACACAATCAAATAATGCAAACGCATTATTGAGTAATGCAGAAAAGATCTCAGCAGGTATAGAAAACAAGACGCTCTTTTTTGAACTGTGGTGGCAAAAAGAAATAGATGAAAAAAATGCTCAAAGACTTGCTTTAAAATCAAAACATTTTGAATATTATCTAACATTTTTGAGACGAATGGCAAAATATTCACTTACAGAGTCTGAAGAAAAAGTGATAAACATCTTGGATACTACTGGCCAGTCTGCTATGGTAAGATTGTATGATCGAATTACAAACAAATTTTCATACACAGTTGGAAATAAAAAAAATATGACTCGTGAAGAGCTCACCACGCTAATACGCAGTCCAAAAGCCACGATAAGAAAAGCAGCGTATAGGCAAATTTTAGGCAAGTATGATGAAAACATTGGTGTCTTGGGTGATATTTATCAAAATATAGTCATGAGGTGGGAGAATATTGGAATTAATATGCGCGGATTTGCAACCCCTATATCTATCCGTAATATGACAAATGACATTGATGATAAAACCGTGTCAGTGTTACTTGACATCTGTTGTAAAAATAGAGGCATATTTTATGATTATTTCAAATTAAAGGCAAAATATACGGGAAATAAAAAACTCCAAAGATATGACCTGTATGCGCCTATGGCAATACAGAAAAATGAGCGAAAATACGAGTATAATACAGCTGTACACATGGTACTATGTGCACTTTATAGCTTTAACCCAAAGATATCAAAGTGGGCAAAGTCAGTCTTTGATGCAAACCATGTGGATTCACAAGTGAGGATGGGAAAGCGAGATGGTGCATTCTGCGCAACTGTCAGACCAAACATTCTGCCATATGTTTTGCTAAGCTACACTAACAGACTCTCGGATGTATTTACTCTAGCTCATGAAATAGGACATGCAATTCATTCGATTGCCGCATCTGAGAAACCAGCTCTAGTGCAAGAAGCTTCTTTACCTCTTGCCGAAACAGCGTCAACGTTTTCTGAAATGCTTCTTTATGAGAGCATTACAAAGAAAATATCTGATACAGAGAGAGCATCACTTTTGGCAGAAAAGATAGCAGATTGGTATGCGACAATCATGAGACAATCATATTTTACGATTTTTGAAAATAATGCCCACAAAGTAATCTCAAACGGTGGAAACTCTGATAAATTATCAAAGATATACCAAACTAATCTTAAAGAACAGTTTGGTAATGCAGTATCTGTAAGCGATGATTTTAGTGCAGAGTGGATATGCATTCCACATTTTTATCATGCTCCATTTTATTGCTATGCATATTCGTTTGGTAATCTACTTGCTCTAGCATTATATCAAAGATACAAAAAAGAAGACTCTTCTTTTGACCAACAGTACATACAGATACTTGCAGGAGGTGGATCAAAAAACCCAAAAACCCTATTGCAAGAGCATGGCGTGGATATAAACTCTAAAAAGTTTTGGCAGGGAGGCTTTGACTATATTGATGAGCAGATTTCAGAATTAAAGAGATTGTTAAATGTGATCTAGATTGCAGATTTTTTTTATTATTTGAAAATATGGGGCCAGTAGCCACGCACTGGCTACTGGCTTGTCCCCCGAACGGTTTGAAATTCGATGTCAAATTAACGCTCGTTACTTGTGATTTAAATGTTTAATATAGATAGATAAAGAATTATTTAACTAATTTTGATTAGATACTGACATGCAATATAGTGTTTTTCTGTTGCTAGCCTTGATGGCATCGCAGGTTGTACATCCCATCGCCGCTCAAGAGGCACAGTTTGCAACATATCAGGAAATAACACAAGTCGTCTTGAATGAATATACTGGGGACATTCTTACATCGATTGCTTTACAGTCGGGAGTTGATGATGAGATAATTCTTCCATTGGATCTTGTAAATTTGATTGCACAAAACCCTGGATTAAATTCATTGATTGTTACAAGCAAGATAGAATGTATTCCTGGTGTGGGTAATGAATCCTGTCTATTAATAAATATGAATATAGATGCATCATGGACTGGAATAAACAGTATACATAAAGAGGCAAGAGAGATTGGCGATAGCATAATTGAAAATGCAAACAATGCGTTTGGAACGATTGCAACATTTCATTCTATTTATATACATACAGAATCCGATCTAATATCTGGCATTGCAAATCCGGGAACAATTACCGTAGCGTATACAATGCCAAAAGAATCTTCTAATGACATGTATGAGAAAATTTCACTTTTGCTTGCAGATGATATAAGAAATTCTGGTGGATTCCACTCTGCGGCATTGCAGTTTTCTAAATATCCTGATACTGAAGCATCGTTTGCATATGTTCGAATTGATAATACAACGTTGATGCAGATGACAGTAGAACGTGTTAGTGTAAGAGATGCTGCAGATACAATATTTCCAATTGCTCTATTTGGTATGGATGAATTAAAGAGATCCGAATATTTTAATGATGGATTTTATCCGTTAAATTCCCTTATACACGTCTTAATTATAAATTCGTCTTTGGATATTGTATCTTCACCTGATCAGATACCTATAGTGAAAAATGATGGTGTTGCAATACCTACAAACTTTGAAATTCCTGGATGGATCGTTGAACAATATGATGGTATTATAGATGCAAAGTATCTATTTGGTACAGAAAAAATAGCTCATTCATCTGATGTATGGATTTCATTTGCCTCACAAGATTCCAACATGGGTGTAATCGAATCTGATATTTCTTCTTGGTGGATAATTTTGATAATTCCAATCGCTGGAACTATAGTCTTAGCATATGTGTTGAAGAAA
The DNA here is from genome assembly GCA_029948415.1 of Cenarchaeum symbiont of Oopsacas minuta. Lineage (NCBI taxonomy): Archaea > Thermoproteati > Nitrososphaerota > Candidatus Cenarchaeales > Candidatus Cenarchaeaceae > Candidatus Cenarchaeum > Cenarchaeum symbiont of Oopsacas minuta. Next base: position 594,311 of record JAJIZT010000001.1, read on the forward strand.
CGACGCTAGAGAATAAGTACGGCTGCAGCAAAAGTCGTGGTCCACTTGCCATCCTTGTTACCTCGTGCAGATTGAGTGATATTACTAGTCTTGTAGATCTTGCCAGATATGGTCCACTGTTGTCTCTTTTCATCCCAGCTTTTGTCAATATCGAATGGTATTCCAAGTGAAGATGCTAGCATTTGAGCTGCGATATCTTCAGCATAGTCTCCTGCTTGTTTGTTTGTCTGCCCAAATGATTCATACTCTGACAGATAGCCATATCTAGATTTGTCTTTTGGTTGGGCTATTCCAACAGAGGCCGTAATGTGTCTCTGTGGTTCATTTGTTTGGTTTTTAGAGTATATTGTAAATAGTATCTGCCCAGGTTTTATTATTTTTAGACCAGATGCACGTGAAATGAGCTTTGCATACGGGGGAAATATGCTAGAGATGAGTACTAGATTAGTTCCAGATATGCCTGCATTACGTAATGCATATTCAAAACTAGTCAGCTTGTCTGTATGTACACCAATACCTTTTGTAAGGAAGAGTTTTTTTGCCACAAGATCTAACATGACTTTTGCACTCAGTTTGATCAATTATTTATGTATATGTAAAGTCCCTTGGTCAATACGCGAGGGCTTTCACAGGTTTCTACACTGGTTAATATGAGGATACTTTCACAGGTTTCTACTCTGGTCAATATGAGAGTGCTTTCACAGGTTTCAACCTAGTGTTAAATTCGGGAGTTTTTTTTGTAAAGTTCGGGAGATGCATAAATTCTGATCGTATACATCATTTTGGTATGAGGTCACGTCCCTGCCTATAATTATCAAGAAAGTTCTAGATGCATTTACGCACAAAAATACAGAGTATCTGACCTCATACTCATTTTGAATCTAATTCGATCTAATACCAAGTTCGTATGAGGTCACGTCCCTGCCTATAATTATCAAGAAAGTTCTAGATGCATTTACGCACAAAAATACAGAGTATCTGACCTCATACACCTCGCACAAATATAGAATTACATTCAAAATTAATTAATATAATCTATCTTTAAATCGTATTTTGAAATACTATCATGATATAAAACAAATGAGAGTATTAACTTATATTTTAAACTGAAAGTAATTTTGTATGGAATCAACATGTCGTAATAATGCCAATATTTGTCATATGTTTACGATCATACTTTGCGATATGATTATTCAGAATCTATCCGAAGTGCAAAATAATGGATGCGTCGGTAGTCTTGCAAACAATGCCTCAATGGTGAAATAAATGGGAGTTACACCAGCTAGTTTTGATTTAGGACACATTTTGTCAAATATACCTCAAGCAGAATTTTCAATGAATGGGTTTGATGATCGGTTAAGACTTCAGAAGATCATATACACACTTCAAGCATTTGGTGTATACTTGGGATATGATTTTTTATGGTATATTAGAGGACCATATTGCACTACATTAACACAGAAAGGATTTGAGCTGTCTAAATTTTATACAGATTTGGAAGATGTAGACATCAAATTTTGCACACAGAAAGCTGAAAAAGGTTTTAAAAATGCAAAGGCTTTTCTCAAGATGTTAGATAAAGATGTAAAGCTAGTTGGACTGAATTTTACAGATAAATTAGAAATCGCCACATCCATACATTTACTACGTGTAGATACAACACTGTCACATGATGATATATTTGAAAAAGTAGCAAATAAGCAAGAAAGGTTTAAAGTGGAACACTGTGAAAAAATATATGATATGTTAAAAAAGCAAAAAATGCTAAATGAGGATGGGATGATTGTCAAGCCCAAATGATATTTCTGTAGAGGTGGAACTGAATCATAAGAGTGAAAAAGAGGTTAGACAATTGCTAAATTCCTTAGAAAATTATTCAACTCAAATGGTTTATTACGTGTTACAAGATATGTGTCAAGCCGGAAAAACAGAAAAGGTTAAACTTAACAACAATTCTATATTTCGAAAAGATGGCAACATGTTGGAAATATCGTATCTAAAACCTGTGCCAAAAAAAGAAAAACAATTGCAATCCATTATGCTCAGACATGGATAAATCAAAATGCTTGCAGAATATATTTTAAATTCTTTATCTGTGTGGGTTTATACTATATTGACACTGGATGGATTTCGTTGGTTAGTTGATCATGCGATTAGTGGAATGTTTGCAGGTATTGCTGCAATGACTGTATATGTAATCACAAAAAAAAATTCATAATATTGAGACAAAAAAACAATTGGCATCGATGTTGAGGAGTGAAACTCAAAATAACATTAATTTGATGTATAAATGCCAAAGCTTGAAAAAAATACCTTATATAATCAATACGTATAAAGGCATAATGTATAGTACAAATATACAATTTTTTAGCGACACCTTACAAGATGGTCTACAAACATTATATCATAATATGGACATAGATCGACGCCCATACATTTTGGAACATATTGGAGATATACATTATAAGTTAGACAAGATGGTTGACGATAACACACACAGTTTTAAACAAAAAGTATTATTGTCATTCTTGTGGAAAAATCTAAAAAATAGATGTTGATATGTATCAGTCAACATGTGTATGAAAAATTTGGAGATTTGTTTATCATATCCGACTATGTTTGTAAATGCATCAAATAAAAACACTAGACAGATACATTTGTATGATGTCAGCTATTAAACAATACGGAGTACCTCTTCAAAGACGCTCTTACTGTGTGTCTTCCATGTTAAAACACATGTTAGAACATTGGACATTCTTTTCATAGATTCCAATCCTCTGATCTGACCGCTTATCTTACGGCGAACCACAACATCAAGCTCAGCAGCATTGTTTGTAGGTGGAATGTCTTTATGCTCAATAAATGCAAATAGAGTTTCTGTGGCATTTACCAACCGTTTGATCAACCTCTTCATTTCTGGCATTTCAAAGCTACGATATCCATCCAACATACAATCAAATGCGTATTCAAACGCATGTCGAACTCTTGCATCACAATTGGCATAGTTTTTGGTATTCTCAAACAGCATACACATCTCTTCAGAGTTTTCTGTATGCACCACGCTGATTTCATGTCTAGTCTCTTCTACAACTGCTGGTCATAATGTCACGCATTTTTGTGTATGAATATTTCATGGTGCCACCACAATTGCATTTGGTATTTTTCATGGTATGAGTTACGGTTCTGGAAGGATTGTGTTTGCGTGATGTTCCTTTGTGGCCTAGACTGCCGCCTGATTTTTTTGGTGGGGGGTGATTCGCCATTTTCTCTTGCCTTGCGTTTTTCACGTTTTTCTTTTAGATATTCAAGTGAGCGTGTAGAGAGTTGGGGTTTTCGTAATATGCGAGTCGATTCTAGAGAAGTGTAATTTTTTTATTCAATACATCATTCTGATGTGCCATTTTTGCTATTGTTTCATTTGCCTTTTCTGTAAAAACTCTCATGTATTCTTCCAATTCACTATATGTCGGATGTCAACTCATGGAATTGATGGGCTATTGATAATACTTAACTATATGATCGTGTGTTATTGACTAATTTGTTAGTCATGAGGTGACCTCATACGTATTAACCTTTAATACCCATTTAAACTCCACATTAATAGATGCCAGAATTCATTGATTCTAAGAGTGGTAAAAGATTATACCATGAAAACAAGACCACTTTAGAGGTAGAAAAAAAAATCCTTGCAAAGTTTACTGGTAAAGACGATGAAAACTCTGGCAGTTATATGCACAGAGAATCTTTTGATTCAGATGTAATGGATGCAATACGATCAAAAGATGCATCTGGAAACCCTGTTATAAAAGAGAAATCTAAACTCAGTCTATATGATGTAGAGTACAAGCTAGATGGAATGGTTGTTGTACCTGTAGACAAAAACACTGGTAAACGACTTGATGAAAAACAATTGGAACTTGTAAACAAACAACTAGGTCGTCTTTGGTTGTTAAAAGAAGAAGACTAGAACCACTTGTCTAAATTTTGACTACGTCGTTCTAAAGATTTTTCAAGTCTGTTAAGTGATGGTACAAGACGATCTTTTGAAAAACTTCTAGAATTGCATAAATAATTCAATATGGATTCAAACTGCACGGGTTCAAATTTTATCTCTTCAGGGTTTGCTACTTTTGGGTTTAAGAATATCCTGCGAATCTCCTCGTAATCTATACTTTCTAACTGTTCTGATATTACTGGAATATCTTCCAATCTAGAGTGTTCTCGTACCAGTTTTAGTGCAGTTTTTGGACCTATCCGTTTAAATCCATCTGGATTAAAGTCAGTACCAATTAAAATTCCAATATCTACCAACTGTTCTCTTGTTAGTTTCAAATCTTCTAGTGTGCGTTGAGGTTTTATTATTTCTGGTATGACATCTATGTATGTATTACGATTTGGAATTTTTCGCCTACCACTATTGGTAAAGTTACGAACTAATTTTTTTGCTCCAAATAAAACAGAATCATAATCTTGACTTGCAGATGCAAAAGCATGTCCTGTCTGCGTCATGTGTGCAGCTGTGGCCTCACCTTCAGATGGCGCCTCTACATATGGTATTCCAAACAAACTCAAGAGTTCCTTGGAGTCTTTTACCATACTATCGTGCATCGATGTGGTCTGTTGGGCATATTTTCTAGCATCTAAAAGATTACCTTCAGATATTGCACGTTCATATTTTATGGATGCATCTTTCTTTGCTTTTTTTCTACGTGAGATCTCAGCTGATTTCATAGATGGAGGTTTACCATCAAAGACATACACAGGGCGAATTCCCATTGAAAGATAGTTGATATTTCTGTAAAAAAGACCACTAAGATGACTAGTAACGTTTCCTTCAGAGTCTGCAAGCTGCATCCCGTTTGGACCACGTATTGTAGACAAAAATTGGTATATTGCATTGTATGCATCAATTGCAACAGTTCTAGATGAGAATGATTCAAGAGTCGTCTTTTCTCGTATTACCAAATCCTTTAGATTTAGTCCCATGAATGCATGACTTTTCTCAGACATAATGATGTTTTTATTAGTTTGATACAAACCATATCCGCAACACCTGTTTATTTAGGGGATTGTGGGGACAAAAACGCCAGGTTAGCCTAGTGGTACGGCGGCCGCCTCGAAAGCGGCTGTGCTTTTGCACCCAGGGGTTCGAATCCCTTACCTGGCGCCTGCTAATTCAACAAATGGATGTAAAGATATTCTTTAACCTGCGGCAAATTTTTCACACATTATGCGCGCATCAACATCTGTAGTCTGTCTTGGAGGATGTTTCATAAGATATGAACACGCTGGGTGTATGGGACCTCCAATACCATCATCTAGTGCAATCTTTGCAAGACGTATTGCATCAACAACTATACCTGCAGAATTTGCCTTGTCATCAACATCAAGTCGAACTTCCATATTGTATGGAATATTTGCCCACTGACGCCCTTCAATTCGCATAAACATTAGTTTTGTATTTCCTAAGAACGGTATAAAGTCAGATGGTCCAACATAAATGCTGTCGTCTGGAAGTGGTTCATCAAGCTGACTTTGTACACTCTCTGTTTTTGATATTCGCTTGCTTGCAAGTCTTTCTTGCTCTTTCATGTTCAAAAAGTCTGTGTTTCCTCCAACATTTAGCTGATACGTACGTTCTATCTTTGCACCGCGGTCATTACAGAGTCTAGCCAAAGTTCGATGTACAATTGTGGCTCCAACTTGACCTTTTATGTCGTCTCCTATAACAGGAACGCCAGCGTCTTCAAATTTTTTACCCCATGACCCTTCAGATGCTATGAAAGAAGGAATACAATTTACAAATGCGATCTTTATATCAAGACATATTTGCGCCCAAAACTGTGTGGCTCTTTCAGAACCAACAGGAAGATATGATACTAGAATCTCAGTTCCTGAATCCTGCAAAACTTTGATGGCTTGTTTTTTTAACTCGTCTTTTGTTTTACCACTCTTTATCGGATTTACTCTATTTTCAACCCATATTCCAACTCCATCTTCGGCAGGACCCTCGTATACTATTGCTTTAGCTTTTGGCATGGATTCTTTGGGTATCCAATTTACCATGTTTGGTTTTTCGTATATGGCCTCATTGATATCCTTTCCAATCTTATTTTCTCCAACATCAAAACCACAAACAAACTCGATATCATGTATTCCGTAATCACGTAGTTTTTCATGTATGATTCCTGTTATATTTTGAGAAGGGTTTTGTACATAGTATTCTATTCCCTGAATGAGACCTGAAAAACAGTTGCCTATTCCAACTAGTCCCACCTTTATCTTTCCACCCATATGTACACACATTGCTTGTGTATTGTTTAAAGTTTTAGAGTATGGTACGCTAGGTATTTATTCTACAAATGAGACGTTTGTATGATTGCATTCCATAGAGATTCTTAGTCAAGATGAGCAAAAAATATCCGTCAAACTAAAAGGAGTTTCACTCCAATATGCAAATGCTCTTCGTCGCATATGTCTTAACGGCGTTCCAATTTTTGCAATAGATACGGTGGATATTATGGTAAACACATCAGTACTTGCTGATGAAGGCATAGCACACAGATTGGCACTTGTTCCATTAAAGACAGATCTCTCAGAATTTGGTAATCTCTCAAAGATAAACACTAAAGATTCTTCAAACAAAGTGATGCTTACATTACATGTTGAAAAATCAAAAGAGACTAGAACTGTTTTTTCAGGAGCCATTCATTCAGAAGACTCGTATGTAAAACCTACATCAGATTTAATCCCCATAGTAGATCTTGCCCCAGACCAAGAGATAAAACTCGAAGCGTATGCCAAACTTGGATTTGGCAAGGATCATGCAAAATGGAATAGTGCAAACATATCTACTCTTGTAGAGGGTGGCTCTGATGATGAACGCATACTCACGATAGAGTCTACAGGGGCAGTCGATCCTGCCCAAATATTACTTGCAGGTGTAGAACAACTTGGCTCAAATCTGTCTGACTTTAAAGAGATCATACAACAGACAGGATAGATATTTGTACAAGGCAACCCGTTATATTGAAGTGATCTTTACGCATAATTAATAATGAAAGTTAGACCCTCAATGAGTCGAACCGTAAGCGTGCTCGAGAAAACATCAAATGACAATGATTCACCTATATGGTCAAAACTAGTCAAAATGGCAAAGGGTAAAACATCTACAAAAAGAGTGATAAACATCAAAAAAATTGCAAAGTATACTAGTGATGGCGACTCTGTCATAGTTCCTGGTAAAGTTCTTGGAACTGGAAGCATATCTCACAAGATTATACTCTATTCATTTTCAATATCCGATTCTGCAGCAAACCGTATAATGGCAGCAGGTGGAAGTGTAAAACCAATATCTGATGCAATAAAGAATCATCCAACAGGCAAGGGGTTGATTATGCTTGGATGATCCTAGAATAGACAGACCAGTGGTCATTGACGCATCAGGTCATATTGCAGGTAGACTTGCATCACATGTTGCAAAGATGCTTTTGCAAGGACATCGCGTATCTTTGATAAACTGTGAAAATATAATGTTGAGTGGCACAAGATCAATGATAATAAAAGAATATAGAGATTTTTTGGAGATTTCAAGTATTTTAAATCCAAAACACGGGCCATTTCATCCTCGTAGACCTGATACAATAATTACAAGAATGGTGCGAGGAATGCTTCCAAGAAAAAAACCATCTGGAAAGACTGCATTCGGCAGACTGCGTGCATACGTGGGTTTGCCTTCACATCTTCGTCATATAGATAGCATTAGACTCAAAAAGGCAGAAATTACAAGAGAACCTGCAGTATACGTTACAATGTCAGCACTCTCAAAAACAGTGGGGTGGAACCAATGACTGTATCAAAGATCGAGATTTACTTTGCAACAAGAAAATCTGCTAGTGCACATGTGCATATTGTAAAAGGTACAGGCATGGTTAGAATAAACAACGTTCCAGTAGAGATGATTGGACAAGAGTCTGCACGGGAGACTGTTCTAACCCCACTTGAAATTGCCGGTGATCTGCGCAGCAAGGTAGACATATCAGTTAGAACCCGTGGTGGTGGCTTTATGGGGCAAGCAGGAGCTACTGCTACTGCAATATCTAGGGCGCTTGTGGGCTGGACAAAGTCAAAAAAAGAACCCAAAGGACACCCACTCCCAAAATCAACTCGTGATGATCTGCGCAAACGTATTGCAGAATTTGACAAGTATTTACTAAGTGGAGATTCACGCCTAAAAGAACCCAAAAAATTTGGCGGCCCTGGCGCTAGACGTAGAAAACAAAAATCATACCGATAGATTATGCCTCATACGGCAGTTCTCATGGCTGGAGGCTGTGGTACTCGTGGTAAACCATATACAGATTTTATACCAAAAGTTACAATTCCAATTCAAGGTAGACCGATTATAGCATACGTGACAGAATATTTGGCATCATTACCAGAGATTAGTGATATAATAATATTGGCAGATTTTGAGGGACTTGGAAGACAAATACGTAACTATTTTGGCTCAAAAAAAATACTCGGCAAACGTCTCAAATTCATCCAAGATTCCCAATCTGGAACAGGCGGAGATCTGTTGCATCTAAGACCTCATCTTGGAAAGGGACATTTCATACTGTGGTTTGCTGATAATATTTGTGCAGTTAACATAGCTCAGATGCTACGCACACTATATGAGACAAACACACACGCATGTGTTGCACTGCGTTCTTTAAGAAAAGAATCTACTGGTTTTGCGGATTTGGATGGAAATATTGTAAAAAAATTCATAGAAAAACCAACCGTCACATTGCCAATGAAAGAATGTATTGGAGTATATGCATTATCTCAAGACGTCTTGGAACGTATATCTGTAGCAAAGAGAAAAAAATCTTCGATTAATCTCTCTTATGATATATTGACCCCGATGGCTAAAGATGGTCTTGTAAGTGCATATGATATTGGAAAATTTATCTGGATTGATGCAGAGTCACCTGCAGTTTTGGAACGTAATAGTATTGACGTGAAAAAAGCACTAGAGCAAATGTCTAGAGTTAAGATCAAGTCAGACCTTCGATAGGGCGTATTTTACTAGAATTCTCATACAATGATATCTCTTTTTCATTCTTCATAGTGATTGATATCTCATCAAGTCCTTGTAAAAGTATATTTTTTGCATATGTATCAATCTCAAAGCTGATCTTTATATTTGCACCATCTGAATTTATGATCAGAGTCTGCGATTTTAAATCAACATCGATCATCGTACTCTTTGCCTCAAGAATATTTGAGACTAGATCTGTATCAAGCTTTACTGGCAAAATGCCGTTTTTTATACAATTGTTAAAGAAAATGTCTGCAAACGATGGTGCAATCACGACCAAAAATCCATGATCTAATATGGCCCATACTGCATGCTCTCGACTAGAACCACAACCAAAGTTTTCCCCTGCTACAAGTATTGGAGAATTTGCATATTTTGGATTATTTAACACAAATTCAATGATGGGTGTACCTTTGGAATCATATCTCCACCCGTAAAACAAATTTTTCCCAAATCCTGTGCGTTCTGTTGATTTTAGAAACTGTTTTGGTATGATCTGATCTGTGTCGACGTTTGTACGATTTAAAGGTGTTACAATTCCTGATACTGTTTTGAATGGTTTCATGTCAAGGATATCTCCCGTACATCAACGAATCTTCCAGCAATTGCAGCTGCTGCTGCCATGACTGGACTCACAAGATGAGTTCTACCACCTGCACCTTGTCTTCCCTCAAAATTTCTATTAGATGTACTAGCACATCTCTGACCAGAACAGAGTATGTCTGGATTCATTCCAAGACACATACTACACCCAGACTCACGCCATTCAAATCCAGCCTTTATGAATATTTTGTCAAGACCTGCACGTTCTGCTTGCGCCTTTACTTGTTGCGAGCCTGGAACGACCATTGCTCTTACACCATCTGCTACATGACCTCCATTTATGGCTCGTGCAGCCTCACTCAAATCCCTCAATCTTGCATTGGTACACGATCCGATAAATACACGGTCTAAACGTATATCTGTAATCGGGGTGCCTTTTTCCAAGTCCATGTATTTTAGGGCAGCATCTGCATCTTTTTTTATATTGGAATTTCCTGCAGCATATTCTTCAGGGTCTGGAACTGTCTCATCTATATTGCATGTCATGGCAGGATTCGTTCCCCAGCTTACTTGAGGTGCAACGCGCGATACATCGATAGTTACACTCTTTGCAAATTTAGCTCCATTATCTGTCTCTAGTTTTTTCCATTCCTGTACTGCAGCATCAAAGTCTTTTGGCGCACATTGACGATCTCTGATATACTCAAATGTGGTCTCATCAGGAGATACAAGTCCGGCACGCGATCCTGCCTCTATGGACATGTTACATATTGTCATCCTTCCATCTATATCCAAATCACGTATTGCATCTCCGCGGTATTCTAGGACAGTGCCTGTGCCTCCTGATATGCCTATTTTACGAATAAGTGAGAGTATCATATCTTTTGCAGTAACTGAATGTTTATCATGACGTCTACCTTTCATACGAACTTCCATTGGTATTGGCTGTTTCATCCAGATAGTCTGTGATGCAAGAACGTGTTCCACCTCGCTTGTTCCTATTCCAAATGCTAGAGATCCAAGTGCACCGTGCGTAGAGGTATGACTATCTCCACACACCAATGTTGTTCCAGGCAAGGTTATTCCAAGTTCTGGACCTATGATGTGAACGATGCCTTGTTTTTCACTTTTCATTCCGTACAAACGTATTCCAAAATCCTTACAGTTTTTCTCCAATGTCTGTATCTGTACACGCGAGCTTTTATCTAGTATGGGCAATGATCGTTTTTCTGTAGGTACGTTGTGGTCAACTGTAGCTATGGTCAAATCCGGCCGCCTTACCCTTCTACCTGTATTTCGTAGTCCTGCAAATGCTTGCGGTGATGTCACTTCGTGCAAAAGATGCCTATCTACATACAATAATGACAATCCATTTTTTTCTTGTACTATGTGATGATTCCAAATTTTTTCAAACAGAGTTTGCATCATTTTCATCCCAATCTTTCAAATTGAATTTGAATAGACCTCCAGCCTTTATTATTTTTGCTATTAGCGGAGCAAATGGGCGAGTTTTATACTCTGAATTTTTTGTAACATTTTTTACAACGTTATTTTCTATATCTATTTTTAATACATCTCTATCTGATATTGATGCAAAGTCTATACTTTTGATCTCAATTGGTAACAAAAATGCTCCATCTACACAGTTTCTATAAAATATACGTGCAAAAGAGACTGCTAATACTGCGTGTATTCCAGAATGTGATAGAGCAATAGGTGCATGTTCTCGACTAGAGCCACACCCAAAATTCTTTCCTGCTACTATTATGCTACCTCCAGACTTTATTTTTGAATGAAAGTCACTATCTAGTCCTTCCATTGCATGCGTTGCAAGTTCTGCATAATCATGTATCTTTAGATACATTCCTGGGATTATCACATCTGTGTCAATGTTATCCTTGTCATATTTTATAACCGTACCAATCATGCAAGATCCCTCGGATCAGTTATTCTACCAGTTATCGCAGAAGCTGCTGCAACAAGTGGTGATGCAAGATATGTCTGTGATTCGATATGTCCCATGCGACCAGGAAAGTTTCTATTCGTTGTACTAACACACACTTCTTCTGCGCCCAAAACTCCCATATGTGCACCACAGCATGCACCGCATGTGGGAGAACCGATTAGTGCACCTGCATCAAGAAACGTCTGTATCAGGCCACGATCCATGGCTTTTTTTAGTATGGATATTGCAGCTGGTACGACTTCGGTGCGTATTGAAACTTTATGCCCTTTTATTATGCGTGCAGCTGCCTCTAGGTCTGACATTTTTGCACCTGTGCACGAACCAATGTATGCCTTGTTTATCTCAACTGATGCGAGATCTCGAGCTGGTGCTATATTTTGTGGTGAAAATGGTTTTGCGACCATGGGTTCAAGATTGACTGCATCATATTCATACACTTTTACATATTCTGCATCTGAATCTGCATGTACAGTATCATTTGGTTTTGCCCCATGTTTTATAAGATATTGTCTAGTTTTCTCATCTGCCTCTATTATGCCGTTTTTGGCACCAGCTTCAGTTGTCATATTTGTAAGTGTTATGCGCTCTTCAACTGGCATGGCATCTATTCCAGAACCTGCAAACTGCATCGTATTGTATGCTCCACCATCGGTTCCAATATCTCCTATTATCTGCAAAATCAGATCTTTTGCCATTACGTGGTCTGAAAGCTCACCGTTGAGTTTAAAGAGTAGAGTTTCTGGCACTTTGAACCATATTCGACCATTTAACATAACATATGCCATGTCAGTATGTCCAAGACCACATGCAAACGCTCCAAGTGCACCAGTTGTATTGGTATGTGAGTCTCCTCCGACATAAACTTGACCTGGTAAAACTAGTCCTTCTTCATGAGATAGTGTATGACAGATACCATATTGTCCGAGACCATATTTAAAATGCCGAGTAATTCCGTATTTTGTCACAAATTTTTCCAGTTTTGTTATATTTGCAGCTGATGTTTTCTCTGCCGATGGAACAAAATGATCTTCGGCCACCCAAATCTTGTTTGGATTCCAAAGCTTTGACGTATCTATTCCATGTTTCTCTAGTTTTTCAAATACTTTGATTACTCCAGGACCTGAAACATCGTGTACCATAGCACAATCTATATCTGCAAACACCACATCGTCTGGAGATACGCTGTTTTTACCAGACGCATGAGCAAGTATCTTTTCTGTTATGTTCATAGTTTATAGTATACTCCATTGAATTAAAATATTTACATGCATATGTACATGTGACATTTATTAAAATGGTATAATTAAAAAATAAAAAATATCTAGGGGCAACCTTCCATCTTTTGGATGAAATACCCTTTTTGTTGGATTTCTTGTTCGATTGGTTCTGGAGCTCCTTGGGAATGACAAAATTGGCATTCCTCTGTGGTGATTTTGGATTCGCCCTCGTTGATCGATGAAAGCCATTCTTTGGCATATGCGAGTGCTTTGTCGTGATCTTTTTCGCTTGTGATCACATCAAAATGCATCGTGTGGCCATCTTTTGCTTTGACATATGTATCGTATACGTGTACTTCCATGATCTAGTTTTCATTTTGGGTTATTTAATCCAAACGATATTCCACTCTTCCAAACTAGGGTTTTTACTAGATTCTGTGCTATTGTTCAATTAGAAAGTTAAATGGGGCGAGTAAATTAAATGCAACACATCTAATCTGGGCACATATATCACATCTACATAACTGAGCAAGATTTGATTTCTAAAACCATTCATAGTTTGGATATATAATACGATTCATGAAAAAGACCTAGTTGAAAATGTACAGATTTAGAGTATGATGAATTGTCGATATATTGAAATTTCTGATACATGCTTTGATCCTAAAGTTGATCAATACTGGTATTTTTTTTATAATACTAGAATCGCCACAAATGCAGAGACAAAGACAATTGCTACAGTATTTAGTAATTTTATAACCGTGTTTAATGCCGGACCGGCGGTGTCTTTGTATGGATCTCCAATAATGTCGCCTACTATTGCAACCTTGTGCTCTTCTGAACCTTTTCTATTTTGCATCTCTATGAGTTTTTTCGCATTATCCCATGCGCCACCTGTATTGGCAAGATGGTATGCAAGGAATATTCCAGATACGACAGAACCCATGAGCAATCCTGCTACTGCAGTAGGGCCTAGTACAACGCCTAATACAATCGGCGCCACAATTGCAATACTTGCAGACTTCCACAATTCTTTTAGTGATGCAACAGTTGCAATATCCACACATCTTGCATAATCTGGTTTTGATTTACCTGTGAGTATCTCTGGGTCTTTTTTAAATTGTCTGCGCACCTCGTCCACCATCTTTGAAGCAGCGCGCGAGACTCCATCGATTAACTGTCCAGTAATTATGAATGGAATCAAGCCTCCAACTAGCAGACCGATGGTGACTGCTGGATTTGTAAGTGTATAATCTAATTCTAGTACGCCATGGAATATCTCTGCTGCTTCAAACTGGAATGCTTGCATCATGGCAAGTGCTGCCAAACCTGCACTTGCTATCGCAAATCCCTTTGTGACTGCCTTTGTGGTATTTCCAACAGCGTCTATCTCATCTGTAACTTTACGACTCTCCTCACCCATTCCTGTCATCTCGACTATGCCTCCAGCGTTATCAGCTATTGGTCCAAACGCGTCGATACTCAGTACGATTCCAGCTAAACTGAGCATTGCCATTGCAGTAAGCGATGTACCAAATATTCCATACAATGTTGCTTGTTCAGGATCCGGCGCAGCCGATGAGGCAAGTGCATATGATATCATTATTGCTGCCACAAGGGCAATCATGAATGGACCAGTTGACTGGAGTCCTTTGATTATTCCCATCAGGGTAAGTGAAGCATATCCCCATTTTGCAGAATCGGATATCTCTTTGACCGGACCGTACTTGTAGTTTGTATATCTGTCAGTGATCTTTTGAATTACTGGAACTAGGATCACGCCTACGACAGTCGTTCCAAACAACGCAAGTGCTAGTGGTGAGTCTCCCATGAAGAGTTTTGTAAATACAAAGTTTAATCCTATTGCAATTGCAGCCGAGATGTAAAATGATCTATTGAGTGGCTTCATAACATCTTTGATATTTTTAGATCCTATAGTTGCAGTGCCTATTATAGATGCAATCATTCCAGATGATGCAATCAATATGGGGTATACTAGAATCTCTGGAACTGCAATCAATGCTGCTATGAGCAGTGAAGCGAGCATTGTCACAATATATGATTCGTACACATCAGAACCCATTCCAGCAGCATCTCCAACATTGTCTCCAACGTTGTCTGCGATGGTTGCTGGATTACGTGGATCATCTTCTGGTATGTTTGCCTCTACCTTGCCAACAAGATCTGCACCCATGTCAGCTGCCTTTGTAAATATCCCTCCACCTATTCTTATGAACAATGCGATAAGACTTGCTCCAATCCCGACTCCTGCTATTGTAATTGGATCTGGATATACATAATACAATAGTGCGATTGCAAGTAATGCCATTGCAGGAACTGCAAGTCCTACTGTGGCTCCGCCACGAAACGCTAGTACAAATGTTCTACCAAGTCCAGAGTCTGTCAGATTTGCAGAACGCACTGCAGCCTTTACTGTGATCTTTAGGGATATTATTCCAGCAACAGCAGATAGTGCAGCTCCTACTGCAAATGCAATTCCGTTAGAGATGCCGATAAAATAGCCTATTATTGCAGCCAAACTTATGGCTATGGGAATTATGATCTTCATCTCGCGACGCAAAAACGCTGCTGCGCCAACACGTACAGCCTCTGAGATCTCTTGCATCGCTGCAGTTCCAGAATTTTGTCGCATAATCCATGCTGAATAGACGCCAGCTATTACAAACGATGCTACACATGCCAAAATAGGCAGTGTTTGAATTATATCCATCAACCCGCACGCCCAAAGCCTTGAATATAAATCAACAATGGGGTCTATGCTTTTGTTTTTTGTATGGTGGGAATCTGCTCCCTTTGAGACCACGTCTTACAAGCGAGTTAAACCGTCTACCATGACTCAGATATGGGAAGCGCATATGAACTAGTTCGTGTACAATGGTATTCTCTAATACCTTTTCATCAGGTATCTTTCTAACATTTATGAAGACAAGGTTGTGGCTTAGATATGATACCCCATAATATTTGTAAGCAGTGGTGCGTCTACCACTAGTTATCTCTACAGGCATCTCTAGCACCTCTTTTGTTGAGAGTACTATGTATGGCTCTTGTATGGAGAATCGAGCTGAATATACGCCAACCTTTTCAAGTATCTGTAACCTCATATCGGGATCTAGTTTCACAATATGATATAACGATCTATGTTTAATACCATACGCTACTTCATTTTCCAATTTTATTTAGATGTAAATGGGTCAGACATATTGGTTGTAAATCATAAATCATACAGCCACCGGGTCATCATACCCATCAATCATAGATTGAAGCATAGATTTAGCCTTATTCCTTGACCCTTCTTCAATACGTACAACCACAATGCCCTCATTTGGTTGTCCGTACAAAACTGCAAAACCATCTGCTGCATATGCACATACAGGCAATGCCAAAAGATCTTCTTCGCCATCTACTGATATTCTGATATGTTTATCTGGGATCTCTCCCATTGCATTATACACTGTATCAAATGCTTCATCTGTAATATGTCCTGGAGGATTTTTGCATTTTATTATTATACAGTCGTTACTTGGTTTTGGTAAATCTCGAGACAATCTTTTTTCAAAACCATCTACAATTTCAAGACATACACGCAAACCAAGTTTTGATGCACGCTCTGTCGTCGCATCACCTATGGTAATGTAATTAGCATTAGATCCTGCATACTTTTTAATTTCTTTTATGGTTATGTCTGCATCTGGTATCAAAACTCCAATCGGTTTACTGAATTCATCTCTTTTAGAATCTGAGAGCCTTACCATACACTTTGCAACATGCGTTTGTTTATGCCTCGGGTTTAATTGGAGCCGTTTTTGACTCTACTTTTTTGGATTCTACTATTACATCCTGTAGTTTGGTTGCAAGTATGCTACATTGAGCTGCAATGTTTTTTGCTGCAGTCGTAAATGCCATAGAACTAGGAGATTTTGGATCCACAAGAAGAACAGGTTTACCTGCATCAGAACCTGACATTATCTCTGGTGTCAACGGTATCTGTCCAACAAACGGTAGATTATGTTTTTCACTTATTCTTTGTGCGCCACCCGATCCAAATACGTCATGTTTTGTATTGCACTTTGTACACACAAAACCGCTCATATTTTCTACGATTCCAAGCATGGGTACGTTTAGTTTTTCAAACATTCCTATTGCCTTTACTGCAACGTTACTTGCAACTTTTTGAGGTGTTGTAACAACTAGTATGCCAGTTATCGGTATCGTTTGAGCAAGTGTAAGTGGTATGTCTCCTGTTCCTGGAGGCAAATCTACAAAAAGGTAATCAAGGTCACTCCAATTAGTATCTACTAAAAACTGTCGTAGTATTCCAGAAATTATCGGCCCGCGGTATATGGCAGCTTGATGTTCTTGTTGTGCAAAAAATCCAAATGAGACAACGCGAAGTCCTTCGGCATTGACTGGTTGTAGTTTATTATCCTCCACTTGCATAGAACCATCTTTCATTCCAAGCATCAGCGGTATGCTTGGTCCATAAATGTCAGCATCAAGCAATCCCACCTTTGCTCCAGTTTTAGATAATGCAAGTGCTAGATTTAGTGAGACTGTCGACTTTCCAACGCCACCTTTACCACTTGCTACCCCAATAATATTTTTTACAGTAGCCATGCTAGCATCATCTTCCAATGATCTACCTTCCATGACTTTGGCAGTAACATGTAGATCAAATTTTTGTATTTCTTTTATTTCGGATATGACACGGCGTACATCTTCTTCGATCTCGGCATTAAATGGACATGCAGGTGTGGTAAGCTCTAAAGTGAATTTGAGATTACCCGAATCCATCTCCAAGTCTTTTATCATTCCCATGGATACAATATCTTTTTTTAGATCCGGATCTATGACCGTAGCTAGTTTTTCAAGAATAGTGTCGATACCAACCATATACTGCATTAAATTATTAAGAATATTTATACGAATTGATATGATGGGCTCTATGAATAAGAGAATTCGCCAATAATTCCTACTTAGTTGCACAACTTTTGATCGCCTTAACTCATACCAGCAAAAATGTGTCACCAGAGTACAATAATCCAATGAAAACAAACAATACGGTACAAAATAAGAACAATAGTCAGATAGATACGCGTTTTCTCATCAAGGTGTACTCAAACCAGCATCACAAAACATGTTGTAGACCCATACTTTTAATCGAAGCTCTTGCACAATGTGATCCCATTTTCTTGACATGACAGAATCCCCAAATACTCTCTTAAATGCAGAAAACACTACCTCAATTATCCAACGTTGACCATATCTAACACGTTTTTTCCACTCTGCTTGGTTTTTTAACATTGCATCATTTGGAGTAAATGCAAGATGCTTTATTTCTTCAAGCTGCTCACGAACCGCATCGTTACGTGCATAACGACCAGCATGAAGTGCAGAATTTGATCGAACCTTTATCATAGGTTTAATGCCAAGCTTTTGGCAGCGGTTAAAATTGGCGTTTGTATCATACGCACCATCTCCATACAGTACGATATTGCGTTTATCCGCAGCTGTCGTGGATGCTATCTTGGATGCTGCCTTTAACAAGATAGAGAATTGCGAGCTGTCTGTTTTCTCCTCTGTGGTGACTGTAAAAGAGACAATTTTTCGAGTTTTAACATTTATGAGAAAGTGTATCTTGATAAATCCGCGCCGTATCTTCCATTTGTCACGTATCCATTCGCCACGCTCATTTGGTTTTATGCCACTACCATCAATTGCAAGATAGATATCTTTTAACTGATCAGATGGACTTTCAGGTATCTTTATTTTTAGTGCATTTATTCTGCGGCATATTGTGGTATGATCTGGAGCATTTGAACCTAGAACATTCTGTACAATTCCTTGACACGCTCTATATGAGATACTCGTGTATGTTTTGATTATTGCAAGATTCTCAAATAGTTTATCCGAATACACAAATCGCCTTCCATTCTTTCCTTTATTTTTAATCTTTACTTGTTTTTTCCAAGATTTGGATTTTTGAATGGTTAGATGCGTGCCCCATTTGACGTATTTGCTATCAGCCATGTATGCAGAACCTCCTGATTGCACACATGTCATCTAAAATCCGTACAGTAAACAATACCATCGTATTCAAAGTGGATCATTCCTGATGTGGGTTATTTTCATCAATAACCCATAATCATGGGGTGATCTATTTGTTTAGGTTTGAATTCTGTCTATATGGTATTTAGGCAGGTTATGCAACTAAGTAATAATTCCAACACATTTATCTGCAATCACATCCAAATTAGCGATATCAAAAGCACTCAAACCATCAAAATGCACAAATCTAGATTTTTGAGAATAGCAAAGGCTAGAGAGATGACTCCAACATCTATTACATGAGTTGATATATTTTATTCATGGATAGATCTCCTACTCATATCTATTTTTATATATGCACAACATATGCATAAAAAAATGTACATTGCTGTAATACTGCTACTAGTACTTTTGTCACCGTTACCTTTTATTTCGCCTTTTGAATATAATGTACAATCTATACTAGCTCAAGAATTTTCGAGTCCTCCTCCCCAAAACAGTACCAATAAAAGTACAACTCAAATCATCACCACCATAGATGCAGATCCAATCACAGTCACAAGTCTAACCATTGCAAGCAATGGCAACGGCAACATCCACGCAAGAGAAGGTCAAAATGTAACAGTAACATTGACCACAGATGGCACAGACCTTGGAAATGTCACAGGTGCCATACTCGGCAGAGCATTTACAACAGTTGCAAATGCAAACGGCTTTGCTACATTTACCAATCTAGTTGAATCCGGTGACAATGGCAATGCCACATTCTCTATAACTGTGACAAACTCTAGCGGAAACCAAATTACCATAACACAAGATGATATTACTGATGACACCTTTGTCACAACAGATACGATAAATCCAGAGATAACACTCAATGGACTCAATAACACAATTATAATATTAAACGCTCCATATGTAGATCCAGGTGCTATTGCAACAGATGCATCATACGGTACACGCATAGTCCAACCCAGTTCTGACCCAGTAGACACAAACACACTAGGCACATATACTCTATCATACACGGCACCAGATGACCCAGCTGGCAATCCAGGTTCTACTATAACAAGAACTGTTAGCGTACAAGATATCCCACCGATCATATTATCTAATATCCAGTACGAACTTGGCGTATCTCCTGTAGCAAAAATAACCGATACAGAGCATCTAGTACTAGACGCTGCACGTAGCATCGCAATCACTCAAATAGACGGCAACACATACGCCCTAGTGGCAGCAAGTACTGATCATGGCATTCAAATAATAGACATAACAAACCCAGCAAGCCCATCTCCGATAGCCAACGTAACTGATGGCACAACATATCCAGTACTATCTGGTGCACAAGGCATTACCACCATCCAAATAGACGGCTATACATACGCCCTAGTGGCAGCATTTAATGATGATGGCGTCCAAATAGTAAACATAACAAACCCAGCAGACCCATCCCCAATAGCTAGTATAACCGACGGCACAGACTATCCAAGACTAAACGGCGCATCTGGCATTACCGCCATCCAAATAGACGGCTATACATACGCCCTAGTGGCAGCAATTGTTGATAATGGCGTCCAAATAATAAACATCAGCAACCCTGCATCCCCATCCCCAGTAGCTGACATAACCGACAGCACAGGAGGATATTCTGAACTACGTGGTGCACGCGATATTACAACCACCAAAATAGATGGATATGCATACGCCCTAGTGGCAGCAAATAATGATGATGGCGTCCAAATAATAAACATCAGCAACCCTGCATCCCCATCACCAACAGCTGCCATAGCCGACAACATAGGGGGGTATTCAAGACTAGATGAAGCACGTAGCATCACAACCACCAAAATAGATGGATCCACATATGCCCTAGTGGCAGCATATAGAGATGATGGCGTCCAAATAATAGACATCAGCAACCCTGCATCCCCATCCCCAATAGCTAGTATAACCGACAGCACAGACTATCCAAGACTAAATGGCGCAGTCCACGTCACAACCACCCAAATAGACGGCTATACATACGCCCTAGTGGCATCACAGCTTGATAATGGCATCCAAATAATAAACATAACAAACCCAGCAGACCCATCCCCAGTAACTGCCATAACCGACAGCGCAGAGTATCCAGAACTATTAGGCGCATACAGCACCGCCACTACAAAGATAAATGACGTCACATATGCCCTAGCAACAGCAATTAGTGATGATGGAGTTCAAATAATAAAATTTGAAGTTGTCCCAATTGAAACAACACCCATATCGATCAAAAGTAGTCGTGGCAATACATATGCAAATATAGGAGATACATTGACTATAGAATTAAGCATAAACGATACCATCGACTCGTATACGGCAAACATCATAAATATACAATCAACCCCGACTGTAACAACAAATAATGACAGTCTTGTTGTATCTGTAACGATTCCGTCTATTCAAATAGAAGAGCATGTAACATTTAGCATTACAGTTGCAAACTCGCTTGGTGCTTCACTTGTTATAACACAAGATGATCTATTATCAAACATATTTGTCGATACAGTATCTCCAAGAATATCGTTATTATTTTCTGCAAACTATACTATACTACAAAACACCACAGACACAATCGTTCCAGGCGCAACTGCAACTGATGGTGATCCAAAATATTCGGGCACTTATTCTTCTATCCGAAACGGTACACTCGATACTAGTATACTTGGCGCTGTTCTTATCTATACGTATACTGCAAGTACCGATAAGGCAGGTAATTTAGGTGAGAGTATAAACAGAACAGTCACCATTGTAGATGCAGAACCAATTACAGTTACAGGTCTAACTGTCTCAAGTACCAGCGTCAACAATTACGCTAGAGCAGGTCAAACAGTATCCATCACATTGACCACAGATGGCGCAGACCTTGGAAATGTCACAGGTCGTATACTCGACAGAGCATTTACAACAGTTTCAAATGCAGGCGGCTCTGCTACATTTACCAATCTAGTTGAATCTGGTGACAATGGCAATGCCACATTCTCTATAACTGTGACAAACTCTAGCGGAAACAAGATCACCGTAACACAAGATGACATTACTGATGATTCCTTTGTCACACTAGATACGATAAAACCAGTCATAACACTCAACGGTGTAAATAATACTATTGTAATACAAAATTCAACATATACAGACGCAGGAGCTAAAGCCACTGATGCATCATACGGCACACAAACAATTACAGGTACTGGAACAGTAAACACAAACACACTAGGCACATATACTCTATCATACAAGGCACCAGATGACC